>NZ_KV811770.1:0-72100 GCF_001813195.1 Staphylococcus sp. HMSC065D05
TTATTAAGTTCCCGTTTAAGGGGGTCAGTACCATTTACGTCGTTGTTTTTTAAGTATGTTAGGTTCCAAATTATGATTCAAGTAATAAATCTTCAGGATTTTCAATGAGTTCTTTAATGGTTTTTAAGAATCCTACAGCCTCTTTCCCATCGATGATTCTATGATCATAGCTTAATGCGATATACATCATTGGACGATTTTCAATTGTATCTTTATCAACTGCAATTGGGCGTGTAATAATTGAATGCATACCTAAGATAGCTGCTTGATTACCATTTATAATCGGTGTACTCATCATTGAGCCAAAGATACCGCCATTAGTGATGGTAAACGAACCGTTAACCATGTCATCAAGGCCTAATTTTTTATCACGAGCTTTTACGGCTAAATTAGCGATTTCTTGTTCAATTTCTGCAAAATTTTTCTTATCACAATCTCTAACAAATGGTACGAGTAATCCATCGTCAGTGGATACTGCAATGCCGATATCGTAAAATTGTTTAGTAATCATATCATCGCCATCTATCTCAGCATTTACTTCAGGATATTTTTTGAGAGCTGCAACGGCAGCTTTAGTGAAGAAGGACATAAATCCTAATTTAGTACCATCATGGTCTTTGATAAATTGCTCTTTTTTACGTTTACGTAAATCCATAACGTTTGTCATATCAACTTCATTAAATGTAGTAAGCATAGCTGTTTGATTTGATACTTCTAATAATTTTTTTGCAGCAGTTTTTTTGCGTCGAGACATTTTTTCACGAATAACAGGTTTTGATGGATTGTTATTGGTTTGTTTAGAACCACTGTTTTGTGATTTGCTTTCACTTTTAGCTGTTTCACTCGAAGATTTTTGACTATTTTCAACATCATCTTTTCTTAAAACATCATTGCCTTTTCCGGATACTTCGCTTAAATCAACGCCATTTTTACGTGCATGTCGACGTGCAGATGGTGTTGCACTGATACGTTGTTGGCTATTATCTTGTGTATTTTTACTTTCACTAGAATTCGAATTAGATTGTTTTGGCGTTTCTTTCTCTTTAGCTTCATCTTTTTGTGAAGATTCGTTAGAACTATCGCTAGATGTGTTTACTTGTCCTTCTCCTACTACAGCTACAGCTTGACCTACTTCAACTGTATCGCCTTCCTCGGCTAATTGTTCTGATAATACCCCAGCTTCTTCAGAAACTACTTCGACGTTAACTTTATCTGTTTCTAGTTCTAAGATAGCTTCACCTTTATCTACATTATCGCCTACATTTTTTAACCATTCTGCAATGGTACCCTCTGTGATTGATTCTGCTAATTCTGGAACTTTTACCTCTGCCATACTTATTTTTCCCCCTAGTTAATTGTTAATGCTACTTTCAATAATTTTAGTTTGTACAAGTTTATGAATTTCTCCATCGCCTTCAGCAGGTGCAGCTCTTTGTATTCTACCGTGATAAGTTAAATCATATTTATTAGCAACAAGTGCTTTTAGATAAGGATACACAAATAACCATGCACCTTGATTTTTAGGTTCTTCTTGAACCCATGACACATTTTCAAGATGAGGTAACGATTTTAATACTTCTTTAATTTCTTCTTCTGGGAACGGATATAATCTTTCTACTGCTATGAGAAGAATAGAATCGTTAGGATTTTTAGCTAAATATTCTTTTAGGTCAATATACATCTTTCCTGATGCTAAAATCACTCTTTTGACTTTTTGTTCTTCGATATCTTCTGTGATGATAGGTTTAAAACCGCCAGATGTAAACTCATCAATAGGTTTAGCTACTGTTTTATTTCTTAAAAGACTCTTAGGTGACATGACAATTAATGGTCTCATTTCTAATGTATCTAAACTAGCGGCTTGCGCACGTAGTAAATGGAAGTAATTACTTGCACTAGATAGATTAACTACAGTTGAATTATTTTCAGCGGCTAATTGTAGAAATCTTTCTAAGCGTGCCGATGAATGCTCTGGTCCTTGCCCTTCAAAAGCATGTGGTAAGAAAAGTGTTAAACCTGAACGCTCACCCCATTTTGCGCGAGAACTTGAGAGGAAATTGTCAAACATCATTTGAGACATATTAGAAAAGTCGCCATATTGAGCTTCCCATATGTTAAAGTTACCTTTATTTTCGACGTTATAACCATACTCAAATCCAACTACAGCTGCTTCAGATAGCGGCGAATTATGAATATCAAAAGTAGCCTGTTGTTGAGGTACATGATGCAATGGCGTGAATGTATTACCATTTTCTTCATCATGAAGCACAGCATGTCTATGACTAAATGTTCCCCGTTCACTATCTTGACCTGTTAAACGAATTGAAGTTCCATCTTGTAATATGGTTGCAAAAGCAAGTTGCTCTGCTTGAGCCCAATCGACGAGCCCCCCTTCTTTTTCAAAAGGTTCTCTACGTTTTTCAAGTACTTTATTGAGCTTTTTCAGTACATGAAAATCTTTTGGATAATCAAGCATTGCATCATTGATTTCTTTTAAATGATCAAATGAGAAATCTTTCGTATCACTTTGTAAAGGTAGTTGGAGTGATTCTGGTTTTTCCATATCTGGGTTATTCATTTTGTCATTTTTATCAATTTTATCATGTGCTGTTCGCATTTCTTTTTGAACACTGTCAATGACTTCATTCATTTCGTCTTCAGAAATAATACCTTCATCAACTAACTTTTTACCATATAAAATTTCAACTGAATCATGTTTTCTAATATTTTGGTATGGAACTGGATTAGTAATAGAAGGCTCATCCATTTCATTATGCCCATAACGACGATAACCTACTAAATCAATAACTACATCTTTATGAAATTCTTTACGGAACTCCATTGCAATTTCAATAGCTTCAATTGTTGCTTCTACATCATCGGCATTTACGTGTAGTATTGGAACATCGTAACCTTTAGCTACGTCGGAAGAGTACGTTGTTGAACGTCCATCAAAAGGTTCAGTTGTAAAACCGATTCTATTATTTGTAATAATATGAAGTGAACCACCTGTAGAATATCCTTTTAAACTACCTAAGTTCATCGTTTCAAAATTAATACCTTGACCTGGATATGCCGCATCACCATGTATAATAATCGGCATTGCTTTATGGAAGTCGGTAGATGGACCTCCTACTTGATGTGTATTATCTTGTGCTGCTCTTGTTTTACCAGCAACAACGGGTGCAACGATTTCCAAATGACTTGGATTATTCGCTAAAGAAATACGTTGTTCTATTCCATATGAGTTAGTCGTTTTAACGCCACCTAGGTGATACTTCACATCTGATGTCCAACCTGAAGTTAATTCTAAACTACCATCTTCTGGTAAAAACTTCATTGGATCTGTATGCATAAATTCTGAAATCATCATCTCATAAGGTTTTTCCAAGACATGCGTTAATACATTTAAACGTCCACGGTGAGCCATACCGATTTGAATGTTTTTAATCCCCTCGTTACCTGCTAATGTGATTGTGTGTTGAAGCATTGGAACTAACGTATCGACACCTTCAATTGAAAAACGTTTAGCCCCAACAAAATTTTTGTGCAAATATTTTTCAAAACCTTCTACGTGTGCGAGTTTTTTGAAAAGTTCTTTTTTTTGATTATCGTTTAAACTTGCTTTATAAGGCGTTTCAATTCTTCTTTTTAACCACACACGTTCTTTATTATTATTAATGTGAGTGTATTCAAAAGCTATCGGTCCTTTGTAACGTCTTTCCATACGAACAATTGCATCATAGGCATTGTCATAAATGTCTTTAAAATGTTCAGAGACAATTCCAGATGATATTTTTTCCAAAGTTTCTTTATCTAAATCAAAATCTTCGATTTCTAATTTAGGAACATTTTGACGCTCTGGAGGATTTACTGGATAAATATCTGCTTTTAAATGTCCGTATTGACGAATATTATCGATTAAGCGCATAACACGTTTAATTGTGCTATCTCCCGCTTGTGAACCACCCCCATCAGTGGTAGGTTTAGCTTCGATATGAGCTTCACCTGTTTTAATTGTACTGAACAAGACTTGTAAATCTTCAGGTACGGATGATGGATCTTGTAGATAATCATCATACAAATCTAGCATAAGGCCAAGATTTGCACCGAAGTTTACAGGAGCCTCTGTAAATTCTTTCTTGTTCTTAGTCATTTAACACCCTCCACAAAAATGATGAAACGCTTACATGGTTATCATAGCATTATTTCATATATTGTTAAAGTACATTTACCTATTATTATACAAAATAGGAGCAAGACAGAATTTACTCCAAATTCATAGTCTCGCTCCCGTATGATCGCTATCTCCATCTATCAAGTTTAGATTGTCAAGTCTATAGTAAGAGAACTTTTGTGAAGAAGTTCCTTTCATTAGTATGACATGATATAGCTATTCTAATCAGCATCTTAGTATAATGTCCGTAATCTTTATTTATAATGATAGGTGTCAATGGATTTAATCATTTATAGTACTAGTTTAAGGATTGTTAATATCTAAGCCTGTAATAATTTATTTGTCCCTTGTTTGATCGTAATCATTCGTTACTTAAATAATACTATTTATTTAATTTAGTACTGGAAAACTGATTTTGAAAGTCGTGTAATTTTGTAGTTCACTTTCAACCTGAATCATACCACCGTTAAGTTGTACAATTTTTTCAGCTATTGATAGTCCTAATCCATTGCCTCCCTGACTACGTGCACGTGATTTATCTACACGATAAAATCTATCAAAGATAAATTCTAAGTCAGCTTTTGGTATACCCATACCATGATCAGTAATATCAATCATAATCATTTTATTTTTTAGTTGAGTAACAATTTTAATGTGCTTATGTTCAGTATCGTATTTCATTGCATTATCAATAAATATGAGTAAAAGTTGTTCAAACTGATGACGGTTAATTTTTAATTGGATAGGTTTAGTAGCAAGATGTGTTTCAAAGGTATAATCTGGATGTAGGTGTTGCAGTGACTTCACACGTGACTGAATCTCGCTATTTATGTCTACATTTTCACATTCCAAAACATTATGATTGACTCTATCTTTGGTAAGTAAAAGTAGTTCTTCGACAAGTTTTGTTATTCGATTCACTTCCTCAATTGAAATATTCAAAGATTCCTCCAAAACTGCTGGATCTTTTTTTCCCCAACGTTGAATTAAATTGAGATGACCTTGAATAATCTGTAGTGGCGTTCTTAATTCATGTGAAGCATCCTCGACAAATTGACGTTGCTGATTAAAAGATTCTTCTATTTGATACATCATTTCATTAAAGGTATCAATTAAATTGTCTGTTTCTTCATAATTTGTAGTTAATTCAAGTTTATTTTGAAAACCATCTCTTCTAATTTGATTCATTTTATTGGACATTGTAACTATTGGTTTAGTAATTTGCGAAGAAAAGATATAACTCACGCCGGCGGTTATAATGGTTGCAATTAATCCAAAAGCAAGTGCAACGATATAAAGTGATTTAACGAGATTATCATAATTTTGAAGAGAATGGACTAATACACTGTATCCAGAAAATTCCTTCGAACGTATAGGTTCAGTTATTACTAAGTAATTAATACCGTGGCTTCTATGAATATGTATACGTTCAGGATGTTTGAAATCAATTTTGTTATCATAAGCAAGTGTATTATCATTTGATGTTTGAATTAACTTTCTACCCTTATCATCATAAATCAATATTTCTTGAAAATTTTCTAAGGATGCATTTAAATCCAATGCAGATATATCACTTAAAGATTTTGAATGGAACAGATTGGCGATATCATTTGAACTTCTTTCAGCTTCGTCAATTTCACTACTTCGTAAAGTATCTTTTAAAAAGAAAATAATAATTAAGCAGAAAAGTAATATTGTCGTGAAGGTAATGAGCGTCGTAATAAGCATCCATTTATATTTTAATTTTTGACGCTTAATCATCGAATCACATACCCTACGCCACGTACTGTTTCTATGGATTTTTCTTTATTAAAAGGTTTGAGTTTATTACGTAAATAACGAATATAAACATCAACGACATTCGTTTCTACTTCACTATTATACCCCCATACGTGATTGAGAATTTGTTCACGTTGCATGACGTGGTTACGATTTTCAGCTAAAACATATAGTAAATCGTATTCTGTTTTAGTTAATTCTAATTGATGGCCATTAACAGTAACTTTAAAGGCATCTTTATCAATGATAATACCATTGATATCTAAAACATCTTTATCTGGCTGTCTGCGCAATACCGCTCTTATTCTTGCAAGCAATTCTTCTATATCAAAGGGTTTTACAATGTAGTCATCTGCCCCATAGTCCAACCCAGCTACTTTATCATATGTCTCGCTTTTTGCAGTAATGATGATAATGGGAGTAGTTGTTTTTTGACGAATTTGTCTACAAATTTCTAGACCATTTATGTTTGGAAGCATTAAGTCTAAAATATATAAATCATAGGGCTTAGATAATGCTTTGTCCAAACCTGCCTTTCCATCATTCTCTATATCAACAGTATAATTTTCATGAGTTAATTCAAGCTCTATAAATCTAGCAAGATTTTGCTCATCTTCTACGATTAAAATATTTGTCATATTTGCACCTCACGCTACATCTTAAACAATTAACTCGTATTTCTAAAGATGTAATTCAAAATTGTAAATGATTTGTTATGAAACTAGTATCATTTTACCATGAACCACCTTAATAGATAGTCGAATAAGTAGACTGTCTTTAGAAAAAGTCACTCTAGCATTATCATTATATTTAAATTAAATCGAAAAAATGTATATATTTCTAATTGACAATCATTATCAATCATGTATAATGTTAATTGAAAATGATTATCAATAACAATTGAAAAACATTCCCCCCACATACAAGTTGTTCTTTTGGATTGGTCATTTTCAACTATCCCCTTTTATATGCCCGTAAAAGACTAACGTTAAGATAGGACGTTTCAATAAAAGCAGTAGGCCTTTGACACTTGAGGTCTGCTGTTTTTTAGTGCCACTGCAACGAAAAAAATATTCATTGCTAGTGGCACTTATACTTGGGCAAAGCCTCAGGTGTCACCATTCGTAAAATTAAATAAAGCCTGAGGCGTCTTCTTTTATTTAAAAAAGACGAAGTCTCAGGCTTCATTTTCTATAAGTTAAATCTGTAACCAATGCTTCTGATTAAAATATTCTATATTCTGAGGTTTAGCATAATCAGAAATCATATAATCAATTTCGCTAAACCCATCAATACGATACGACGCATGCGCATCTCGCTTACTACTATCCGCTAAGAGATAACTCAGTTGACTTTTTTGAATCATAATGTGACTTGCATGCGCTTCTTCCAGATCAAATTCATAACAATCACTCGTATCAAACGAACCACATGAAATAAAAGCTTTATCAAATTTAAAACGTTGTAATAACTCATTCGTCATATGCCCGCGCACAACATCTTGTTCAGTATTCGTCTTTCCAGCAAGCATAATCACTTCTGCTTGAATTCGTTGCTCCTCTATAGCACGATTCAATTCATCCGCAATCTTCAGAGAATTCGTCACAATCGTGGTCTGAGTAATATCATTGAGATATTGAGGAATTCGCCCTGTTGTGGTTCCACCATCGATGACAATAATTTCTCCAGACTGTATTTGCAAAGCAGCTTTCTTAGCAATACGCTCTTTTACTTGTGATTGTTTCTGCCACTTATTCGCATATGATTTCTCTTTATTAATATGATTGTATTGTATCGCACCTCCATGTGTACGTGTAATCAGTTTATCGTTTTCTAAGGTTTCTAAATCCTTTCTCACGGTTTCAGGCGTAACTTGTAAGAATATAGCTAAATCTTTTACTGCCACCTGTCCGTACTGATCAACACGTTTACGAATAAGATTCAAACGTTCATTTCTTTTATACATAATTATCTATACTCCAATCTGCTTCATTCGTGCTTGCCAACGATCATTTCGCCATCTAAGATACATAATGATAAATCTCAGCGCTTCATCAGCAATACTCACTAAAATAATTCCTGTATAACCTAATCTCCAATGAATACCTAATAGATAACTTCCAGGTAATAATAACAACCATGTGGTCACAACACTCACGGTGACTGGATAACGTACATCCCCTGTCACGTTTAATAAATCTACAATTAGATTATTAATTGCACGTATCGGTTCTAATCCAAAAAGTATAACAAGATAGTAAATGATTAAATGATAGGTTTGTAAGTCGTGTGTTATCCAACGTCCACACACTATAAATCCTATAAATACACACGTCATAATCATGAAAGATTGTGTGATATTAAACCAAATACTTTTTATAACAACTTTCTTTAAAGTACGGTAACGTCGACGGGATATAAATTTTCCTAAATAAATTTGGCTAGCAGCACTAAATGCCATAGCACAACTAAAAGACAGGCCGCTTAAAACAGTAGAAACAGATTTCGCAGCGATGACTTGAGTGCCTAACATCGCAATAAATGCAGTTGTAAATGTCTGTGCAAAATTATAAGAAATTTGTTCACCTGCTGTTGGGATACCTAATGTCGAAACCTGATATATTTTCTTCCAGCCCAGCTTGAAGTAATGCTTGAATGGACGGAAAATTTGTATCAGCGCAATTAAAGCTAAAGTACATCCCAATAAACGACTGAACGCTGTTACCACCGCGACACCTAATACAGGGTTACCTACATATTCTGGAATAATAAAGAGTACGATACCGTTCAAAATGATATTAGTCACATTACTAATGATAGTAATGCGTGTAGCTGATGATGCATGATTCATGACACGTAATACAGTACCAATATACATGTGACAGGTCGTTAAAGTGAGTACACTCAATATAATCATTCCAAATTGATAGGTCAGTTTGAATATATCTTGAGGTACCTGAAAAAGTCGTAAGATAAGTTCGAATGCGATCCCAATCACAATCGTAAATACGATAGATACTATGATATTGAACAACAAATTATGATAAATCTCTTGTGAAATACTTGAAGGTTGATGTTCCTTCAAATGAACAATACGTATATTTGTACCCACATGAATGATTGTAATCAGAAACGTGATGAGCATGAGTATTTGGCTTATCATTCCCGAAGCAGCAACGGCATCAGTGCTATAGCTGTTTAACATCAATGTATCAGCTTGACCCATGATGAGTATGAAAAGTTGTTCTATTAAAATAGGAATGTATAATGACCGAAACGTTCTTTTAGAAACGATCATCAAATTCTAACACTTTCGATTTATATATAGCGTCAGGTTGCAACTCAATTAATCTAGCCCCACGTTGTAAATCACCATAAGTATTGTAACCACCAACACGACCAAAGCTAAGGCGAATCCCATATAAATTAATCGTAAAATCATTGTCATGGTCATGACCGCAGAACATACCTTCAATATCACCGTTTAGTAACATCTGACTAAATAATCCGGAATTAATTTTTGAGCACGCAATAGGTTCATTGAAAATGCCATGATATTCACCAATATTCTCAACTTCTCTATATTCTTGTAATGGAATATGTGTAAATAATAAGTTATGTTGAAAGTTGTGTTGAAATTGAGTTTGATATGCTTGATGTGTTTCCCTAAGCCAATTCACATGTTCAGGTCTTATAAAATCATAATCACCTATGCCAAATGGATTATAATCTCCTCCATCAATAACATAAAGCACATGTGTGACTGTATCGTTGTTTACAACTTCTATTGTATAAGCTTCTTTATCATCAACAATGAGGCTATGATTTTTCTGTACATAGTTGGTAGAATATTGGTCCTCAATAGCGCGTAAGTCTGAACGTTTGAGATGCCCCTCTGTATCGTGATTACCAAATGTCGTTGCAATTTGCGTATCATATCGATTTAAATACTCCATTAATTTCTTATAAACGCGACCTGAATCAATGACGCCTTCAGACCAAATTTGGTCACCTGTTAATACTGTGATGTCAGGTTGATAGTGTGTCATCATATGATGAATTAAATCGTAAGTTTTTTGATCTTTTTCATCATTGTGTGGCCCAATATGTAAATCGCTTAATTGTAGAATTGTAGTCATTGTTTCGTCTCCTTTACTCTTTTGTCGAACCGATAGTTATACCTTTTACAAAATGCTTCTGAACAAATGGGAAGAGGAATAATACTGGAATTGTTAATAGTACAATCATTGCCATCTGCATTGAGTCCCCTGTAATTGTCAACTTGTCTAACATCGCATATGAACCTGACTTTTGTTTTAAAGCATCTGCAATGGCAGCTTGTTTCGTTAACATATCTTGTAAAACAGTAGCTAACGGTTTGAGGTTTGGATTACGTACGAAGAATGCACCTGTAAACCAATCATTCCACTGACTCACGGCGTTAAATAATGTAATTGATGCCACCACGGGTTTACTCATGGGTAAGACAATTTTCCAAAAGATTTGAAAGTCATTACAACCATCTACTCTAGCGGCTTCAATCACACTACTAGGTAATTGATTGAAGAATGTACGCATAATTAAAATGTTATAAACGCTATAAAGTGACGGTAAAATGTATACCCAGAATGTATCAGTTAAATGAAGTTGATTTAATAGGATATAAAGTGGTACAACACCGACACTGAATAACATCGTAAAGACTAGGAAGAATGAGATGATTCTTCGAAACGGTAAACTTTTGATTGTTAGAACGTATGCAGCCATAGCTGTTAATATGACGCTTAGTATCGTTCCTATGACTGTCTTTGCGATACTAATAAATAATGCATTTAATAACGTGCCTTGTTTAAATATCTCCTTAAAATTATCTAGTGAAAATTTACGCGGGTAGAAAGTGATGCCACCTTTTTGAGCATCTACCCCAGAGTTAAATGCTAAGGCAAAGATATTAATCATCGGGAGGATAATCGTGATTACTAAGCCAATAATAATGATTAATGAGATAATACGAATGACAAGTGCACTTTTATCTTGTGAAACTTTCATTGTCTCTGCCACCTCTTAATAAATAATTTGAGTTCCTTTTTTATCTCTTTGATTTTCAACGTATCTTTCAAATTGATTTAAGCCTGCCTCTTCTAAACGTTGCTTAGCACTATCAATAATTTGTTTCGCTTCCTTGTCTGATTGAGAATAATAAGCACGTTTAATAGCGTCACTATAATCATCGAGTGCAATTTCTAAATCTTCGCCATATTCATATTTAGATAAGAATGACTTTACTGTGAGTCCGTTTACGATTTTGGCGTGTTTCTGTCTTTCATCATAATGCCACATATCAGCAATCTTTTCAGGAGTCGTCTTTTTCGTTTTTGTATTATCTCCGTATTCAGTTTCACCGAAATCAGCTTTATTATCTATATCAGTATAACCAAGATGATCTGCCCAATAAGAACCCGCACCTCTAAAACCACGTTTTTTAGCTTCGTCTGGATTATTTTCAACTTCTTTTAACACTTCAGGTTTAACATGAGGTTTACCTTTCTTATCTAACGTATAGTCACGTCCTTTAATACCGTACTGACCGAGTAATTTACCTTTGCGACTTGCAAGGAAATCAGCGAGTTTAACGACGTCTTCAGGATGTTCAGTCGTACTTGGTACAGCCCAACCGTTTGCGCCTGATTTATATGGCTTTTCAACTCTAAATTTACCTTTGACTGTATTGAGTGGCCCAAGTGGAACGTATTTCATACTTTGATTTTCAGTAACATAGTTATGTAAATCTGAAACAATGCCCCATGAGCCATTTACGAGTCCTTCTTTTGCTTTATTTTCTTCCATTGTATAGAACTCTTTTGTCATTAAGCCTTTCTTCATAAGGTCTTTAACGTAATGTACACGTTTAAGTGGATATTCGGTTTGTGATTCATGTATAATTTTCTTACCTTTATTTAAAAATTTCTCATCAGACTGACCAGTCCACACAAGGTCATTATAGAATCTAGTACGATCGTCACCGCCCCATGCTGTTGGGCCAATAGGTGTGATTTCTTTACCATTATCATCTTTGAAGTGGTGTTCTTTCATCTTTTCAGCAAGTTTTTCTACATCTTTGGACGTCTTGATAGAAGCAGGGTCGATATGAAGTTTATCCATGATATCTTTTCTGACATAAGGACCACCTACAGTGCGACGTTCTTCTTGTCCTGGATGACGGTTAATCCCCATATGTACAAGGTACGTTCCATCTTGTTCTTTATTAAACATGATGTTATCTTTCGTATCTTTTGGTAAATATCCTTTTTTGAAATACTTACTATAAATTTTTGTGTTTTTAAGCATTTTCGTTAAGTCTGTGAGTCGACCTTGTTTCGCTGCTTTATTTAGTACTTTCATTTCAGGTCGTCCACTATCGTCTAAGTAATAAACGATGAAGTCGGGTAAATCTCCTGAAGCGAGTCCTGAAGTTAATGCTTCTGTGGAATCTTCATTAGAAACGGTTTGAAGTTCTAACGTGATGCCAGTCTTTTTCTTAAGTTCTTGAGCGACTTCTTTATTCATTTTAGGGGAGGCATCGTTATCACTTTGAAACACAAGTCCTTTAAGTTTTCTATCTGCAATCCATGTATCTGGTTTACCTTTAGCATCTGCTTCTCTTTTCGCTTCATCTTGCGTTTTATCTTTGCTACATGCTGTTACGAACAAAATGACTGCAATCATTAAGATGAGCATAGACTTTCTAAACATGTACATTCTCCTTAATATAGTGATGTATCCAGTTTCTTATCTGCGAATTTATTAATAATGACGACAGCGATAAGTCCTATCACACCCTGTAATAGGCTAATCGCAATTGCGTAACTGAAATCGCCTTGTTCAATACCAGTACGAATCACAAATGTATCCAGTATTTCTGAAACGTTAGCGTTACCTGGTGTTTTGAGTAGGTAAATTTGATCGAATCCTGCTTTTAAAATATCGCCTAGAGAAATGATGAATAAGATAACAATTGTTGGCGTTAACATAGGTAAGGTAATATGTATAATTTGTTTGAAACGATTCGCGCCATCAATCGCAGCTGATTCATAAATTTCAGGATTAATACTCATAATTGCTGCAAAATAAATAATGGAATCCCAGCCTACATTCTTCCATATATAACTAGAAAACATGATGGTGTGAAAATACTCAGGGTTCATCATAAAGTAAGTCGACCCGTCGCCACCAAATTGATGGATCAGTTGATTCATAAGTCCATCATCTGGAGCGAGTAATTTCTTGAAAATACCGATAACTACAACCCAAGATAAAAAGTGAGGGATGTAAAGTACGCCTTGAAATAAACCTCTAATCTTACCTAATTTAGAATCTTTAATTTCGTTAAACATAATGGCTAAAATAATTGGAAATGGTAGAGCTAAAATCAATTTCATGCCACTTATAATTAGCGTATTCATAATAATTTGAATACAGCGAGGGTCAGAGAAAAAGCGTTTAAAATAGTATAGCCCTTTCCATTCACCGCCGATGATACCAGTATCGAAGCGGAAATCTTTGAATGCCAGAACAAGACTTGTCATTGGAATATAGTTGAAAATCAAGAAAAAGAGTAAACAAGGTAAAATCATTAAGTAAAGTACTTTGTGTTCCCACATTCTTTTTAACAAAGGTTTTTGATGAGCGGATTGAAGGCTTTGTTTTTTGTTTTTACTCATGATAAAACCTCCTCTTGTACTCTTTCGCCTGAATCAGAATCGAAAAAGTGTGCATCTTCCGTTTTTATACCGAAGGAAACTGTTTGTCCTAATTCAAAATCCAAATTACTATCTACAGCTGCTATGATTTTATGCTCATTGTGATGACAGTGAAGTAATTTGTATGAACCAGTTAACTCAACTAAGTCTACAGTGAATTGAGAAAGTTGGATTGGATAATTACTTATTTCGTTATCATTAACAAGATGTAAGTCTTCAGGTCGTATACCAAGTCTGTATTGTGCATGCGATGCAAGTTGAAGTAATGTAGCATCAGCCACTTTTTGTCCATCGAAGTACCAAGCATCCATGTTGTAGGTCATTGGAACCATATTCATTGATGGGCTACCAATGAAAGTGGCAACAAATTCATTGACAGGATGACGATAAATTTCTTCAGGCGTACCAATTTGTTGTATTTCGCCTTGTTTTAATATGACGATACGTGATGCCATTGTCATAGCTTCAGTTTGGTCGTGTGTCACGTAAATCGTTGTTGCTTTCATTTGTTTATGTATTTTTATAATTTCGCTTCTCATGTTACTTCGTAATTTAGCATCTAAATTAGAAAGTGGTTCATCCATGAGAAAGATTTGAGCTTCTCTAACGATAGCTCGACCAAGTGCCACACGTTGACGTTGTCCTCCAGATAAGGCTTTAGGTTTACGGTCGAGGAGGTTTTCAATTTCTAATATTTGAGCTGCATGTTGAATTTTTTCGTCATAAATTTTCTTCTTGATTCCTCGCATTTTTAAGCCGAAAGCTAAATTTTTATAAACTGTCATATGTGGATATAATGCATAGTTTTGAAAGACCATAGCAATCTTACGATCTTTAGGTTGTAAATCATTGATTACTTGATCGTTGATACTAATTGTCCCTTTGCTCACATCTTCAAGTCCTGCAATCATACGTAACGTTGTTGATTTCCCACATCCCGAAGGTCCTACAAATACTACAAATTCATTGTCCTCAATATCTAGATTGAAATCTTTAACTGCGTGACTACCATTGTCGTAAACTTTGTTTAAATCCTTGATTTGTATCATGTCTTTGCTCCTTTGAAGATTTAATCACAAGTTCAGTATAAGTAATCGCTATTAAAGTAAACTTTTTTCAAATTTAAGTTTTCGTAAATCAAAATTTTTTGTTTGTAATTTTTCAAAAAACAAAAGACTTAAAACATTTATAAGACAACATTTTAAGTCTTTTATTAACAAAAATGAAAACAAAGAAATTAATATAAGATAAATATTATTAACATTGAGCTTACAAACAATATTTATTTAAAAACGCCGATTTGAATATACTAAATAAACCACTAAAATCATTGTTTACTCACAATCATTTCAGTGGTTTGGTCAATACCTATTTAATTTAAAATTCCAACCGCGCTTCTTTATACAGCGAGTTGTTTTTTCAATATTAACGTTGATAAAACAATGCAGAAGGCACCACCAATAATGCCGGCAATAATATCTGTAGGGTAATGAACGCCTAGGTATACTCTAGAAGTTGATATTAATAAAATGAAAAGTGCGCATAAACCGATTAACACGCCTTTAGAGATACCCGAATCATGACGGTTTATTACATATATAGCGCTTCCAAAGAATGAAGTTGAGCCCATAGCATGACCACTTGGAAAACTAAAGCCGGAAATGTCAATTAAACGCAATAATGTTGGACGTTCCCTATCAAAGATATTCTTTAATAGTGGATTGAGTGTACTAGATAAGCTCATTACTATTACAAAGAATAATGTCTCAATCTTGAAACGTTTTAGCATAAGGTAAGCAACTAATAATAAGGATAGCGCAACCATTGCCCAAACTTCACCAATTTTTGTTGCACCTAACATAATAGATGTGGTAATGAAACTTTCAGATGAATAAATAAATTCATATACTTCGTTATCTATCCATTTTCCAAGCCTTGACTCATGAAAAAAAGCTATTATACCAAAAATAAGTGTAAAAACAATCAGCAATGAAATGCGTTTCCATCGATTCATTATAGGTGCCCCCTACTTGTTTAATGCATCATGAATAATTTTATCAAATAAATCTTCTTTCGTGTAACTCTCTTGATATGTTTCCATTTGTTTAATAATAGATTCACGATGTAATTCAATATCATTTAATTCTTGCAATAAGTTAACTTCTGTAAGTTGATCTTCAGGAATATGACGACCATAACCCTTAGATTCAAAGTTTTTAGCATTATCAATTTGATCTCCTCTTGATTGATCAAGTCCTAAGGGGATGAGTAGCATCGGTATTCGCAGCGTTAAAAATTCATAAATTGCGTTAGAACCTGCGCGACTTATAACAGTATCAGTGATTGCTAATAAATCAGTTAAGTCGTCTTTAACAAATTCAAATTGAACATAACCTTTTTTATTAATTGAGTCATCAACAAGCCCTTTTCCAGTTAAGTGTATAATTTGATAATCATGGAGAAGTGCCTCAATATTTTGACGAATGATATTATTAAGTTTTTTACTACCTAAACTTCCACCCATGACCAATAACACTTTTTTGTTTTTATCAAAATCAGTGAGTTGATAACCTCTTTCTTTATTCCCTTGTTTTAAGTCCTCACGTACAGTAGCTCCAACAAAATCAGCTTTATCTTTTGGAAGATATGCAAGTGTATCTTCAAAGGTTGTGTATATTTTCTTAGCAAATTTTAAAGAAATTTTATTAGCTAATCCAGGAGTTAAATCTGATTCGTGTATGATAGTTGGAATTTTTAAAGAACGTGCGGCTATAACTACCGGAACACTAACAAAACCACCTTTTGAAAAGAGTAAGTCTGGTTTTTGTTTTTTAAGTATTTTACGTGCATCTAAAATTCCTTTCAAAACTTTAAAGACATCTTTTGCATTTTCAAAGGATAGATAACGACGTAATTTACCGCTTGATATTGGATAATATTGAATATTAGGGAGTTGTGACTCTATCATTTCTCTTTCAATACCATGTTTTGAACCAATATAAAATGCTTCGTGTCCTTTTTCAATCGAAGTAGGAATTAAACTTAAATTCACTGAAACATGTCCTACTGTTCCTCCACCTGTATATGCAATTTTTGTCATAATTACAACCTCTATTCTTATATGTTTTTATAATAAGCATAAAAAGGTGCCCCTCTATCAAAAGGATGATAATCTATCTCTATCTCATCAACTTTAGTAAAACCAAACTTTTCAAATAATCCTTGAGCAGGTTTATTGAGGGCAAATGTATCCGTTAAAATGACATGAATATCATGTTCATTTGCTAAGTCCATGGCAAATTGGAAAAGTTCAGTCGCAGCACCTTTATATTGTTTTGATCCAGCTAATCTGTGAATAACGTATGCTCCATTTCGATTAACAGGCCAATCAATGTCATCATACCACTCCGATTGGTTTTGGTCGATAACAATAAAACCATAAATTGTATGATCAACGTCTAAAACGTATAGTGTTTTATTTTCGATGTCTTCTTCAAAATGCTCTTTCGCGGGATATTCATCATCCCATTGGTTGTTGTTGAATTCTTCCATAATCTGTTTAGCCTCTTTGACTAATTGAGTAATACTAAGTAAATCATCTTTAGTTGCTAATCTAATCATCTTACTAAAACACCTCTTTTTTTAAATTTTAACGAGTAGTAACAATAAATTTAAATCATATTGATACTTTCAAGACTCAATCAATTAACGAAAATCTGAAAATGTTAAGAAATGATTGGGACCATACCTTAATAGGAATAACTTTTATAAAAGTTGTATTTCCAACTAATCAGAATTATCAGATATGATTAAGAGCCTGTACATATACTATATGTCTCAGGCTCTTAATTCAAACGTGAATGGTTATTAAATTTAAGAAATCCAACTCTTTAAGAATGATATTACACTTAAAGAGTTGAATGCGTTCTTTTCGTTTAATGGTTTTCTCGCAAGTTTATTTTAGTTTGTTTAGTAAATCGTTTAAAACAGTATCTTTTTTATTCGCTTTTTCAACAAGTTTTTCAGTAAATTTATCATTTGTTTTTTTATCAAAATTGCCATTAACTTTTAAATTATTGTCTTGTTGAAATGTTTTAATAGCGGATTCTAATTGTTCGTCAAATATGTTTGTTTCATTATCAATTTGATAACCTAAAGCTTTTAGACCTATTTTCATCGTTTTAACATTTTTATCTTTTTCACCCTGATGATAAGTTTTGTTATCTGGAATGACATTGAGTGATTGGTATTTTGGTGTTGAGATACTAACATCTGGTCTAATTCCTTTACCATGTATATAATGGCCATCAGGCGTTAGCCATTTCATCTCTGTATATTTAATTAATGAACCATCACTGAATTCACGAGTGGTCTGAACGATACCCTTACCAAATGTTTTAGAACCATAAACTTTAGCTTTATGATAGTCTTTCATAGCACCTGTAAACACTTCTGAAGCACTAGCTGATCCCTCATTAACTAAGATGGATACTTTCATATCTTTTGCTTGTTTTAGTGCTTGATTAGAAGTTTTTAATTCTTCCTTATCCTTACCTTTTTCCAATTGAACGACTGTATTTCCCTTATCAATAAAGATGTTTGCCATCTTGACTGCTTCATCTAATAAACCACCCGGATTATTTCTCAAATCTAAAATGATATGACGGACGCCTTGCTTATGCGCTTTTATGATTGCAGATTTGAGTTCACCAGAAGTATTGCTCTGGAATTTATTGATTGTTAAAACGCCTACATTGTCCTTTTTCTCATACTCTACACTCTTAACGTGAATGGTATCGCGTTTAATCTTAATATCCTTTTCTTGCGAACCACGTTTTATAGTTAAAGTAACATATGTTCCTTTTTTACCTCTGACCATTTTAACAACTTGATCAAGTGGTTTACCGACTACCGAATGATGATTCACTTGTGTGACGATATCTTTAGGTTGAATACCAGCTTTTTCTGCTGGTGAATCCTTCATTGGACTAGTAACACTTATCTGTTCATTTTTCTTTTGCATTTCGGCACCTATGCCAACGAAATCACCTGATACACCTTCATTAAATTGTTTTGTTTCTTCAGCAGTCATATATTCTGAATATGGATCTTTCAGTTCTTTAACCATACCATTTATGGCAGATTGAGTTAATTTATCAGAACTTTGCTTTTTGTAATAATCTTTATTAAGTGTTTGATAGACATATTCAATTTTTTTTAAATTTGCACGTTGTTCTTTATTTAAACCACTTTTTTGATGGCTAATTAAAATCGTTGATACTACAGTTATGATAGATGTTAAAAGAATAATGCCCAAAATAATGAGTATGAAATGCCATAATTTAATTTTTATTTGCTTGCTATTTTTAGACGGTGTTGACTTTGTATTATCATCTTGAGATGTTGCATGATTTTTTTGATGATCATTCATGGTATCACATCCTTATACGTTCATATTGAGTTATACAAAATATAAATTCATGGTTATATTTATACTTAATCATTAACAAGTTATTGAGGAATTTTCATCTTGTATGTATTCGAATATTTTTAATTATGATGTATGTAAGTAAAAATCACATGAGGCTTGAGTAGTACATGCTAAAAATTACTATATTAAACGTATGTTTCATTGAGAAAACAGTGTAATTATTCTGTGTACGTCAAACAAAAGTTATAACTAAAAAAGTGTAGAGTTTGAATCCCTTTACATTAAAACACCTGAGACAATGAGTCGTGTCCCAGGCTCTATCAATATTTATTAGTGAAAAGAATTTAAAACTTCAACCATTCCGTATAGTCATCATACAAGTCATCAAATACAGACATTGGTAGGGTGAATTCGCTATGTGTCTCAATATATTCAGATAATGTATTAAAATCATCTTCGTGTTTTGGAAAGGCAAGGTCTTCAAAAATTTGCTCAGCAAAAACCCCTTTATCATCTTTTCTTCCACGCACGGTCATAATAAATTGATAAAATGAATAATTCTTAACCATTAGCTTACTGTCACATCAATAACTTGTGTTTCCCCTTTAACTACTGCTTGTACGTCTTCAATATGAATTGATTCAGTTTGATCAGAGTTTGTAATAATAATAGGGGAAATAATAGATTTTGCATTATTATTAATATATTCTAAGTCAAAACGTATAAGAGGATCACCTATTTTAATGTCATCCCCACTTTCAACAAGTACTTCAAACCCTTTGCCATCCAATTGAACGGTATCTAATCCGATATGAACTAATAACTCTAATCCATTTTCGGCTTTTAACCCTACAGCATGTTTTGTTGGAAAAACATTATCGACTTTGCCTTCAATCGGTGAAACAACCTCACCCTCTGTAGGATTAATACCAAAGCCTTCTCCCATCATTTTTTGCGCAAAGACTGGATCAGGAATATCTTCAATCTTGACATACTCACCTGTCAAAGGTGCGTAGATTTTAATGTTTTTGTCAATTTCTTTACCTTTTCCAAATAACTTTTTAAACATGTAAATGCACTCCTATTTTTTGAAATGTTTAATTAAATCTCCATATCCTAACTCTTCTAGTTTATCATAAGGTATAAACTGAATCGCAGCAGAGTTAATACAGTATCTTAAACCACCTTTTTCTTTAGGTCCGTCATTAAAAACATGCCCCAAGTGGCTATTCGCTTTTTCTGATCGAACTTCAGTTCTAATCATACCAAATGATTTATCAACAAGTTCTACGATTTCATCATCATTTAATGCTTTGGAGAAACTTGGCCAACCGCAATTAGATTCAAATTTATCCTCTGAAGTAAATAATGGTTTGCCGGACAATTTATCAACGTAAATTCCTTTTTCAAAGTGATTCCAATACTCGTTTTGAAACGGAGGTTCAGTACCATTTTCTTGAGTAACTAGATACTCCATGTCATTCAGTTCATCTTTGTTTTTTTTAATCATTTTGAGACCCCCAGTGTGATTCGATAAATGCTTTTCTACCAGATCCACGTTGGTATTGTTCATAATGCGTAGGATTCTTTTTGTAGTAATCTTGATGATATTCTTCTGCAGGATAGAAATTTTTATATGGTTTAATCGGTGTGATAACCGGTTTTTTAAAGATACCCTCTTCGTCAATTTGTTGTTTCTTTAACTCGGCAGCTTTGCGTTGATTCTCATCATGATAAAAAATGACAGGTTGATAGCTTTCACCCCTATCAAAGAACTGCCCTCCGTCATCAGTTGGGTCAAACGTTTTAAAATAAACGTCTAATATATTTTCAAATGTTGTAATATCAGGATCATATTCAATCTGTACAGCTTCCACATGCCCTGTTTGATTTGTGCATACCTGTTCGTATGTTGGATTTTCTACATGTCCTCCACTATATCCGGAAACGACTGATTTTATTCCAGGATATGAGGTGAAGGGTTTAACCATGCACCAAAAACAACCTCCAGCTAGTGTTGCATATGCCATGTTATATTCCCTCCTTAAGTTATCTGTTTGTTTAAATTTACGCTATATTGTCGGGAATTTAAAGTATTTAACTCAGAATCTTATATGTGATTTTGTGACAACTTAGTTCAACGTATCTCTTAATACCACAAGTCCAATAGCACCTTGTCCAGTGTGCGTCGAAATCACTGGAGTTGTTACATTAATATCAAATTGGTTAAAATCAAATGATTCTGTAAATGATTTTTTGATTTTATCAACGAAATCTTTAACGTTGGCGTGAGCAATCCCTATTGATTTAATTTTATGATCTTTAACAAAATCTGTAATTTCTTTTTTTAAATATTGGACACTAGAGTTTTGAGTTCTAGAATTATGCACTAGTTCAAGTTGACCATCTCTTAAAGTTCCGATTGGCTTAATTTTCATAATGTTTCCAATTAAACCTTTTGTTTTACTTATCCTGCCACCTTTAATGAGTTGATTAAGCTGACCGATAACCACAAACAGTTGCAAGTTATCACGTAATTGTGTCATTTCTTCCACTATTTTTTCTGTTGATGTACCTTGACTTATTAATTCAACAATTTGCTTAATTTGATAACCTAACCCAAACGAAATAGATTTAGAATCAATCACTGTGATATTACCATCTACCATATGACTCGCTTGAACAGCAGTATTATAAGTACCACTTAAACCTGACGAAAGATGAATACTTATAATTTCAACGTCATCTTGAGCTAATTGCTCATATGTTTCAATAAATCGACCAATAGGTGGTTGACTTGTTTTGACGTCTGCATCATTTTCAATATAATCGATATACTCACTTGAAGAGATATCAACTTGATCAGTGTAAGATTTTCCGTCGATTGTCAGGCTTAATGGTATAACATGAATGTTATGTTGTTTTAAATATTCATGTGATAAATCAGAGGTTGAATCTGTGACGATAATTTGTTTAGCCATAATTGCCTCCTATTCCCCTTTTCTACGCACTAAATGTAAGAATGTATGCGGTATAGTATTTTTTTCATCTAGTTGACCTTCCACTGAAGATTCGACCTCCCAGTTTTCGAATGTGTACGGTGGAAAGAAAGTGTCTCCTTGAAACTTCCCATCTATTACTGTGATATACATATCATCTACCTGGTCAATCATTGCTTCGAATAACGTTTGTCCTCCAAATATAAAAACATGACCAGATAACTCTTTAATTTCATCAAGAAAGTTTATAACATCTACCCCTTCATGGTGAAATGAAGCTTGGTTAGTGAGCACAACGTTACGTCTATTTGGCAGTGGTTTCCCGATAGAATTAAAAGTTTTTCGACCCATTACAAGTGTATTTCCAGTGGTCAGTTGTTTAACATGCTTTAAATCATTTGGTAAATGCCATGGTAATTGATTTTGGTACCCAATGACTCTTTGTTTATCGTGAGCGACAATTATTGATAATGTCATGGTATACCTCCTTTCTGTATGCGAAATATTAATGCATTTTTTATACCGCAATAGGTGCTTTAATAGCAGGGTGTGATTCATAATTTATCAATTCTAAATCTTCATAATTAATATCAAAAATTGATTTATCTGTATTAATTTTTAATTGAGGTGGTAGATAACTTTCTCTTGATAATTGAGTATGTATTGCATCCATATGATTGGAATAAATATGTGCATCTCCAAACGTATGAATGAATTCACCCACTTCAAGTCCACATTCTTTTGCAACAAGATGTGTCAATAAAGCATAACTTGCAATATTGAAGGGAACACCTAAAAATATATCAGCACTTCTTTGATATAATTGACAATTTAATTTACCCTCTTGTACATAAAATTGAAACATTGTGTGGCAAGGTGGTAATGCCATTGAATCGATTTCAGTAGGATTCCATGCTGAAACAATGTGTCGTCGAGAGTTTGGATTGTTTTTAATTTGTTGTATAACTGATTTTAATTGATCATAATGATTACCATTTTTATCTTCCCAATCTCTCCATTGTTTACCATAAACATTCCCTAGGTTGCCATATTTTTTAGCAAATGCATCATCGTTTAATATACGTTCTTTAAATTTTTTCATTTCTTCTTTATACTGCTCGTTAAATTCAAGGTCTTGCTGAGAACGATGTCCAAAATCTGTCATGTCTGGTCCATGATAATCATTAGACTGAACATAATTTTCAAAAGCCCATTCATTCCATATATTGTTATTATATTTAAGTAGGTATTGAATGTTTGTATCTCCTTTAATAAACCATAATAATTCAGTTGCTACTAATTTAAAAGAAACCTTTTTGGTTGTAAGTAAAGGAAACCCTTTGGTTAAATCGAAACGCAATTGATGCCCAAATTTGGAAATTGTCCCTGTATGTGTGCGATCATCGCGTCTATTCCCTATTTCTAATATCTCTTCGCATAAGCCATGATAAGCTTCGTCGAATGGATTATACATGCGTACAACTCCTTATAAAAATATGTATTATCTTAATGAACATTATACTAGAAAAGATGTATCGATAGAAGAGAGAGGGTTTTGAGTTTATAAAATTTTAAATCTTTTATGTAAAATATCTCATATAAAACAAATTAATAAATGGGAATGTGTTGAATTGGTTGTTCAATCTTGACAATATGAATTTGAGTTGTGAAATTTTCTTACATAAGATTTTTTAAAGACTCAATGGACTGTTTTTTTATAAAAAAACCGAGTCACAACAAATGTTGACTCGGGAATTTCAAATATGAAATGCAAGTAATTATGAATATTTTATTTCTATTGGAGTGAAAGAAGTCCATCCTCCATGAAATATGTTTTATCACAAAAATGAGTTAAACGTTCATCATGAGTAACAATCACACATGTTTTATTTCTTTCTTTCGTTTGTTCTTGAAGTATTTTCATTACAGCCATTGCATTATTCGTATCTAGTGAAGCGGTAGGTTCATCTGCTAGTATGATTGATGGATTTGTGTAGATAGCTTTAGCTATTGCCACACGCTGTTTTTGACCACCGGATATTTGATTTGGTAATTGATTGGTAATATCCGATAAATT
Source organism: Staphylococcus sp. HMSC065D05 (assembly GCF_001813195.1). Taxonomy (NCBI): domain Bacteria; kingdom Bacillati; phylum Bacillota; class Bacilli; order Caryophanales; family Staphylococcaceae; genus Staphylococcus; species Staphylococcus sp. HMSC065D05. The sequence goes on from NZ_KV811770.1 coordinate 24,224, forward strand.
TAGCTGTTTAACCAATTTTTGATATCCATCTTCACTTAATGTATCTTTTTTATATTTGCCAAGAAGTTTGAATTGTTGTTCGATTGTTAAAAAAGGCACGAGATTCGTCGATTGTAATATAAAACCTATTTCGTTAATTCTTATTTTTGATAAGTGCTTTTCAGATAATATTGATATATTTTTGTTGTTGATGTAAATATTTCCTGAAGTAGGTCGTTGTAAGGCGCCAGCCATAGTTAAAAATGTACTTTTCCCTGAACCTGAGGGTCCCACAATAGCAATCAGTTCACCCTGAATTATTTTTAAATCGGTAGGTTTTACTGCCTGAATTATTTGATTGCCGTCTCTGAAAGATTTGCTCACTTGTTTGAACTCTAACATGTTTATGATTCCTTTCTATCCAATTGCTTTAAGTGGATTTATTTTTATTATAGACAGAACAGAAAATAGACTGCCTAATAAAGAAATAATGATAAGAACAATTCCATATATCAACATCGTTAATAAATTAAAATGAATTGGAACAACACTAGGCAAAAAGGTACCTGTTAATAGTGTTAAGAGAAATCCAATGATTGTTCCAATTAAAGATAATATGAAAGTTTGAGCAAAAACCATTTTTGCTAAATAGCCGTTGGTAAAGCCTTGTGCTTTAAGTACACCAAATAAGTGTGTTTTTTGGAGCGTTATAACATATAAGAATACGCCAATAACTGTTGCTGAAATTATAAATAAAAAAACGATCATAAAGTTCAAAGTTAAATTTTGAGCTTTATAGCCAGGAAGATTTTTAATAAACTGCGAGATTGAAATACTTTCTAAATCTTTGTTAAGTTTATGATTTTTCCAATTTGAGTCTTTGACTACTATGGCATTTGTTTTATCTTTTGATAATTTGGGATTAAGTTTCTCAATGGTTTTATTATTAGAGAATAGCACGGGTGAAGCATTATATTTAGCACTTTCTACAATACCTACCACTTTTAGCTTTTCATCTGATTGAGATAAAGATAAGATGTCACCTATTTTGAACCCCTTATCGGCTAGTGATTGATCAATGACTACTTCATTTGAACTTTCAACTTGATGACCTTTAATTATAGGAGGGATTAAAAATGATTTGTGTGTAACGCCGAAAAGTAACGCGTTTTCTTCGTGATGATGGTTTGAGATAATGACCCCTTGTTGTTTTAATGTGGTTGATTGTTCATAAGTATTTTGCACTTTGGATATATTGAATAAGGATTGCTCTACAGTTTGATTAGCATCTTTTTTTAATATGATAGCGTCTGCATTCCACTTTTCTATACCTTCAGTATTCATTTTAATAAGGCCGTTTGCAAGTCCAGACAGTAGGAATAATAAATAACTTATAAGTACTAATATGCCATGACTAAACTGAATTTAATTTTATTTCTTTTTATTTCATTCCAAGCTAAAAACATGAATGGTGCACCTCAATTTTTTACATAATCGTTGGTAGAGAAAGTAATCAAATAGAATGAGTTAAAGAACAATTACATTTAATATGTAAGTATGATTGTAATTGAAAAAAATAGGACAGGATTCATGTTGAATCGACTGTCCCACTCTAGTGAATGATATTAGTTTTAGTGATTCTTTGACATAGCTAGACAATATTAAGTTTATTGACAATTATCGTCAAAAGCATCTTTTAAATCCATAGCTATATCATTGATGTCGCGCCCTTCAATATGTTCTCGAGGTATAAAATGAACTAAATGTTGACCTTTAAATAATGCGTATGAGGGACTTGAAGGAACTTGTTGGATGTAATCTCTCATTGTTTGTGTTGCTTCTTTATCTTGACCTGCAAATACGGTTACTTTATGATCTGGTTTTACTTCATTTTGTTCTGCAACTGCAACAGCTGCTGGACGTGCTAATCCTGCAGCGCAACCGCATGTTGAGTTGATTACAACAAATGTTGTGTCATCATTATCTATATTTTGCATATACTGATTGACATCATCACTCGTTTCAAGACTTGTGAATCCATTGTCTGTTAATTCAGCTCTCATTTGTTGTGCAAGTTCTTTCATATAAGCTTCGTACCCATTCATCATAAAATGCTCCTCTACTATAAATTGTTTCTAATTGTACTATATAGAAAATTAATTGCTTTTAGCGAACGTGTTTTCTATTTGTGGTAATAATTCATTCCAGTTAGCGTTATCTTCTTTATCAATTGATATAAAATCCAAAACATAAAATATTGATTTAACACCTTCTATTTCAAATAATCGGTTAATAAATTCAGGTTGACCTTCTTGAGCGGCAGTATATGTTGTAGATGAGTTATCTTGACGTGGTTCACTCAAAGAAACTTTCATTGTATTATGATTAGGTGTTTCTGAAATTGCTATAATCTCCATGTGACATCCTCCTATTGTAACTCATTACCAATTTGTTTAATTTGTTTACCGACCGTGCATTCATTTATACAAAAATGATGTGCTGGTGTTTTACCGTGAGTTTTTCTATTGTGCTTTTTTAATGGACATTGGTGACAATAAATATTCATCAATTGGTCGATGTGTTGAATTGCTTGTTGTTCTGTATAAGTGAGTATAGCTTCCACTTCCCTTAGCTATAGACTATTTATAATATATACTCATTTCACATGTTTGTATTATAGCATTTATAAGTTGGGAATTTGAAATAATCAATTTTAGTTTTGAGAAAATTGATAACTTAGATGTTGGTTTAAGTTAATATTTATTTACTCTTCTTTTTTAGCATTGCATTAAAGATAAATTTTAAGTAAACTAGTATAGTTAATTTTGGCGGTTTCTAAACACCCGCTTTAACAAAATTTAGGAGGAAAATGATATGTATAATGAAATATTTGGTATTGCGTCATTTATTGTTACATTCGCTTTAATGGTACTGATGTATCGTTGCTTTGGTAAACAAGGACTAATTGCTTGGGTAGCAATAGGAACGATTATCGCTAATATACAGGTCATAAAAGCAGTTCATATTTTTGGTATTACGGCTACGCTTGGAAATGTCATGTTTGCTTCTATATATTTAGCTACTGATATATTAAATGACATCTATGGTCGTAAAGTTGCTAAAAGAGCAGTGTGGCTTGGTTTCTCTTCAACCTTAGTAATGATTATAGTCATGCAAATGTCATTGCATTTTATTCCTGCTCCAGTAGACAATGCGCAAAACTCATTAAAAATGATTTTTGATTTAGTGCCTAGAATTGCTATTGGTTCCATTATTGCTTATATCATAGGCCAACAAATTGATGTATTTATATTCAGTATGATTAAAAAGATATTTAGCTCTGATAAAACCTTTATTATTAGAGCATACGGTAGTACCATTTTAAGTTCTATTATTGATACCGGTTTATTTGTTTCAATTGCTTTTATTGGTACTATGCCAGGTACTGCTGTTTTTGAAATATTTATTACAACTTACCTGTTAAAATTAGTGTCAACAATTTTTAATGTACCATTTGGATATATTGCTAAGTCACTATATCGAAAAGGAAAGATAGAACAATTAGATAATGGGTATTAATATTTATTGTATTCGATATGTAGATATACAAAAAAACGAAACAGAATTCCTTGTGCTGAACTAGCTTCGAAATTCAATTTGATTTGTCCGTAGAAATTCCAAGTGAAATTTTCAATGATAGGACGTACGACCAAAGTTAAATAAATCTTAATATAAGGGCTCAATATAGACATCAATGCCTTATTTGTTAGCAGAACCTGTAGTATATATGTTATCTTAGGTTCTGTTTGTTTTTGATTTAATTTTTAGCGTTTTGTCTTTTTAGTTTGATACAATAGAATAGATACATTTTAGCGAGTAGACAATTCTGAAGAGGAGTAAAAGTAATGGCTAAAATACATTTTGATGCTGCGACTAAAGGAAATCCCGGCCGAAGTGCTTGTGCGATTATTATAAAAGAAAATTCACAAAGATATGCATTTACGCATGATTTAGGTGAAATGGATAATCATAGTGCAGAATGGGCAGCAATGTTGCACGCTTTGGAACATGCACGCGAATTAAAAGTATCTAACGCGTTACTTTATACTGATTCAAAATTAATTGAAGATAGTATGCTACAAGGTAAAGTTAAAAATGCTAAGTTTAAAGTTTATTTTGAAAACATAGAAATCTTAGAGCAAAGTTTTGATTTGATGTTTGTGAAATGGATTCCACGAAAACAAAATAAAGAAGCGAATCAACTTGCTCAACAAACACTATACAAACTTACATCACAATAATCTAAAGTGTTAATATGATATATTACGTATTTAATTGTTTGTTCAACCTCACCAATAAGATTTCGGCTTTGAAAAGCTTATTATAATACGTTCATACTCAATAATCGATGATTAACACAAAAACAAGCCCGAGACATTAAGTCCCGGGCTTGTTCTGTGTTAAAGATATATTTTACTTTTTAGAACGCTTTTTGTTTTTTACAACTTTTTTAGTTGATCGAGGGGTTTTCTTCTTTTTAGAAGCAACTTTCTTCTGTTTTGTATCATTGTTATCACTATTTAGTTTACGTTTAACGACGGGGATTGAATGAATATCCTCTTCACTCAATTGCTTTTCTTTAGATTTCTTACGTTTAGCAACTGGAATTGAATGTTTGTCATCGTTTTGTATTTGTTCTTCTTTATCTATTTTACGCTTAGTTATTATCATTGGATCTATTTTATCAGTATCTGAAAGACGAATGTCTTTGCGATGATTTTTTATCGATTGTTTTTCTTCTTCTTTTTTACGTCTTTTAGCTAAAACTAACCAGAAACTAGAAAGTAAACCAGTTAATGTGATAACACCTACAGTTTTGCCAAAATTATCAACTAAATGTTTGAATAGGCTATCATTATCATTCTTATGAAGTTTTGGTTGCTGTGTCTCTTTATTGGTTTTACCTGGTTCAACACCCGTTCCTTTTAGAACTTCTTTGAATGTTTCAGTTTGTACGATATGGTTTGCAACATCCGTTTCTCTTAATCTAGCATCAAATTTTGATTGAAGATAATTAAAGTTATGCAAAGAATCCTTGAAGGATTGATTTGTAATATTTACATTTACTTTCATGATTTGCTCTATACCTTGTAACAATGCTTTGTGTACATCTTGTACGGTATGTGCATCACGAATTGAATTCATCGTTTCTAGTTGAATTTGTTTAATTCTATCAAGTGCCCATTGTTTTATAAAGTAAGAAGCAGATTGATTATTTAGTATTTGCTGAGTTTTATTTATTACAACATATCCTAATTTATGTTCTGCTATATGTTTTTCACCTAGTAAATGTGCCTTGTTTATAATATGTTCATATCTATTATTAAACTCTTGATGTAATTGATTTAATTCTACTAAATTATGAGCATAATCGACTTTTGCTAAAAATTCTTTTTGTAGTGCAGTTAACTGTTTATCAAACTGAGTTTTTTCTTTAGAAGTCAAACCTTTTATTGTTTTGATTTCTTTGAAACCATTTTGGATTTGAGTATTAACATCAGTAATGATATCCTTTTTAGCTTTATTTAGCGTAAAGCGTTTAGGATCAAATTGATCTATTTCTTTAAAATCAGTTCGTTTTACTGTTTCAATATCTTTAATCGATTTTGAATGATTCACTTTATCGATAGCTTGCTTTTTCAATCTTTCAATTTCAGCTTTTGCATCTTCACGTTGAATAGACGTTAATTCGTTATTAGAATCTATATCTTTGATTTTTTGTTTTACCAGAACATCAATTGTTTTTATAGCATCATTTTTAGCTATTTGTAATTCTTTTTCTACAACTTTCACTAGAACATTTACAGTGATATATGAGCCATCAGCTAACATAACCTTAACTATAGCGGTTAAGTGATCAGCTACTTTATCAGTCTTTGGTAATGAAACAATATTTGCTTTAAGTTCATCAGTTAAAGTCATAGCTCCAATTATAGCTTCTAATGAAATCGTTTCATCTCTGTGAACAACCACCTCACTTGTTACTAGAGCATTTTGAAGGCTCAATTCAGGTAGTTCAAAAACTAATGGTTGTTGATCAGTATCCCAAATAACAATATGAGCTAAAGTATTAAATGCATGCTCTTTATTGTTACTGATATCATCAATTGAATTAGAATTTTCGATATGTTGAAGTGCATCTTTTTCTGTTTTATCAATATCTGCTAAAGCATGTGCTTTTTGAGAAGGTGTTAAATCAGTGTTGTTATTTATTGCATCTCGTTTCTTTTGTGATAACTCTTTTATCACTTGTTTAGCTTCTGCTTTGGCGATAATTAATTTTTTAGTAGTATCAATGATTCCATCTAGTTTTGTTGTAGCATTTTCTATTTGTTGTTTATTTATAGCTTGATGAATTTCATTCTTAATTTCATTTACTAACTTCTTAATTTGAGATATTAGTTTATTTTTTTCTTCATTTGATAAGTTTGGATTTTGACTAATTAAGTGATTTATATTTTCAACTTTTTGGTCAATCATTTGATTAGCATCTAGTTTTGCTTTAGGTAATTCATCTGCATGTATGTGTTCAATTGCAGATTGCCCTTCATCTTTTGCTTGATTAACTAAATCATTTGATGTTGCGTCATTAATATTAGAAAGCGCTTTTCTAGCTTCCTCATTTACCATTTGTTTAGCTTGATCTTTAGAATTTGATGTTGCATTAGCATGTTCAATTTCATCAAGTTGACGTTTAAGCGTTTCTTTAATGTCATTATGTGCTTTTGCTTGAGCATCTTTAAGTCTTGCGATTCCATTTAAAAGTGCTCTAGCATCATCCATATTTTGAATCATACCAATTATGATATTAACGTCTTTATTTGTACCGTTTTCTTTGTCAAGAACATTATTCGCTAAGTTGATAGCGTAATCATATTGTAATTTTAGGTCTTCATCGGCATTTAAATATTCGATGTTGTCTTTTGTAGTTGCTGTTAATTGAGTTACATGTTCTTTTAAACTTTGCATAGCATCATTTAATTCAATTGCATTATCAACAATTTGGTTAATAATTTTAATGTCTTTAGACGCTCTAATCTGATTAATTACTGCAGCTTTTTGAGCATTATTAAGTATATCTAATTCTTTAATAATATATACTTCAGATTTTTGTTGATGTTCTTTTAGACGTTGTTCACCATTTAATTGATCTTTTGCATTATCTATTTGTGTTAAAAGATGCTGAATGTCATTGATATTGACATTTGTACCGCTATTTTTATTTAACACGCCTTTAGCTTCTTTTAAAGCTTTGTTAAATTGACGTTTTAAATTATAATCAGCATTTCTATAATTTAAACTTGCCTTAACGGAATTTACTAAGGTTTTAAGTTGATCTCTCAATAATTTCATTTTATCGTTTAATTCTAACGTTGATTGAGTGAGCTGAGATAACTCTGTTAAAGTATTTGCTGCATTTACCTTGTTTGTGACATCTTCAAGTTGCGCTTTATTTAAATCTTTTAATCCTTTTATTAATTTTAGATCTTTGCTTTTCTCAGTTGCAAGTCGTTGTTCACCATTTAATGCATTTTTTGTATCGTAAATGGCTTGACTAAGGCCTAATACTTCTTCAATCGTTGCTGGATTTTCTGAAGTTTTAGAGCTTGTTGCACTTGCTTGTTGTAGTGCCTCATCAAATTCAATTTGTAAATTCTTATCTGCATTAATATAATTCACACTATTTGGAACAGAAGATGAATTACTTTCTATAGTATCTTGTAAGTCTTTCATTGCATTATCTAAATCACTAGCATTAGATAATGTATTTGCTAAAGATGATAAATCATCAGAGTTGTGAATATTATTTTCAGCAATATGACGTTGTGCATCATTGATATAAGATAAAGATTGTACATATTGAATTGCTTTATCTTTAGCTTTTGATAAACGTTGGATACCATTTAAAGCATCTTTAGTATCCTCAATCACTTGTTTGAGTCCCTCAATTTGTATTTCATCTAAGTTTTTACCAGTTTCTTTTGCAAGTACTTTTCGAGCATTACTTAAAGCATGGTCAAATTGTTGTTTTAAATCTTCATCTGAATTTATATAATTTGAGCTTGCTTGGACAGGAAGAGCTTGATTATTAAGTGCATCTCTTAAAGATTTCATTGCATCATTTAAATCAAATGCTTGATTCACGATTCTAGACAATTGTGCAATAGAATTAGTATTCATAATTTCATCGTTTGCATGTGTGAATTGAGCTTTATTAATAAATTTTAAACTATCAATTAGTTTTTCTGCTTTTGATTTTGCAGCTGTTAAACGTTCAATACCATTTAGTGCATCTTTAGTCTTGAATATATCATCTTTAAATGTATCAATTGAATTGAAATCTAAGTTCTGACCTTGAGTTTTGTTAAGCACATCACGTGCATTGTTGATAGCTTGCGTAAAGTTATCTTTGCGTTGGTTGTCGGCGTTAATGTAATTTATACTTGCTTTGGTTTGAGCATAGTTATTAACGATTGCCTTAGCTAATTCACCCATAATGTCATTGAGGTTTGTACCTTCGTTGACAAGATGTTCTAATTCTAATAAATCATGCGATTGCGTTACTTTATCCTCTAAAGCGGACTTTTGAGCATTGTTTATTTTATCTAGTGATTTGATATATTCTAAAGCTCGTGGTCTAGCATAATTTAATCTTTCAAAACCATTTAACGATGTTTCTGCATTTATTAATTGTTGTAACGCCTGTTTTGCTTCATTTTGGGTTGCGTTAGTTTTTTGTATATCTTGTCCATGTTCTAGTGCTTCATCATAAGCGATAATTTTGTCGTCGTCGGCTTGTCTATAATTATCACTATTTTCAACAGAATCAGCATGATTAATGAATTGTTCTAATTTACCCATTACTTTGTTTAATGCCTGAGCATTGTTACTAGCAGTAGCGATTTCTTCTAGTTTTGTTGCGTTTTTAACACTTTCTTTCGCAGTTTGTTGTTGTAATGAATTAAGATGTGTTAATTGGTCAATTGTTTGATTAGCATGAGCTTTAGATTCTTCAACTCGCTGATCACCATTTAGATTTTCTGATGCTTGAGTTAATTGTTCTAGTGCTTGTTGTACTTGATCTAAACTTACATTTGAGCCATTTATTTTATCAATGATAGCTTGAGCATGTGAAACAGTTTGGTCTACTTTTTCCTTTTTATCCTCTGAAGCTTCAGTGTAATTAGGCAAAGTAGTATCTGTAATCACTACTTGAGTTTTATCTTCAAGTGATTTCATGGCTTCATCTAGGACTTTAGCTTGTTGCAGAAGTTGCTTAACTTCAGTTCTTAAAGCTGCGTGAGAAATCATATCTTTTAAAGATTGCTTTTGTGCATTATTAAGATAATTCATATGTTTAACTTCATCATTTGCATTTGATTTGTCATATGATAGTTTTTCTGCACCAAATAGTATTTTTTCGTTAGCTAAGATATTATCTTTAACAATATCGACCTTATATGGTTCTAATGTTGGATTTGTTGTCTGATTAAGTAGTTGTTCAGCATCAGCAATAACTCGATCGTATTGTTGTTGATATTTTGAATCTTCATTTAAATATTTACTATCGTTCAATATATTATTTTTATGAGCAACTACTTGTTGTAGTGCTTCCATAGCTTTATCAAGAGATTGAGCATTATCTAAGTTCTTCGCAACTTGTTCGCGTGTTGTAGCATTTGTATTCGCATTTATCATGACATCGCGTTGAGCAACGTTAAGATGAATTAGCCCATTAATTGCATTAGCAGCATCTTGTTGTGCATGAGTAAGTTTCTGATCACCATGTAAGTTATTTTGAGCAGTTTCAAGTTCATGAGTTATGCTATTGATTACTGTTGGATCCATTTCAGGATTTGTTTGTCTATGAATGATTGAATCAACATGATTTATAGCTTGTTGATAGGCCTCTTTTTCGGGTTGATCTTCGTTAATGAATCGACTACTATCTAACACTTTATCTACATTTTTATAAACTTTGTTAAGTGCTTTCATTGCATGATTTAATAATTTTGCTTTTTCAATCGCTTGCGCAACTTCTGTTCTCGTTTTAGCAGTATATATTTGATTAGATATTGAACTGCTTTGTTGTGATGTTAAATCATCCAATTTACTTAATTCTTTATCAGCTAAATCGATAGTTTGATAAAGTTTTTGTTTACCTCTGAGTTGTTTTTTCGCTTGATTAACTTCGTTGATAGCATGCTCTATATCTTCAATAGATAACGTTGGATTTACTGTTTCGTTAAGTATTTCTGTCACATGATTAACGGCGTTATCATATGTTTCTTTAACATCAGGGTCTTCGTTAATATAGTTACTTGACTGTTTAACTTGCTCTTTATCTTTGATACTTTCTTCTAAATTCTCCATGACTTGATCGAGTAGTTTTGCTTGGCCAATAATAGCAGCAACTTCAGTTCTGGTAACTGCGCTATTAATTTTCTCATTTAATACGTTTTGTTGTGCTTGATTTAAGTGCGTCAATGTAGGTATAGATTGATGTGCGTTTTGCTTATCAGCTTCTAACAATTCAACGCCATTTAAGTCATTATTCGCTTGATTTACAGCATCCGTTAGTTGCTTAATTATTTCTTTATCCAGTGTTGGATGTTGTTCATTGATAATATTTTCGACTTCTCTAACTGCGTGATTATATTGCTCTTTTTTATCATCACTTGCATTAATATATTTGCTCTCTTGTCTTACAGTTGATTGATTTTGAATGCTGTTTCTTAAATGCTTCATAGCATCATTTAGAGCTTGCGCACTTTGAAGTTGTTCAGCTACTTTTTCTCTTGTTTGAGCTTTATTAACCAATCTATTTATGGCATCTCTTTGTGGTGCATTTAAATCGTTTAAACTATTAATCAATAAGTTTGCATTTTCTTTTGCTTGTTGTAATTTATGTTCTCCATCGAGTGCATTGATGGCATGCTTTATATTATTGATTGCATTCTCTATTTCGTCATGAGACATCGTAGGGTTTGCTACTTGATCAATGATTGATTGTGCATGATTAACTGTATCGTTGTACATATTTTGAGGTGCACTATCCTCGTTTATATAATTGTTTGATTGTCTCACAATATCTTGCTGAGCAACGATATCTTTAAGTTTTTTCATATCATTATTTAAAGCTTTCGCTTTGTTATAGATATTATTTACTTGTGAAACTATAGTTGCTTGTTCAATTTCATGAGTTAATGCTTCTTTTTGAGCTTGATTGAGGTTATCTAAGTGATTGACTGCAAAAGTTTTTGAATTTTTATTGTCATTCAATTCACGTTCACCATGAAGTGCATCTTTAGAAGTTTTTACATTTGATGCTGCATGTTCCACCTCTAAAGGATTCATAGTTGGATTAGATGTTTGATTGATTATTTGTTTTACACGATCAACGGCATTGTTATATGCAGTTTGTTTACCAACAGTTTCATTAATGTAGTTACTTGTTTGTTTAACATTATTTTCATCAGTGATACTTTGACGTAAAGTATTCATTGAATCGTTTAAAGCTTGTGCTTTATGAATTACTTGATGTACTTCAGAACGGGTATGAGTTTGTTGAATTTCTTGATTTAATTGTTCTTTTTGAGCTTGGTTTAGACCAGCCATTTGATTAATAGTATTGATGGACTGTTGTTGAGCTTGTTCTAGTTTTTGTTCGCCATGTAAATCATTTTTAGCTTCAGTAATTTTATCAGCAATAGTGTTAATATTAGCTGGAGACAAATTTGGATCTGTTTGTTCAACAACTATGTTTTTACCTCTATCTGTATATTCATCAAAGTTAACTTGTTGAGAAGTATCCTCATTAATATAATTACTCGTTTGTTTTACTGCGTCATTACCAGTTAAAGCATCTTCTAATTTTTTCATCGCTTCATTGAGTTGATTTGCTAATTGAACTACTTTTTGTACTTCTGGTCTAGAATTAGAGTTTTGAACGTTAGTTTCAAGATTACTTCTTTGCGCTTGATTTAAGTGATTTAACGCATTTAATGTTGCTTGAGCGTTTGTCTTGTCATTAGCAAGTTTTCGATCACCATGTAAATTATCTTTAGTTTGTTTAACTTCATTTAGTACACTTTGAATCGCATCATTTGCCATTACTGGTGTTGGTTGATCATTAATGATATTTTTAGCTTTAGAAACAGCTTGTTTATAAACATTTTGCTGTTCAGAATCTTCATTGATGTACTTACTACTTTGTAAAACTTCAATATTATCAGCAATAGAATCTCTAAGTGCTTTCATTATATTATTTAATTGTTTAGCACTTGCAATTTTTTCTCCTACTTGGTTTCTTGTTGGTGCACTGAAAATATGATCTAAAATCGTATCTTTTTGTCCGTTCGTCAAGCTATTAAGATTTTGTAGTTGTTCTGAAGCTTCTTTTTTATCTTCTAATAGTTTATTACTACCATGTAAATCATTAAGGGTTTGTTTAATATTTGCAATAGCTTGATCTATTTGATTTTTATCCATGATAGGAGGATGAGCAGTTATCAAATCTTTTGCTGCTTGAATTGCATGATTATAAGCATCCTGTTGGCTAGAATCTTCATTAATGAAATCACTATTTTGTTTTACTGTATTGTCATTGTTAACAATTTGTTGTAGTTGATTCATAGAGTTATCTAACTGTTTAGAGTTATTTACTATATCATCTACCTGTTGTTTAGTTTGAGCTTGATTAATTAAATCATGTTGTTTATCTTTTTGTGCTTGTGTTAATCCTTGCAAATGGTCGATGCTTTGATTTCCATCTGACTTAGCCTCTGCTAATTTAGATTGCCCATTTAAATTATTTCCAGCATTTTTAATCGTTTGAGTTGCTCGATTTATTACATCTTTATTAAGCTCTGGTGGTTGAGTAGTTGTAATAATTTGAGAACCATAATTTAACGCAGAATTGTAATTTGCTTGAAGACCACTATCAGCATTTATATATTTACTATCAGCCTTGATTTGTTCTTTTTTATCTATTTCAGTTTTCAGTGCTTTCATAGCTTCATTAAGTTCTTTTGCTTTTTGTAAGGCTTCTTGAACTTCTGGTTTGGTTGATGCTTGGTTAACTAATGTTTTTTCAGCAAGAACCTGTCCTGGATTTAATGCTTGTAAATGATCAATTTCAGCAACAGCTTGATTTTTAGCCTCTTGAAGTTTTTGCTCACCATGTAAACTTTCTCTAGCGTTTTGCAATTCTAATAAAGCATCTTCAATTGTAGCTTTATCTAAAGTGCTAGTTGGAACGCCATTGATAATGTCTTTAGCTTTTTGAACTGCATTACTATATTCATTTTGTGCCGCTTCATCTGCATTGATAAAGTCGCTTAATTTTTTAACACTGTTTTCAAGAGCAACTTCATTCTCAAGTTGACGCATAGCTTCGTTAAGTGATTTAGCATGATTTAAATCATTAGAAACTTCAGTTCTTGAAGGCGCAGAATTAATCTCATCATGCTCACTTTGTCTTTGAGAATTGTTTAGATTTGTTAAATAGTTTAATTCATTATTTGCATCTTGTTGTGCTTTTTGTAATTTTTGCTCACCATGTAAATCATTTTTAGTTAATTGAATGTTTTGAATGGCATCTGCTATTTTATTGTTGTTTAAAACATCATCCGTAGAACCGTTTAATATTTCTAGACCTTTTTGAATGGAGTCATTATAAATATTTTGAACTTGTGGATCTTCATTAATATATTTACTTTGTTGATGAACTTTTGACTGTTCCTCTACGAGTGTTTTCAGTGTGCCCATATCATTATTTAACTTATTAGCTTGTGCAATAATTTCTGCCACTTGTTGTTTAGTTTGAGCATGATTAATTAAGTCATTTAATGCTTGTTTTTGTTTATCATTTAAGTTTGTTGATTGATTTATTATTGAATTTGAATCTGCTTGATTTTGTGCTAGTTTATTTGCACCGTGCAATGAATCTTTTGCTTGAATGACTTTTTGAGTAATAGCTTGAATATTACTTATATCCATAGTTGGGTCGTTAAGTTGATTTATGAGTTGTTCAGCTTGGCTTACAGCATTATCGTAAGCTAACTTTTTCTCAGAATCTTCATTGAGATAGTTACTAGAATTTAGAGTAGCATCCTTATTGGCTATACTTTGTTTAAGTTGTTGCATAGCTTGGTTTATAGCTTTTGCTTCTTCTAGTTTCTGAGTTACTGCAGGTTTAGTTATTGTTCTATCTATAGCTTGGATTAATTTTGTTATTTGAGCTGAATTTAATCCGTCTAAATTTTGTATTTCATTCTTTGCAGTTTCCTGTGCTTGTCTTAATTTATTTTCGCCATGAAGATTTTGTTCAGCGACATTAATTTCTTGAATGATACGATTGATATCAGTACTACTTATTGTTGGATTATTTTCAGCATTAATTATTTCCTGACCCTTTGCAATAGCTTGTTCATATGCTTCTTTTTCAGAGGCATCTTCGTTAATATAGTTACTATTTTGTCTTACTAATGGCGCTTTGGCAACTGCAGCTTTTAATTCTTCCATTTTTCCATTTAAGAATTTGGCATAACTTAACTGTTTAGCAACATTTGGTCTACTTGTTTGTTGGTTAATGATGTTTTTCAATGCTTGTTTTTGTGGTTCAGTTAAACCAGTAAAGTTAGTAATTTGTTGATTAGCATCTGTCTTTGCATCTTGAAGTTTTTGATCTCCATTTAATCCATTTATAGCTGTATTTAAATCTTGAGTTGCTTTTTTGATTATTTGAGGATCCATCGTCGCATTGTCTTCACCAATAATGCTATTTATATTGTCAACTGCATGATTATAGGCATTTTGTTGAGCTAAGTCTTCATTAGTATAATTGCTATTTTTACGAATTTGCTCTTGATTCATAATGCTATCTCTCATTGCTTTCATAGCATCATTAAGCTCTTTTGCTTTCTGTAATTCTTGAGCTAAACTTTCTAGAGTTGTCACATGGTTAATGTTATCCTTAACAGTTTGACGTTGTGGAACATTGAGATTGTTTAAGCTATCTACGTCGTTTAAAGCATTGTCTAATGCCTGTTTAAATCTAGATTCTCCATTTAACTCGTTATGCGCTTGGTCTATCTTGTTCAATAAATCTTGTAATACTTTATGATCTAATGTATCTGGGTGATTATGAATTAAATCCTCAGCTTCTTTAATAGCATTATCATAATTTTGTTTTTTATCATTATCAGCATTAATGTAATTGCTTAAATGTTGAATTTGATCTTTATCATTTATGACTTTATGAAGTGTACTCATATCACCATTTAATTGTTTAGCAATCTCTAGTTGTTTATTTACTTCATCACGAGTATCAGCATTATTAATTAACGGTTTAAAATGGTTCTTTTGTTCTTCGGTTAAGTCATCTAAACGATTTAATTGATTATTAGCGTCTTGTTTAGATTGAGCTAATTTTTGATTACCGTGTAAATTATTCACTGCATCTTTAATATTTTGGAGTGTATCAGCAATTTTTTGTTTATCTAAGGTTGGATTAGATGTTTGATTAATTATATCTTTTGCAGCCTGGATTTTATCATTATAAATTTTTTGTTTGTCTGAGTCTTCATTTATGAATGGGCTGCTATTTGAAATTTGATCATCTTGATTCACTTGGTCTTCAAGTTGTTTCATAGCTTCATCAAGCGCTTCGGCCTCTTTAAGTTTTTCTGCAACTTGGTCCCTAGACGTAGCTCCATTAATAGCTTGTATAAGCGCATCTTTTTGAGGTTGATTAAGATGATTTAAGTTACCAATGGCTTGATTAGTTGTATTTTTGTCTTGCTGTAATTTTTGAGCTCCGTGAAGATTATCTTGTGCTTGTTTAATATTATTTAAAGCATTAGTAATGTCTTGTGCATTTAAGTTAGGATTTGAGTTGTTATTAATAATGTCTTCCGCTTGTTTAAGTGCATGATTGTACGCATCTTTTTGTGCAGAATCTTCATTTGTATAATCACTGTTAGCATGAACACCATCTTTTTGCGCAACTTGTTCTTTAAGTTGTTTCATTGCGTCATTTAGTGCTTTTGCTTGCTCAATTTTTTGTTTGATATCATCTCTACTATTTGAACTATTAATTTGTTCTCTGAGTTTTTCACGTTGTGCATCTGTTAAATCTGTTAATCCATCTAGTTCAGTCGAAGACGTTTGTTTGTCTTGATTTAATTTTTCAGCACCATGTAAAGCTTGTTCTGCATTTTGAACTGATTGAGTTGCTTGGTCAATGTTTGCTTTAAGTAATTCAGGATTTTGAGTTGCGTTAATAATACTTTCAGCACGTTGAACTGCATCATCATAGTTTTGCTTAATTTGTGGATCTTCATTTAGATATTTACTATCTGCTTTCACTTGATCTTTGTTAGCAATACTATGTCGTAACTCACCCATAGCATTGTCTAATTGTTGAGCGGTTTGTAAGTTTTGTTGAACTTGTTCTAATGTTGATACGCTATTAACTAGATTTTTCTCTGCATCTTTTTGGGCATTGTTCAAATTAGATAGATTTGTGATTGTTTGATTAGCATTATTTTTAGCTTCCTCTAATCTATGATCACCATCTAAATCATCTTTTGTATTGTTAACGGTTTGCGTTGCTGTATTGACATTACCTTTATTAATAGTTGGTTGATTTGTCCCGTTTATTATATTTTGAGCATTTTGTATAGCGGCATCATATGCTTGTTTTTTAGATGGTTCCGCATTGATGTAATTACCGTTTGAAACAATATTAGCATTATTTTTAATACTCTCTTTTAAGGCACTCATTAATCCATCTAAAGCTTGAGCTTCTGTTAAATCATGTTGGACTAGCGTACGTGTAGATTCATTATCAATTAAAGAATCTTCCATATGTTTTTGAGCTGAATTCAAATTCTGTAATTGAGCAATCGTTTGTTTAGCACTATCTTTATCGTGTTGTAGTTTAGTATCTCCATGAAGATTAGATTTAGCTTGAGTTACGGCATTTGCTAATTGATTGATTGTATCTGAGCTTAACGTTGCTTGAGTTTCGTCAATGAGTTGTTGAGCATTATTTACAGCATTGTCATAAGCTTGTTGTTCGTCATGATCCTCATTGATATATTTACTACTATTTTTAGTATCGTTTTTATCTTTAATGCTTTCACGTAAACCATGCATTGCAGTATCTAATGTTGTTGCTTCTTGACGAATATTACTCACTTCATTACGTGTTGTTGCTGCAGTTACTTTAGCTACTTCAGCATTTTTCTGAGGTTCATTGAGACTCGTTAAACCACGTATTACAGTTTCAGCAGCTTGTTGGTCTTGTGTCAGTTTTTGAGCACCGTGTAATGCATCTTTTGTAGTGTTAACAGTTTGAGTTAAACGTTCTATAGCTAATTTGTCTAGAACAGGTTGAGCATTGTTGTTGATTGTAGCTTGAGTTTCATTGACAGCATTATCATAATTGTGCTGTTCAGGTTGATCTTCATTGACATAATTGCTACTTTGTTTCACTTTATCAATGTGTTGTACACTATCTCTTAACGCTTTCATCGCATGATTCAATTCATTAGCTTTAGTTACTTCTTCTTGTACTTTTGTACGTGTATCTGCTGAATTGATTAACTGATTTAATTCACGTTTTTGTCCATCATTTAAGCTGTTTAACCCATTTACAGTTTGTGTAGCTTGTTGTTTAGCATTAGCTAATTGTTGAACACCATCAAGATCTTGTTGTGCTTGTTGAACGCGTGATAACGCTTGTTCAATTGTAGCTTTATTAAGCTCTGCGTTTGGTGTGGCATTGATGATATTTTCTGCGTTCTGTAGTGCTTGATCGTAAGCTGTAGCTTTAGTCGGATCTGCGTTGATATATGCACTGCTATGTTTGATGTCCTCTTTATTTTGAATGCCATCTCTTAAATTACTCATAGCAGAATTTAATTCTTTGGCTACAGCTAACTTTTGAGCAACTTCTGTTCTAGTAGTTGATTGGTTTACTAAACCTTTTTCAGCATTAATTTGAGCTTGGTTCAAACTAGATAAACCTTCTATTTGTCTATTTGTGCTTTCTTGGTCAGTGTGTAATTTATTTTCTCCACTTAACGCTGTTTGAGTCGTATTGATCTGATTAATAGCCTGTTCAATTTCATTTTTGTTCATGATTGGATCTTGAATTTTATCAATAATAGTTTGACCGGCTTGTACAGCATTATCATAGTTATGTTTTGGTTGTTCATCTTCATTGAAATAATTACTTTGTTGATGAACGTTATTTTGTTGGCCTATTTTATCTCGTAAAGCTTGCATTGCAGTATTTATATCTCTATCCGAAGTTAATTGTTGATTAACTTCTGGGATTGTCTGCTGTGCTTGAACATTTTCAATTGCTTTTTGACGTTGTGCACCATTTAATGCTGTGAGTTTGTTGATTTCAGAAATAGCATTATTTTTAGCATTTTCTAAAAGATGTGAACCTTGTAACGCATTTTGAGCGTCAGTCAATTGTTGTAAATTTTGTTCAATTTTCGATTTATTTAATGTTGGATTACCGTTTTCATTAATAATATTTTCTGCCTCTTGAAGTGCTTGATCATACCCACGTTGATGTTCAGTTGAATCATTAATGTAATCGCTACTTTGTTTGACATTAGTCTTTTCAGCTGCTTTATCTCTTAATTGCTTCATAGCATTATTTAATGCTTTAGCTTCATTAAGATGCTCTTCTACTTCAGAACGTGTATTTGAACCGTTGACTAAGGCTTCCTCACCAGATTTTTGAGGGTCATTTAAATAACCTAATTGACTAATTGTTTGGTTTGCAGCAGTTTTATCTCTTTGTAATTTATTAGCACCTTGTAAGTCATTTTTAGCGTTGTTAATTTGGCCTATAGCTTGATCAATTGTATCTTTCTTCATCTCTGGGTTATGTTGACCACTAATGATTGATTGACCAGTATTAATCGCATTATTATAAGTATCTTTTTGAGTTTGATCCTCATTAATATAGTCGCTTGTAGATTGCACTTGATTTTGAGAATTAACTAAGTCACGTAATGTTTGCATAGATTGATCTAATGCCTTTGAATCACGTAAAACGTTAGCAACTTGATCTCTTGTTTCTGCATCATTAACAGCTTGATTTTCTTTAGCTTTTTGCTCATTAGTTAATCCTCTTAGGTTATTTATTGAAGCAACAGCATCTTCTTTAGCTTTAGTCAGTTTGGCTTCACCGTTTAGATTGTTAATTGCAGAGTTAATATTATTAATTGCTTGTTCAATGTTAGCTTTATCTAATTCAGGATTTTGAGAATTGTTCTTAAGTGCTTCTGCAGTAGCAATCGCATTCGTATATGCTTGTTGTTGATTCGCATCTTCATTGATAAATTTACCGCTATTTATCATTTGGTTTTTACCGTTGATGAGATTGTTCAGTTGCTCCATCACCTTATTTAGTTCTTTAACTTTTGCTAATTGAGAAGCAACTTCTGTTCTAGTTTGAGAACTATTGACTAAACCTTTTTCACTGTTTCTTTGTGCATCAGTCAATTGATTTAACGTATTGATTTCTTGATTGGCATTTTCTTTAGCACGACGTAATTGATCTTCACCGTCTAAAGCATTCTTAGTAGTGAGAATCGCTTGTGCTTTCTGATTAATTAAATTGGCATCAAGAGTGGCTTGTTGTTCATTAACAATTTCTTTAGCATTATTTAGAGCCTCAGTAAACGTATGTTGTTTTTCGGGTTCAGCGTTAATATACTTACTTTCGTTTGTTACTGATTCGTTATCAGAAATGTTTTGTCTCAACGTGTGCATTGCACTATTTACTTGATTTGCTTTACTTTGCTCTGCAGTTATATCAGTTCTTGTATGAGCAGTGTTAATAGCTGTTTTAATAGACTCTTTCTGAGGAGTGTTTAAATCAGCTAATGTATTAAGTGCATTAATTGCTTCCGTTTTAGCAGTTGCTAATTTTTGTTCACCATGTAGTGCATTCTCTTTGGTTGAAATGTTACTAACTGCGTTATCAACTAAAGTTTTATCAAGTACTGGATCAGCTGTTTTATTAATTATAGTTTGTCCCATTGTAATGGCATCATTGTATGCAGATTGTTCAGGTTGATCCTCGTTAATATAGTTGCTTGTTCTTTGTACTTCAGGCTGCTTAGCAACGAGTGATTTTAAAGTGCCCATAGAACTATCTAGCGCCTTAGCTTGATTAAGTTGTTCTTGTACTTCCGTACGAGTTTGTTTACTATTTACCAGTTCCTTTTCTTTAGCTTTTTGATCATTAGTTAAGTTTGGTAAGTCATTGATTTCTGTATTAGCACTAGTTTGTGCTTGTTCTAACTTTTGTTGTCCGTTTAAATTCTGATGGGCAGTATCTACTGCTTGTGTTTTTTGATTTACTACGTCACGGCTCATTTCAGGGTTAGATTGTGCATTTATCAATGTTTGAGCATGAGTAACAGCTTGATTGTAAGCTTCTTTTGGACCATTATCTTCATTTATATAATTGCTGCCCGTTTTGACGTTGTTAACATCGTTCACACTGTTACGTAATGCTTGCATAGCAGTATTCAACTGATTGTAATCTTGTAACTGACTCGCAATATTTGTTTTTGTAGAAGCTTTGCCTACATTTTCTTTAGCTTTGTTACGTTGAGCTTCATTTAGATAAGTTAAACCATCGATGGTTGTATTAGCATCCCTTTTAGCTTCAACTAATTTGTCATGACCATTTAAATCATTTTTAGTCGTATTGACTCTTTGAGTAATTTTATTAATTTCAGCTGGATCAAGTTGTGCTTGATTAGCATCAGATTGATTAATCAGTTGTTTAGCATTGTTAACAGCATTATTGTAAGCATCTTGTTTGTCTTTATCTGCATTAATGTAATTGCCGTCATGCAATTCATTGTCATAGTTAGCAATAGTTTGTTTAAGTTGAGTCATTGCTGTGTTAACAGTATTAGCTTTATCTTTAGCTTGATTCACTGAATTGATGTTTGGAGAGTGATTTATAGTATCAGTTAAAGCTTGTCGCTGAGCATCGTTTAAATCATTTAAGGTATTTAAATGAGCTATTGCTAGTTGTTTAGCTTCTTCTAATCTGTGATTTCCGTCAAGAGCATCTTTAGTACGTTTTACTTCTTCAGCTTTTTGATTAATCACATCAACACTCATAGACGGACTTTGAGTTTGGTTGAGAATTCCTTTAGCCGCATTGACTGCATTGTCATAGTCTTGACGTTTATTGTTAGATGCATCTAAATAATTTTCTTGTTGTTTTTGATTTTCGTAATCTGCAATACTTTCACTTAATGCTGTCATAGATTGATTTAAAGTATCTGCCTTGTTTTTAATCGTTTCTAAAGCATTATGATTAGGTGCTGAGTTTACTTGAGCTTTAAAATTATCTTTTTGCGCGTTATTTAAATGACTTTCATTATTTATATGATTGATATATGGCTCTCTATTTAATGTAAGTTGAGAACGAGCAGTGTCTAACGCTTGTGTATGACTATTAGCTTCGCTAGTGTTCTGTCTTATTTCAGCTACAGTAGGTTGGCCGTTTAAAACTTGAGTGATTTTTTCAAGATTTTGTCTAGCTTTAGTTAATTTATCATTGTAATTATTAAGTGAATCTTCAGTCATACCGTCAGTATCTGTTTGTTGGTTAATACTATTTTCTAATCTATTTTTAGCTTCTTGAAGTTGAGTTTTGTCTGGAACAAGTGAATTACGAGCATTTTGTAAATCTTGTATAACTTGTTGTGCATTAGCAACGCTTTCTTTAACTTGTGCTACTGTCGGATTACGTTTAAGTAATTTATTTACTTTGCCTTTTTCTATAATTGCTGCACTTAAGCTATCATTATAGTTATCCACTGAATCTTGAGTCATTCCATCTGTGTTAGTACCTTGATCAATTTCATCTTGTAGTTGTCTTTTTATTTTTTCTAAAGGTTGAGTATCAACTTGTAAGTTATTCTTAGCTTGTGTTAAATCATTACTGATTCGTTCCGCTTCTGCTTTATTTGTTCTAATTGCATTAACATCAGGATTGTTAGCTAAAACGTTATTAATTGTGTTAATTTCGTTTTTAGCTATTTGTAGTTTTTGATTATAATTAGCAACTGATTGCTGAGTCATACCATCTGTACTAGGTACTTGGTCGATGTTATTTTGTAACGCTGTTTTTGCGGTTTCTAATGGTTCTTTATTAACTGTTAACCCATTGATTGCTTGAGTTAAGTTTGTAGTTTGCTGATTAACTCGGTCTGTTTCAGTTGTAATTTGTTGTTCAGTGGCATCACCATTATTAATTAATGCTAAAGCAGTGTTAGATTCATTTTGGGCTTCACGTTTAGCGTTTTGATAAGCGTCTACAGATTGTTGCGTCATACCGTCAGTTTGTACTGTTTGATTTATTTTATTTTCTAACTCTAATCTTGCAGCTTTTAATGCATCATTATTTGATAGTGGCTGAAGTTGACTAATTGCTTCAGTTAATTGTTGATTCAACTGATTCACTTGTTGTAATGCATTATTTACTTCTTGAACAGTACGTATAGGTTTTTGTATCACAGCGTTGGCATTATCTTTAGCAGACGTAATTTGTGTTTCTAATGATTGAATTGCTTTATTATATGCACTGATACTTCTTGGCTTTTTATTATTTATATCGCCTCTTCGGTTTAATTGTTGAACAGCTGTTTGTAATTGACTCGTGTCTGCAGTCAATTGTTGTTTAGTCTCATTCAAATGTGCTAGTGCTTGTTCAACTTTAGATTTCTCGTCTGAAATTTGTTTTGCTGATGCATCGCCATTGTTGATGACAGATTCTGCATTTCTGATAGCACTTTGAGCCTCATTTCTCTTAGCTTCATAGTTATTAATAGAAGCTTGAGTCATACCTGTTGTTAATGGTTGATCATTAACTGCTTGTTGAAGTTGATTTTTTGCTGTGACAAGTGCACTATTATCTTCTTTATCTTGAAGCATTGCTATCGCTTTATCCAATTCAGGTTGTACGGCTTCAACTTTTTGTAATGCTTGTGCTACTTCATTAACTGAAGGGTTACCATTTTCAAGAATTTGATGTGCTTCTGATTTAGCGTTATTGTATTGTGTCTCAATGGTTTGTCGAGCAGCTTGGTATTGTTGAATACTTGCAGGTTTTTTACCATTTATATCAATATTTTGTATTAGTTGGTTATAAGCGTGTTCTAATTGAGACTTATCAGCACGTAAATCGTTTTTAGCTTTATTTAATGCATTAATCGCTTGATTTACACTATTTGTTTCGTTAGTAATTTGTTGTTCAGTGGCATCGCCATTGTTAATGATTTGTTGAGCCTTTTGTATTTCAACTTCAGCTTCACGTTTTTTGGATTTATAGCTATTAGCAGTATCTGTTGTCATGCCTTGTGTTGGATTTGCTTCATTAACAATTTGTTCAAGTCGTTGTTTTGCTTGAACTAATGCATCATTGTTTTCTTTATTCTGTAATAATGCGATTGCTTTATCTAGTTCAGTTTGAACGGCTTTTATATTGTTTAACGCAGCAGTCACTTGTGATACTTGAGGATTGTCATTTGTTAAAACACTGTTTGCTTCATTTTTAGCTGAATCAATTTGAGATTGAATACGAGACTTAGCTTCATTGTATTTCTTAATACTTGATGGCGTTTTACCGCTCGTATCAATATTTTGAGTTAATTGATTATATGCATTTTGAAGTTCCTCTTTGTCTGCTCTTAAACCAGTTTTTGCATTATTTAATGCTTCTAAAGCGCGTTCAACATTTGTTTTTGCGTTAGAAATTTGTTGTGTAGTCGCATCGCCATTATCGATAACTTGTTGTGCTTTTGTTATTTCTTGTTGAGCAGCTTGTTGTTTTGAATTGTAATCATCTTTAGTTTGTCGCGTCATTCCTTCAGTTGAAGGAACTTGATCAACTGCTTGTTGAAGTTGCTCTTTTGCTCGAACTAGTTCGTCGTTGTTTTCTTTATTTTCTAAAAGTGCTCTGGCTTCGTTTAATTTTTGTTGTACTTCTCTTACTTTATTTAGTGCATTGTTGACGTCAGCTACACTTGGGTTTTGCTCTTTTAAAATTCGGTCAGCATTTGTTTTAGTATTGTTCAATTCATTACTAAATTGTTGATATCTTTGATTGTACGCATTGATAGTAGCTGGTTTCTTATTATTTAAATCCGTTGGTTGAATCAACTGGTCATATGCATGCTGTAATTCTTGTTTATCAGCTCTAAGCGCTGATTTGGCGTTGTTCAATTCATTGAGTGCTTGCTCTACCTTAGATATCTCATCAGACACTTGTTGTACACTTGGTTGAGCGTTTTCAATTACTTTATTTGCCTTTTGAATAGCTTGCTCAGCTTTTTGACGTTTAGCGTTATAAGTTTGAATTGTTGCTTGAGTCATACCAGTTGTATTTGGTTGATTATCTAGACTTTGTTGCAAAGCAGTTTTTGCATTAATCAATGGTTGTTTATCAACAGTAAGACCTTGTTTCGCTTGTGTTAACTCGTTATTGATTTGTTCTGCTTCAACTTTGTTTGTTCTGATGGCACTAACATCTGGATTGTTCGCTAAGACATTATTAATTGAATTTATTTTATCTTTAGCTTCTTGTAATTTACGTTGATAGCTTTGTACAGATTGTTGCGTCATACCATCAGTGCTAGGTTTTTGGTCAATATTTGCTTGTAATTGATTTTTAGCAGTTTCTAAAGGTTCTTTATTAACTGTTAAGTGATTGATTGAATTTGTTAATTCAGACAGCTTTTGATTTAATTTTTCTATTTCTGTAGAAACTTCTTGATCAGATGCATCACCATTATCAATAAGATTTTGTGCAATACTAGATTCATTTTGAGCTTTTATTTTAGCTTGATTATAATTTTCAACAGATTGTTGAGTCATACCTTCTGTTTGAACGGTTTCATTAATTTTACTTTCAAGTCGATTACGAGCTTCTTTTAAGCTTTCTTTATTCGCTAAAGGTTGTAGTAAGTTAATCGTATCTGTTAAGCGTTGGTTCAATTGGTTTACTTCATGTAATGCATTATTTACTTCTTCAACAGAACGAATAGGCTTATTGATGATAGCATTTGCTCTATTTTCAGTCTGTGTAATTTCAGATTGTAGCGAATGAATAGTATTGTTATAAGCACTAACACTGCTAGGTTTTTTGTTGTTTGTGTCGCCTCTCCTACTTAATTTTTGTACTTCAGTTTTTAACGAAGTTGTATCTGCAGTTAAATGTTGTTTTGCTTCATTAAGTGCATTAGTTGCATCTTCAACTCGAATTTTATTTTCTGTTATTTGTTCAATAGATGCATCCCCATTATTAATAATAGTCTCAGCAGAACTTGCTATATTTTGTGCATCTCTACGTTTTGCTGTGTAATTATTAATAGATTCTTGAGTCATACCATTTAGTGATGGTTGACTATTAATGGCTTGATCCAATCTTTCTTTTGCTCTGACGAGTTCGCTATTATCTTCTTTATCTTGAAGCATATTAATAGCTTTTGTAACCTCTGGTTGAATTGCATTTATCTTACGTAGAGCATCCTCTACTGCATTTACAGTAGGGTTTGTATTTTCAAGAACATTATGAGCTTCGTCTTTAGCGGTATTATATTGGTTTTCGATATTTCGTCTTGCAGACTTATAGTTTTGAATACTAGATGGTTTCTTACCATTAGTATTTACATTTTGTATAAGTTTATTGTATGCAGTCTGTAATTCTCTTTTATCAGCTCTTAAGTTATTCTTAGCATTTTGTAATGCTTGTAATACTTGCTCTACTTTAGATTTTTCAGAAGAAATATCTTGAGTTGTAGCATCCCCATTATTAATAATCGTGTTCGCTTTTTGTATTTCATCTTGAGCTTCTCGCTTTTTAGCGTTGTAATTATTAATTGTTTCTTGTGTCATACCGTGTGTTGGATCTGTATCATTTACTGCATTTTCAAGTCTGTTTTTAGCATTGACTAATTCTGTATTATTTTCTTTGTTTTGAAGCATGTTGATTGCTTCGGTTAATTTTGGTTGAATAGCTTTGATTTTGTTCAATGCTTGAGTTACTTGCGATACTTGTGGATTATCGTTACCTAAAATTCGCTCCGCTTCATTTTTAGCATCATTAATTTGATTTTGTATTCTGGCTTTGGCTGTTTCGTATT
The DNA here is from genome assembly GCF_001813195.1 of Staphylococcus sp. HMSC065D05. Taxonomy (NCBI): domain Bacteria; kingdom Bacillati; phylum Bacillota; class Bacilli; order Caryophanales; family Staphylococcaceae; genus Staphylococcus; species Staphylococcus sp. HMSC065D05. Next base: position 50,470 of record NZ_KV811770.1, read on the forward strand.
GACGTATACTCGCCGGTTTTTTACCGTTGGTAGATACGTTCTCAATTAATTTGTTATATGCTGTCTGTAATTCATTCTTATCAGCTCTCAGACTACTTTTAGCATTAGTTAATGCTTGCATTGCTTGCTCTACTTTAGATTTTTCAGAAGTAATTTCTTGAGTTGTAGCATCCCCATTATCAATCACGCTTTGTGCAGATGTAAGTGCTCTTTCAGCTTCACGTTGTTTGTCATTATAATTATTAATTGTTTGTTGGGTCATACCTTGTGTTTGAGGTATGTCATTTACAGCGTCTTGTAAACGTTTTTTAGCTTGTACAAGTTCTGAATTATTTTCTTTTGGTTGAAGTAAAGCAATTGCTTGATTCAGTTTAGGTTGAACAGTATTTATTTTATTTAAAGCGTCTCTAACTTGTTCAACGGAAGGATTAGTGTTTCGCAAAGTACTACTTGCATCAGCTTTAGCTGTATCTAATTCACTTCTAATATTTGAAATGGCCTCATTATAGCGTCTTACAGATGCTGGCTTTTTATCATTTGTTAACACATCTCTATTCAACGTATCATAAGCACTTTGTAACTGTGACTTATCAGCACGTAAGTTGCTTTTGGCTTCAGCATATTCTCTCTGTGCCTGTTCAACTGTATTTTTAGCATCATTAATTTGTTGGAATGTCGCGTCTCCATTATTTATAACGTCATTTGCATGTTGTATTGCTTGTTCAGCAGCTTGGCGTTTATTGTTATAGTTCCTTGTGCTATCTTGAGTCATACCATCAGTTGAAGCGGCTGGTTGAATCGTTTGTTGTAATTGTTCTTTTGCTCTCACGAGTTGACTATTATCAGCCTTGTTTTGTAATAATGCTTTAGCTTCATTTATTTTATTTTGTGCCGCTTGAACTTTGGATAACGCTGAATTTACTTGTTGAGGTGTTGCAAATTCTGTGCCTATAACTTGGTCAGCTTCACTTTTAGCGGTATTAATTTGTGATTCAGCACGATTCAGAGCTTGATCAAAGTTTCTGATACTTGATGGTGTTTTATTCTCTTTACTAATTTCTTCATCTAGGCGACGACGTGCATTGATTAATTCGGTTTTATTAACTTTAGTTCTAACAGTCTCAGTAGCTTCTTCAGAACTTCCATCACTGTAATAAATAACTACTGGAATATGTGATGTACTACCACCAGCTAAATTTGTTGGAAGAGCGTTTCCTTGTTTAATCGTAACTCTATTTTTATTTGGCACTTGAACCGCATTATTAATATCATCATTAGTTACATTTTGACCCTGTTCTTTAACAATTTCATTGATTGTTAAAGTATGTTGCGCAGGTGCTTGAATTACAGTAGGATTTGTGTTTTCAGTGTTACCCTGACCTGCTTTAGGAGTTATTGTAATTTGAGAATTAGGTTTAATTGTATTGGCTGAAAATACAACTTTACCGTTATCCTGATTGAAATCGACATAATTTGGTTTATTATTTATCGTCCATTTGCCGTTGTTATTTTTAGTAATAGTGAATGATTTTTGTGTTTCATTGCCATTTAATTTTTCAGTGTAATTAATTTCGACACGTTCAGTTGGATTTAAAGAATTACGTGAATTGTCAGGTAATATATCGAATGTTCCATTATCATAAGTATGAGTTGCTACTTGCTCAGGTTGTGGAGCTTTGACAATATAAATTTCACTAGTTGCTGAAGTACTTATAGTTTCTCCGGAACCTTCAGTCGCTATTGCTTCTATTGAATCCCCAGGTCTAACTGCTAATCGACTTAAAGATATAGCAGTTCCGTTATTTGTTGGTCCGATACCATTTATGTCAGGTGACCCAGTTTCAACAGTCCAACGGCCATCATTATTTTTAACAAAAGTAGTTAATTTATTTCCATTTTTATTAATAACAATCTTATCTGCAGATGCTTGGATATAATCATTTGTCCCACTAATTAGTATATTACGCACAGCACCAGGTGTTACTGTTACATCACCAGTTTTAGACTGAGTTATGGTTGGTTGATTAGGTTTAGCATTTGTAACTATAAATTTAGCTGATTGTGATGTTTGCCAAACACCCCAGTTGCTAGGATTAACGACATCATAAGTACCAGTTTTAACAAAAGGAGTTCTAGTATATGCTAATGATTGCCATTGATCACTAGTAGTTCCTGTACTTTGCTGGTTCCAATAAAATCTCCAACCATCTATTGGTAATCCCTCACCATTTTCAAGATGTTTGTAATAGCCTACCCATGTTCCTTTAGGGAATGTATCACCTACTTGAATTTTGTAGATAGGTTGAGGGAAATCAAAATTATATACCCACACTTTAACAGGAACTTCTAATGGTGTAGATATGCCAGGATAATTAACAAGTGCAGTTAAATTTTGTACACCGGCTATGTTTTTATCAGGTTGACGATTGTCTTTCCAAGAAGCTGTTCCTCCAAGACGGTTATTATTTTCAAAAATAATATAATTATAAACGTCAGTACCATTGGTTAAGTTTCGCCCTTTTTGATCTCTAACTGGATTCTTAGCTGTAACTGTGGGGTAAATTGTTATTGGAATATCTACAGTTCTCGTACCTTGATGATTAGGTAGAGTAACTGTAACAGTTTTTGTTGTAGTACCAATGTTGTTTTTCCAACTATTAGGTTCCTCGTTCCATGTAAGAGTAGAATGCGCTGGTATATTACTTATGAAACTATTGAAGTCATTAAAATTATAGTTTGTACCTTTAATTATTTTAATACCATCATTTTTAGCTTGTATGCCAGCTGTAACATTTACTTGATCACTGTTTTCTGAAAAAACACTTATATCTTCAGTTGTATTTGAAGCAATTCCACTACTATTTTGTTTAGTGTACGTTACATTATTTGTCATTGAGGTTTTAGCAGTAATATTTCCGGTTGGTAGAGTGCCTTGAATTGTTACAGTAGCTATACCGTTAGAATCTATAGTTGTACTTGTATTAGGAATAACAGTTCCATTTGATTGATATAGAGTGACTTGTGCATTTTGTGGAACATTTCGAACTAAAATTTGTTGACCATTTAATTGTCCTTTTGAAATCACACTATTACTATCAATAACAGGTTTATTTGGTTTGACTTTGAATAGTACATTAACGTTTTCAGTTTGGCCGTTTTGATAAGCTACCGTAACTGTTTTAGTAAATGAACCTGCATTACGAGAACTTGGTGTACCTGATCCTTGGGCCCATCTGAAGTCCATATGTTCTGGCCAATATTGATTTACTGCTTGAACAAAATTTCCTGGATATGCATCGCCTGATGAATTAAATCGACCATTGATAGTTGTTTCATATACTTGCTTTGGAATAGATTGACTAAGTTTGTAAGTCGTATCTTTTCTAATTGGTGTTGTTTCACCATCAAAGAATATTTCAGCGTGTAATGTTAAATCTCTACCAATTTGATTACTGTTTATATCGGGTCCCTGATTATTAACCCAAACTATTCTCGCATCAACTGGACCTCCCGTTCTTAAACTAAAGAAATCATTTGGGGAAGTTCCTTTGCCGGTTGGAAATTGTTGTCCTCTTACTGTTGTTCTAGTAGTAGGTACAACCTCTAATAACACATGTTTAACTGGAACAGTTATTGTATTAGTTGTGCCATCAGAAAATGTAGTTGTAACATTAACTGTAGCATTGTTTCCACTTCTATTTACTTTACTTACAACTTGACTACGAACGTCATTATTTGACTCGTTGACATAATTTCTTGTACCTAAAGTTTTAGTCATGCTGAGTGAAGATTTTACTCTATTTTGATCTTCAATTGAAAGGTTAGCATTGTTTTGAATATTACTAATTCTCACTGGTGTTTGATTGCTTGATGAAGTTGTTATTCTATATTTCTCGTTTAATGGTTTTATATTTACTGTGAACGAAACAATATTTTCATTCCCACTTTTATCAGTGGCTTTAACTTTTACAATTTTATTTGTGCTATTAGTAACATTAGGAGCCTCACCTACTAACTCGTTGTTGTTTCTGGTCATAGTAATTGCACTATCACTTGTAGAAGCTACTGTATTTAATCCATAATTATCATTTACATTGATAGTATTTTTAAATGTTTCACCAGAATATACCGTATGATGGTCATAATTACCTACAGTTATACTAGGATTTACTTTATCAGAAGGCACAAAATAAACATTAATCACGTTATTGGTATTGCTTAAATTTTGGCCTAATTTTTCAATGTAACCTTTTGGACTGTATGGTGCTAAGTATAATTGTGCCTTATAGATAACACCCATAATACCATTATTTGCCGCATTAGCTTTAACAACTTTATCAATATTAAAAGCGGATGCCCCATTAGCTTCTGGAACCTGACCATTTACGATAGTGGAATTTTTTTCATTATATACAACGTTAGAATGACTGACTTGTCGTCCACCGTAACCGTTTTCTGGTTCTACTAAGTCTAATACTTGAATAGGATTTGAGTTAAGTAAATAAGATTTCTCACCATCATCTCTAATTATAGATTTAGAATACCCATTAGCACCTCGTTCTGCTAACTGTTTTTCATTACTATTAATATTTGAACGTAAATTTGAACTTTTAGCTGTTGCTTGAAGTAAAGTTAACACGTCATTAGTATTTATTTGTCTACCTAATGTTGCATCATATTTATAAATAAGTGATTTATGATCTGGTGACCATTCTAATCCACCATCTGTATTTCTACCTTGAATCTTACTAGAAGTCCACGAAATGGTATAATCATCCCTTATATTAACCCAACGTAAGAAATTCATATTATTGAGATTTGATGAAAACTCTTTTATCAAATCGCCCTTACGTATAGTTACTGTCACACTACTAACATTTCTATGATCGAAGTTATTCGAAACAGTGATATCGTTATCGTTTAAATTAAGTCCAGAATTAGCTGCTTTAAATGCTTGTTTGATTTTATTGATTTCATCATTAGTTAAATTATAAGTACTAACTCTATATACACGATTATTACCAGTAGGTGCATTAACATCTACTATTTTAAGTTTTAAATTAAGTTCTTGTTGAGTCTTATGATAAGCGTTTTTAGCATTAACTCTATAGTTATAATTTCCAACATTGAGTCGACTAATTTCACTCGATGAAGGTAAAGATCCAATAGCTGATATAGAGGTGAAATCTCTATTAGGTAAATCCGAACCATTACTTAATGAGAAATATTTTCTCAAGTTTGGACCAATGGAATAGTTTTGTCCTCTAGCAATAGTGATTACTGCTTCTTTTTTATTTGTATTACCATTTTCACTGAAAATGGATTTTCTTTCGGGCTCATATGTGATTACATTTTCAGCATCAATAACATCTACAGAACCATCTCTATAATAAAATGTAACGTCGCCATTTACTCCAGCGAGTATTGGGTTATTTTGTAATAAATATGATCTTATATTAGCATTTGCTTCACTTATTTTTCTTTTTACCTCTTCTCGTTCGGAATTAGATAATGAAGAAGGGTCTGTCACTAATTGTAGTTGATCTCTAGATAATCCGACTGGATTTAAATCATCAGCCAACTTACCAACATTTAAAATAAAGGTTTTAGCTGGATTTGTTGTATTTCCAGAATTATCAGTTGCAGTTATATTGAAATGATATGTCGTATTATATGCTTCATTACTAGGTATATTACCGATTAACTTAAGCGTACCCTCAGTATTATTATTAGGATTGATTGTAAAAGATTTTGTCCAACCTTGAGGTAAATTGACGTTTACATCTCTTAAACCTGAACCGCCAGCATTATCAGTGACTGGAAGAGTAATTTCTACATGATCTCCTCTGTAATACTTATGAACTAGTCCTGCTGGTTCATTAATTGTAGGTGGTGTTGTATCACTACTAAACGGAACGCTATTACTAAAGTTTGATTGTACATATTGATTGTAATAAACAATTGCCTTTAATTCACCGCTTAATGGTAGATCTTTAAGGTAGTCTGATGAACGGAATGTTAAGATCCCATTTTTACTTGGATCATTATCATGGTATGCTTCTGCAACTACTGTGTAGTTTTCAGGGACAGTATATGGATTTATTTCTGGATCATGATCACCATCGGTTCCACCCATCACAAGTTTGATTTTAGCAGTAGTATCATTAGGTATATCTGTTACTCTTATTTCAGGCTTGTGGTTAGGATTTCCACGTAATTCATTAGCAGTTGTAATGATTCTTGGTGGTGTTGGTTTTGATCTAATTTCAAATTGTTCTACTTTATCACCAAACTTAACAGTGATGAAATAATTTCCTGGATCAATATGACCAACAAGAGCTAAGTTTTTTTCAGTAGCATTATTTGTTCTACCTACAGCGTTTTGTAATGTAAGCGTGTTAGGATATCCTGTAATAGACCATTCACTATCTTTAATTGGTTCATTACTAGTAAGTTTGATACGTATCTCTTGTTGATAAGGTAATATTCCTGATCCTACAGTGTTATGAAGCGTTCCACTCATTACTTGGAAAACACCATGGCCCGCTCGTTTCGATACTGAAAATTCCTTTCTATTTTGTTTTTCATTATCGTGATATAACTCAATTGTATGTTTTAACTCAGGTTTTACATATAAATTTACTGGTAAAAGAGTTTCAGGGTTATGATGGCTATCTTCAACATCAAAACCTACAAGAAATTGAATTGGACGGCCTGAACGTGCTGCATTTTGAAGATTTTCTTGTGAAAAAAGTTCTTCAATTTGATAGGCATTCATTGCATTAGCTCCCTGCCATCTTTCCTGATTATAAGGAAGATAAGATGGATAAATACCTAGGACTGTACCAGTCACATTCTTTACATAACTTAATGGGTCGTATACCGAATCAATACTTCCGGAACCGTCACTATCCAAAATAGGAACATCAGTAGTTCTCTGTAATGTAGGATCGAATTGTCTGATTGTTCTTTTTAAATGAAGTGTACGATTTTTAACTTGGACATTTGACTGTACTCGATTTCGATAATTCTTATAAGGTTCGACATAGAGTTGGTTATAATTCGTTGCTTGTTTATATTCACCAGAACGCGCGCCAGCAGCATAATACAATCTTGCAGTTGGAGATCCTTGAGTTTTAAATGAAATACGATAACTTACATCACCACTACCTTTAAAACTATATATTGTATCTAATCCTCTTATTTGATCTGGTTTCTCACTATTTAACATTGCGAAGTTTTCATCGCCATAATATTTATTAGTTTGTGTAGCGCCTTCTCTGTCGAAGTATAATTCTCCCCCTCTAGCAAAGTCAGAAAAATTATTAACACCATCATAAAATGCATAATTTGTAGCGGAGCCATGTTTAAAATCATTCGCTACGCTAGAATTAATAGCACCTGCTGATCTCCAAAATTGAGGTAGTGGTGCACCTGATCCAAATCCCACTCCACCAGTAGATGTACTTGAACCATCACGGTTAATAATAGTGAAAGTTACAGGACCAGTTGGTGTTTGATCACTTGGAAGTCCAAACCAATAGTACATATATTCATGACCTTTATGATTACTATTAAATAAAATATCCCATTGATATCCATCTTTAAGTCGTTTTGTAGTGATATAAGCATTACCTTGTACATCAGAAGCACGTAAGATGTTCCTAGATCTTGGTAAATTATAAGGCCATCTTCTATTTGAAGCATGGAAGAAAGTACCAGGAGGGAAACCAGAATCATCATCGTCTTTTGAAACATAATATTCAGTTCTTGCATCTAAGTAATCGCTTCTTGATGATCGTTCCTCAACAACACTTCTCGTACTTCTTCTACCACGCTTTTCTGTAGTAGATCGTTGTGGTAACGTACGTGCAAGTTCTAATGCTTTCTCTAATTGTTGATATGCCGAAACAAGCTGTTCTGAAGGAATATTTTGATTATTACCTAGTAGGTCATTGACGTAATCAAAAGCAGATTTGACTTTTTGATATTCTGTTGCATCCGCACGATCTCTATCAATCATTCTGTAATTGTGATATGATGCGTCAAAAAAAGCTTGTAATGCATTTTTATCTAATGGTGGCTGTACTTGCTGTGGTTTATCTTTCTCTTGTAGATACTCTTTTTCTTTGTCATTTTTACTTGATCGGCTTTCCGCAAGTACATTTTCTGTTAGTTTATGATGTTCATTTTCAGAAGCATTCCCATCGCTATCGCTTACTTTTTTACTATGTGCTTGCATAGTACTGTTATCAACTTGCAATGGTTCGTTATTCATATTTGTTTCACTATGCGATTGATTGATACTATCATTAGAAACATTTGTTGGTAATTGTTGCGATGTTTCATTAGGGTCTTTGACTTGATCCGACAGTCGTGCATTTGCTTGATTATGACTAGTTGATGAACTTAATGATTCAGTCTGCCCAGCTGAATTTTGTTTGTTATTTTCGATTTCTTGATTATGCGTATTCGAATCATCATCTGTTTGATTTAATTGTTTAATTAACTTTTGATTTTGATTCAACTCGTCGGCACTTGCATGGTTTGGATTGATACCCATGAATACAAGTGTTGCAATCACAGTAGAAAATGTTCCAATTGCGTATTTTCGGATACTAAATTTTTGTAATTTATCACGATTATTCAAAGCTATTGCCACTCCTATTCTTGATGTTTTTTCTTTGTTGTTTGATGTGATTTGAAAATTATGCGTATTTAATGTTGATAATTTTGACAATGAATAACTTATACATTTGCTCAATAAAAAAGAGCAGATGTTCCGACCGTTTGATTTCGGTTTGCTCTTCATTTATCACAATAGCATTTTGAACAACAATTTATTTGTTCTAAACAATAATATCACTTTAAGATAACTTTGTGAAATTAATTCACGAAGTTTTAATAAAATATTTATATTTTTGATGGAGATGCTAATTGATATTAAAAGAACCAATGAACAATATCTAAATGAAATGTTCATTGGTTTATGGTTAGAGGTGACTTGCAATATATTTACTTGAAACGTATAGTTCATGTTCATTACAAATGGATAAAATCTCATTTAACGTATGAGCATATGTCATCTCTTCAAAAAGTTTGTCTGTTTCGATTGGAACTTTCGTATATATTTCTGCGAGTGACTTTGATAAATGCAGATGATTTAAATTATTTGTTATTTTTTTCTGTTGAGCGGGAGTTAGTGATGATAAATTGTTCACTACATTTTCGACAGTTCCATGATTTTGAATCAATTTAATTGCTGTTTTTTCACCTATCCCTTTTACACCAGAATAGCCATCTGCTGTATCACCCATAAAAGCTTTAACATCTATTAATTGTTGAGGATTAAGCCCGTATTCATCAATGAAACGATCAAGCGTGTAACGTTGATAGATTGTAAAACCTTTTTTTATAAGCCAAACTTCTACATTATGATTAATGCATTGGAGTAAGTCTCGGTCTCCGGTAATGATATAAACTTCATGTTCTTGTGAATATGTTTCCGCTAAACTGCCAATAATATCATCAGCTTCATAATTACGCTTACCAACATTTACAAAACCAAACTGATGGGATATTTCTTTAACATAATCAAATTGAGGTATAAGTTCATCAGGAGGTGCTGGGCGATTTTGTTTATAGCCATCATACATTTCATTTCTGAATGTTTCTTGCCCCATATCCCAACAAACTGCTACGTGAGTAGGTTCGATTTCCTTGATAGCGCTAAAAATATGTCTTACAAAACCTTGAATACCATTTGTAGGAATTCCTTTAGAATTGTACATAAATTGATTGTGTAAGCTTGTTGCATAAAAATGTCTAAATAATAAAGCCATTCCATCAACGAGCAATACTCTTTGAGGCATTTTTAATCCTTCTTTCTACTATAAAATATTGTCTAATTGTGTCGTTTTCAATTCTAGTTGTTGTATTAATGTGTCATCGATAGTGAATGAAAGTAACTCATCAATTTGTTGTTGAATGGATGTCTCCAACATTTGAAATTGATGTTCGGCAAGTTGAGTCATCTCATGGATATAATCATTTAATTGTCGGCGCAATGAGTTCAAATCATCTTGTAATAATTCAAGAGTTTGATTAGCTAAGTGTACTTGTATATCCTTTTGTGACTTTGGATTAACTATTTTACGTTTAGTTAACTGTTTTGGTAGTGATTGCAACATTGAATTAAGTTCAATTTGAAGTAACGCCGTATCAACGAGTGATGGCTCAACATTAAATTTTGCATTTATAATAACATGAATCTGATTTAACTTTTTCATGACTGGTAGGATTTGTTCTTCTAGTTGTGAATTAAAATATTTTTTAATCCTTTCTGTGATAAGTGATTGCTCTAAGAATAAGCGTTGATGAATTTGATCTAAATATATTTTAGTTGAAATTTTCTTTTCCTCATTAAAGTCGTTATTTTGTGTCATCTGACTATTAAACACAGATTTAACCTCATCTAAAAGTTGTAGTTTTAACCGTTCATTTAGATGATATACTTGTTCTTCTACTTCATTGAAAGTACGTTGTGCAGTTGTATCAATCAACTCTTGATTTAATAGGGTTTGGTTTTTATAGTGATTTAATTTATGTTGTCTAGCTGATAATTTTGCGTTGTCATCGTGAAAATCTTTAATCATTTTTTTAAAGGAGTTATTCATTTGTTGCAATTGATAAGTCATCTGCTGCTCTAAAATTGTTCTAGATTCAACCTTTGCAAAGTATTGTATACTTTCTCTTAATTCATTTATGCCAATGTTATTCCCATTTAAACTTTGACGACTTGAAACACTATATATATCAGAGTGTAAGTTAACTTGCCCCAGTGCATCTGCAACATAATCCTCAACGGCTTGTATATCCTGTTTATCTTCAGCTAGGTCAACCGCATTAATTATCATTTTAAAAGCTTGATTTTCATTTAATTGATTCATATCTTTCATATGTTCGATAAAGGCTTTGTCGTTATCTGTAAATGAATGATTGAAGTAAGTTACATACAAAATAAGGTCAGAAGAAGTGAGAATTTGTTCAGTTTCATTCGTGTGTCTTTGATTATTGGAATGTAAACCCAGTGAATCAATAATGGTTTTACCCTTAAGCCAATCTAAAGGTAGCTTAAGGTGTACAGTTTTCACGAAAGTGGCATACTCATCCTCGGCACTCCACTTTTTAATTTCTTCAAGCGATACTGTGTGTATAAGTGAATGTTCTAGCATTGACGTGTACATTTCATAATGTTTCTCAATTGCACTAATAAATGCAAGTTGGTTCTTTTCTAGTTTCGATTTTAACTTCTCTAAATCGCTCTCAATAAAGTTGTCTAAGGTGTTAAATGATATTTCATAAAATTCTAGTACATGATTAACTTCCTCTAGTAATTGCTCTTTAGATTTTAATGTGATTTGACTCTCTTTACCATATGATAATTCCGTCGTTGCCGCTGTTGTTGGATTAGGAGAACTAACTAAATAGTTATCACCTAGTAGAGCGTTGATTAAGCTGCTTTTACCTGCGCTAAATGTACCAAAAACACCTACTTTTGTTATTTGATTATCGAGTCTCTGAATGGTATCGGTGATATCTTGTTTAGTGCGATCAAATAATGGTACATCTTTAACGATATCTAATGCACGCTTAATATCTTGATTAGATGTAACAAACTCTTTACTATGTTGTGTCTCATGTTTACGATGATAAGCAGTCGAATTTTCTTGTTTAAGTTCAAAATGAGTCTCTGTTCTTCCAATTAATTTATCTAAAGAATCGTCTAAATGGATATAGTAATGTTTGTAGTTGTGGGATGTAAGCGAATCCTTTAATGTGTTAAGTTCAATGTATCTATCATATTCATACCTATCTTCATTTTCATCACTTGATAATTCATTAACTTGTACATGATTGACAGCTTCTTCAAATAGTGGCGTTGACTCATTTTCTATTTTTTTATTCAAAGCTTTTATAACTTCATCTGAAAATGTTAAAACGTATGTGTTGCTAATGCTCGTTTGAGTTTGATATAGCTCTGATATAAGTGACGGAACGACGTCATAATCTTGATTTAGTATTTTTTCATTCACAGCATGTTTATTTATGAATCTAGTTAAAAATGACATATCTTCACGAAGTGGTTGTCGTACTTGTTGATTAACTTTCTCTTGCAATTGAGTGGTCGCCTCATTAAGTCGTTTGATTTGTTCTTCTTCTTTTTTCTTCCTTTTATTAAAAAATCCATTCACTTTAAAATCAGTTGCCATGCTTTCTAAATAATTCCGTAAAGATTCACGCATATCGTACGTCATGATATAAGCATTATCTAATATATCTTTACGCTTCTGTTTTAAATAATTAAATAATTGATTAGAGTCATTGAGCAATTGTGCTTCTGCGCTGACTTCTTGATTTTGTTGAAATTGAATATATGCTTCCTCGAATTGTTCTTCATTAATTTGAAGGGTGTCAAGAATAGATTGCATTTCATTTTGAATGTATATGTATTGTGCGTCGGTAATGAATTGAATTGTTCTATTAACATAGTCTTCTGTTGATTCACGATGTTGATCCATAAATACTAGAAAATTTGAAAGTTTGTCAATTTCATTCTGTGGATGATCAAACTTTGAAACGTAATAAGTATCTTGAAGTTTGATATCCCAGTCTTTGATTGATTTTTCGACTCTTGATTTAAAAGTTTCAAATGTAATTTCTTCTTCATTATGTTTATCAATCTGATTAATCACAAAAATAATTGGTATACCAGCTTCATTAATACGTTTCATAAATTTAAAGTTCAACGCTGATTGGACATGATTATAGTCTACTGTATAAAACAACAAGTTACTTGTATACATAAATTGCTCTGTACTCGACTGATGCGTTGCAACGTTAGAGTCAACACCCGGTGTATCTTGAAATGTAAACCCTAGATTAAATTTGTTTGATGGAAAATTAATTTCTATCGATTCTACATCGACATTTTGTCGATTCATTTGTTTAACATCGTTGTACGTTTTTAATTTTGTATATTGTTGTTGCGTAAGATTGGCAATGATTTCGTCTTCCTTGGCTACTGAAACGATAGCTGTATTGCTCGTTGTTGGTACTGGAGAACTTGGTAGTATATCTTGTTCTAATAACAAATTAATTAACGTTGATTTTCCAGCTGAGAAATGTCCTACAAATGTTGCGGTGTATTGATTTAAATAAACTTTTTTTATTACTTGATTAATGGTATTAATTAAAGTTCTGTTATTAGATTTTTCCAATTCTTTTTTTAATTTATATAAAGTATCTAATTGTTCATTTATTGCCATAAGTATTACCCCTTTAGTTCAGTGATAAATCACAGTATTTTTACTTGATTAAAGTAACAAAATCAGAATTCAAAATTATTTGAAAGGTAAATTAAATTTAAATGAAAAGTATCTGTAGCTAAATGATTATTGTGACTTTCATCAAAGATATTAGAAGTATAATAAATGAATTCTATCTTGTTTTTATAATTGAATGAAAGATATTCCCCTGTTTGAATTTAAGTAATATTGTACAATTTATTTTATGATAATTAGCAATAAATTCAAAAAAATAAGGCAGCCATGATGACTTGCCCTAAATTTAAGCTTATTTATCTATTTCAAATTCTATCATAATATTGATTTAAAACCCATGCATGTAGATACAAACTTTATACTAATTGAACCAAGCAGGTTTATTACCTTCTGTATTAGGTTTATTCACACCAATATTTTCTTTAGAGTGTAGTTCTGGGTTTTTGGCAATTTGTACTGCTAAAGATGCTACACTTTTACGTGATACTTCAGTACCTTTAAATGTTTCGTTCTTTGCTGTGATCTCATATACATTTTCATTTTTATCTGTAAGCCAGCCTGGACGTATTATGGTGTAATCTAAATCTGAATTTTCTATAATATCAGATGCTTTGCGGTAGCGATTCAATTTTTCGCCAAATTGTTCTTTATTCCATTGATTGAATGGTTCTGGTAGTTCATCATAAATACCAGGTGCTGCTACAAAAATCAGTCTCTTAACATTTTTGTTATCCATGGCTTTTACGATAGTTTCAGCTTGTTTATCAAGTGATCCTGATAAACTTGCGAAAACAACATCAACATTGTTTAAAGCACTTTCTAAATCCTCAATATTTTTAGCGTCTCCCTCATAAACTTTAATTCTATTAGAGGCGTAATCAGGTATACGATGCGCATTTCTCAAAAATAAATCAACATTAAATCTTGAGTTCTCTAGGAAAATTTTTGTCGCTTCGATAGATACTCTACCATTTGCGCCTACAATCAAAACAGTCTTCATATTTAAAAGCCCCTTTCTAATTAAAATATGATACATTTTTAGTATATGACTTATTTTTTAATAAAATTAAACACTCCTATTTAACTGTACTACAGTCAAGATAAGAGTGCGAATAAATAGTACTTGAATAATTACTATAATTACACAAGTATTATAAAATGTAAAATTTAATTTTTATTACTTTGCTTTTTACCCCAATACTGATAGTACGTACATTCAATATACCCGTTGAACAACTTACGTCTTTTAGTCGCTTTTCGATTAACTAAGTATTCAAATTCTTTGTTACTTGTTAATATATAGGCCGATAAATGAGGATGTTGTTTCAAAAGTGTACCTATATAACGATACATTTCTTCAACTTCTTCACGATCTCCAATTCTTTCACCATACGGTGGATTGCCAACAAGTGCTACAGGCATGTCGGTATCAATAGACAAAGTATTCACATCTTTAACATTGAACTGTATGATATCTCCGAGACCAACTTCTTCTGCATTACGTTTTGCAATTTCAATCATTTCTGGATCAATATCAGAAGCATATACTTGTATGTCTTTATCATAGTCAGCCAATTGATCAGCTTCATCACGAAATTTGTCATAAATATTAGGTGGCATCATATTCCATTGTTCAGATACAAAATCCCTATTAAAACCAGGAGCAATATTTTGTGCAATAAGACATGCTTCAATAGCGATGGTGCCTGAACCACAGAAAGGATCAATTAAAGGTGTGTTACCATTCCAATTTGCTAAACGAATGAGGCTTGCTGCCAATGTTTCTTTAATGGGTGCTTCACCTTGAGCAATGCGATAACCTCGCTTGTTGAGTCCAGAACCAGCAGTATCAATGGTCAATAATACATTATCTTTTAATATTGCTACTTCTACAGGATATTTGGCGCCTGTTTCACTTAGCCATCCTTTTTCTTGATGAGCATGCTTAAGTCGTTCTACTATAGCCTTTTTAGTAATTGCTTGGCAGTCAGGTACACTGTATAATGTTGATTTTACACTCCGCCCTTGAACAGGAAAATTACCTTCTTTGTCAATTACGGTCTCCCATGGTAATGACTTTGTTTGCTCAAATAATTCGTCGAAAGTAGTAGCATTGAATCGACCCATTACAATTTTTATTCGGTCTGCGGTACGTAACCATAAGTTACATCTAACAATAGCACTTTCATCACCTTCAAAAAAGATACGACCGTTTTCTACTTGTGTATCGTAACCTAATTCTTGTATTTCTTTAGCTACAACTGCTTCTAATCCCATTGGACATACTGCTAATAATTGAAACATGACCGAGTCTCCTTTTAATTTATTGAATCAATATATGTATAATTTAATATTTATAAGTATTAATTAATTTAATTTTGAAGCGGAAAACCATAAATGTAAAGTGTATATTGTAATAAATTATTCTAAATCAATTATGATTTCAATTAAAAAAGCTCTCCATAAATGGGAGAGCTAAACTAGTGATGATATTTCTGTAAGCCATGTTCTGTTCCGTTGTACTCATAATGTGTACTAGTTACACTGGTACGTCGGTGGTAACCATCTGTCTACATATTTTTACTTTCGCGTAAAAATCGTCTCGTTTATACGTTGAATTCCGCTAAACAAGTGCTCCTACCCAATTTGGATTGCTCACTCGAGGGGTTTACCGCGTTCCACCTTTTATATTTCTATAAAAGCTACGTCACTGTGGCACTTTCAAACTATTCTAACCATATCAAATGACTTAGGTTATTTCATTGCCGTCAAATTAATGCCTTGATTTATTGTTTCATCAAGCACGAACACTACAATCATCTCAGATTGTGTGAGCATGGACTTTCCTCTATATTGCTATAGCGATTACCCGAAATATCACTTTTGAGATTATAACATAATTTTAAGTGTAAAGTCATAAAATTTATACGAAATAAGTAAAAATTTTATTTACCGAATACTGCTTTTTCAAGGTTTGAAATACGTTTTAAAATATCTACATTATTTGAAGCACTGCTTGAATTATTTGAAGAAAAGTTTTTATTGTCTTGTGGTCTTGATGTAGCAACACGTAATCTTAATTCCTCAAGTTCTTTTTTTAATTTGTGATTTTCTTCAGAAAGCTTTACTACTTCATTGTTCATATCCGCCATTTTTTGATAATCTGTAATGATATCATCTAAAAAAGCGTCTACTTCTTCTCTTCTATAGCCTCTTGCCATAGTTTTTTCGAAATCTTTTTCATAAATATCTTTCGCTGATAATTTTAATGAAACATCTGACATCTTTTTTTCCACCTCATTCGAAACTTTGATCTTGAGACCACTGCAAGTCGTTGATGAAGTCAGTGAGTTCATCAAACGTCACAATATCACAAGTATAGTTTGTTTTTTCCATAAATTCAACTAACATAGCCTTAAAGTATTTAGGGCTTGCCTCTTGTTCATCATCATAAATTAAAATAGTGTAATCGGTATGATCAAGCATGAATTGATCTGCTTGTTTAAATTGATAGGCACCCATATACTCAGTGTGATGAATGCTTTCAGTAAAATCGGCTTGTTGTATAATATTTGTATACTTAGCTTGATTCTTATCATTCCATCGTTGTGTATGACCTAGAAATGGTGTAATTATACCTAGTTTAATATCTGGGAAGTCTTTTTTTAGTTCAATCACTACTTCAGCAGACCATAATTCTATACCCATTTGTCCTTGTATCAATACCCACTCTAAACCTTCATCTAAAAGATGTTTTAATTTATGAGCTATAAATTGCTTTAAATAATATACTTCTGGCGCATCGTCTTTATAGATATTCAGTTCAAAAGATTTATAGCCAGTAATATAAACAGTTTTAACCATTTTTTTTCCTCACTAAACATAATTCGATAAAATATTTTTTAAATCGTACTGGGCACTTTTAAGTTTTTCGACAAATAATTTACGGCTCGTTCTAGGAAAATGACAATCTACAGAAAGCTTTTGTATATTTAATATCAATAGATCTAACTTTTGTTGGCTCATATATTGTGTTTCTGTAATGCTTTTTGAGTAAAAGTTGAGTGCCTCTAAATGATTATCAATATTTTTGACATAGGGTTCAACATCTTTATAAAAATCGAATGAACCGCCGTTAATTTTTACATGTTGATACCTATAATTCATTTCATCAATATCCTCTAACAATTGTTTAATGATTTGATACATTTAGATGCCTCCTACTTAATTAATTTAACATATTATAAATCCGAAAGTCATGGAAATATACATAGAGTGAAAAATTAGAAAATGATATTTTTGGTTTGTTAAATTCTATTAGTAATACTAAATAAAAAAATATGAAATTTATGGAATTTTATTAACTTGAAGATTACATTTATCTTTCATTTATGAAAGAAATCGTGACAGATTGGCATAAGCAAGTTAAAATAGTGATTGATGTATGTTTTCTTTGTGACATATACATTCAAATACGATAGTTTGTTTTAATTTTATAATTTTAAATAATCATTTAGTATAAAATAGGAACAAACTTGTGTGGTGAATTATGATGAATTATCCAAATGGTAAACCATACTCTAAAAATAAGCCTTTGGACGGACGTAAGAGTTCGCCATTTTCAAGTAATATTGAATATGGTGGACGAGGTATGACACTTGAGAAAGATATTGAACAATCGAATACTTTCTATCTTAAAAGTGGCATAGCAGTTATTCATAAAAAGCCGACTCCGGTTCAAATAGTTAATGTTCACTATCCGAAACGTAGTAAGGCTGTAATAAATGAGGCTTATTTTCGCACTCCTTCAACAACTGATTATAATGGTGTCTATAATGGATATTACATTGATTTTGAAGCTAAAGAAACTAAGAACAAAACTTCATTTCCACTCAATAATATTCATGCACATCAAGTAGAACATATGAAAAATACATATCATCAAAAAGGAATTGTCTTTTTAATGATACGTTTTAAATCACTTGATGAAGTGTATCTTTTACCCTATTCAAAATTTGAAAAATATTGGCAAAGATACATTAATAATATTAAAAAGTCGATAACTGTTGAAGAAATTCGGAAAAATGGTTACCATATTCCTTATCAATATCAACCAAGATTGAATTACCTCAAGGCAGTTGATAAGTTGATATTAGATGAAAGTGAGGACCGCGTATGACGGAAAATAAAGGGTCTTCCCAACCTAAAAAGAACAACAATGGGAAGTCCAATGGAAAAAAGAATAGGAATGTAAAGAGAACGATTATTAAGATTATAGGTTTTATGATTATTGCCTTTTTCGTTCTATTGCTACTCGGTATCTTGTTGTTTGCTTATTATGCGTGGAAAGCTCCAGCATTTAGCGAATCAAAATTAGATGATCCAATTCCAGCAAAGATTTACGATAAAAACGGAGAACTTGTAAAAACACTTGATAACGGACAGCGACATGAACATGTGAATATCAAAGATGTTCCTAAAGACATGAAAAATGCTGTTTTAGCTACTGAAGATAACCGTTTCTACCAACATGGAGCATTAGATTACAAACGTTTATTTGGTGCCATTGGTAAAAACTTAACAGGTGGATTTGGTTCGCAAGGTGCGTCTACACTTACACAACAAGTTGTAAAAGACTCATTCTTGACACAACAAAAATCTATCGGTCGTAAAGCACAAGAAGCTTATCTTTCTTATAGATTAGAACAAGAGTACAGCAAAGATGAAATATTCCAAGTTTACATGAATAAGATTTATTATTCGGATGGCGTTACTGGAATTAAGGCCGCCGCTAAATATTACTTCAACAAAGATATGAAGGATTTAAATTTAGCTGAAGAAGCTTATCTAGCTGGTTTACCTCAAGTTCCTAACCTTTACAACATTTACAACAATCCTAAGGAAGCTAATAATCGTAAAGATACTGTGCTTTATCTTATGCATAAACATAACCGTATTAATGATAAACAATATGCGGATGCTAAGAAGATTGATCTTAAAGCTAACTTAGTTGAACGTACTAAAAAAGAACGTCAAGTCACTGGAAATGAAAAAAATCCTGAGTATGATTCTTACGTTAATTTCGTTCAATCTGAATTAATGAATAACAAGTACTTTAAGGATAAAAATTTAGGTTCAGTTCTTCAAAGTGGTATAAAAATTTATACTAATATGGATAAAGATGTTCAACAAACGTTACAAAATCGAATTAACAATGGTTCTTTCTACAAGAATGAAGACCAACAAGTTGGTGCAACAATTCTAGATAGTAAAACTGGTGGATTAGTTGCGATCTCAGGTGGACGTAATTATAAAAATGTTGTTGAAAGAAACCAAGCTACTGACCCTCACCCTACTGGTTCATCATTAAAACCTTTCTTAGCTTATGGACCTGCAATAGAAAATATGAAGTGGTCAACTAATCATGCGGTTCAAGACGAATCGTCATATTGGGTAGATGGTTCTCAATTCAAGAACTATGATACTAAGAGTCATGGAACAGTATCTATCTATGATGCATTGCGTCAAAGTTTCAATATTCCAGCTTTAAAAACTTGGCAACAAGTTAAAAGTCAAGCTGGTAATGATGCACCTCAGAAATTTGCATCTAAATTAGGATTGGATTATAGTGGCAAAATTGGACCTTCAGAAGTATTAGGTGGATCTTCATCAGAATTCTCACCTACTCAACTAGCTTCCGCTTTTGCAGCAATAGCAAATGGTGGTACTTATAATAATGCGCATTCAATACAAAAAGTTGTTACTCATGAAGGAGATACAATTGAGTATGAACATACGAGTCACAAAGCTATGAAAGACTATACATCATATATGTTAGCTGAAATTCTTAAAGGTACATTTAAAGCATATGGTTCGGCTTATGGACATGGTGTGTCAGGCGTAAACATGGGTGCGAAAACTGGTACTGGTACGTATGGACAAGAAATATACGAAAAGTATAATTTACCTGATAATGCTGCCAAAGATGTTTGGATCAATGGTTTCAGTCCAGAATATACTATGTCGGTATGGATGGGCTTCAATAAGGTTAAACAATACGGAACAAATTCATTTATCGGTCATTCAGAACAAGAGTATCCACAATACTTGTATGAAGATGTAATGTCTAGTATCTCATCTAAAGATGGTGAAGATTTCAAAAAGCCTAATGATGTACAAGGAAGTTCACCGGACAGTCTATCTGTATCAGGTCATTCTGATAATAATACTACTAACCGTAGTGTTCATGGAAGTAGCGATACATCTTCTTCATCAAATGGTGGCTCTAACTCAGCATCAAGTGGAAACAGCTCGAATAGTTCAAATAGTGCCAGTCAAGGTAACTCAGGCAATACATTTACACGTCTATTCAATTTAAACTCTATATTCGATTATAAAGTTTCATAAATAATTAAACTTAGGCTCTACGTCAAATCGGACTGATGAGTCCAAATATTGAGATTAAGCAACTTTAGGTTGTTTAATCTCTTTTTTTGTTGTTGAGGCAAATAGCCGCGAAGTTATAATAATTCGATTACGTAAATTATCATAATTTCTATAACCAAAAGATACCCTTTTAATGAGTTTGATTTTATTATTAATTCCTTCTAACGGACCGTTGGTCAGGTTAGAATATGTCATAGTATTTTCAATGAAAGCAGCTAATCGTCTTAAAGTTCTAATGACCGAGCGTAATTTAGGACACACATCTGAAAGATGAATAGAAAAAAGTTTATGATTAAATTTCTCTATTTGGTTCTTTTTTAATAATCGTCTTAGCTCATGAACGTAGTGATATGTATTAAATAATTTTACATCTACACCTAATAAGTAATTTATAATGCCTTTTTCGGTTTTCCACTCTTTAAATAAATGGACTTTATGATAATTAAATACTTCTAGCGTTTCAAAAGGTTTAAGAAATAGTTTCCAATAACTTTTATATTTATTATAAAGCGGTCTATTAGAGGTTCTATAACAATTCATTACATGAACTCTAGACATATTTAACGCTCGATTTAAGGATTGAACAATATGAAAACGGTCAATAATAATCTTCGCGTTAGGAAATAATTGTTTGATTAGCGACATATATGGTTCATACATATCAATCGTTACTGTTTTGACTTTTTGTCTTAGTTTCAAAGAATAGCGATAAAAATGATCTTTTAGCGATTTTAACTTACGATCCGCTACCACATCTACGATGCAGTGCGATACAGCATCTGCATAAATAAAACTCATTTTTCCGATTACATTTTTAACACTTTTAAATTCGTCCATCATTA
>NZ_KV811771.1:0-542 GCF_001813195.1 Staphylococcus sp. HMSC065D05
AGGTTGGGGGTTCAAGTCCTCTGGCCGGCACCATCTTTTGAGCCATTAGCTCAGTTGGTAGAGCATCTGACTTTTAATCAGAGGGTCAGAGGTTCGAATCCTCTATGGCTCATTACGATTTCTTGAAAACGCGGAAGTAGTTCAGTGGTAGAACACCACCTTGCCAAGGTGGGGGTCGCGGGTTCGAATCCCGTCTTCCGCTCCATCATTTATAGTGCCGGGGTGGCGGAACTGGCAGACGCACAGGACTTAAAATCCTGCGGTGAGAGATCACCGTACCGGTTCGATTCCGGTCCTCGGCACCATCTTTCTTACATTGCGCCCGTAGCTCAACTGGATAGAGCGTTTGACTACGGATCAAGAGGTTATGGGTTCGACTCCTATCGGGCGCGCCATTTTATGTATCGATTTAATTTACATACGGGAAGTAGCTCAGCTTGGTAGAGCACTTGGTTTGGGACCAAGGGGTCGCAGGTTCGAATCCTGTCTTCCCGACTTCTTTTGATAATGGGGGCTTAGCTCAGCTGGGAGAGCGCCTGCTT
>NZ_KV811772.1:0-2935 GCF_001813195.1 Staphylococcus sp. HMSC065D05
AAAA
This sequence comes from Staphylococcus sp. HMSC065D05, assembly GCF_001813195.1. NCBI lineage: Bacteria > Bacillati > Bacillota > Bacilli > Caryophanales > Staphylococcaceae > Staphylococcus > Staphylococcus sp. HMSC065D05. Next base: position 5 of record NZ_KV811772.1, read on the forward strand.
AATTGATTAAGTCTTCGATCGATTAGTATTCGTCAGCTCCACGTGTCACCACGCTTCCACCTCGAACCTATTAACCTCGTCATCTTCGAGGGATCTTATAACCGAAGTTGGGAAATCTCATCTTGAGGGGGGCTTCATGCTTAGATGCTTTCAGCACTTATCCCGTCCATACATAGCTACCCAGCTATGCCGTTGGCACGACAACTGGTACACCAGAGGTATGTCCATCCCGGTCCTCTCGTACTAAGGACAGCTCCTCTCAAATTTCCTACGCCCACGACGGATAGGGACCGAACTGTCTCACGACGTTCTGAACCCAGCTCGCGTACCGCTTTAATGGGCGAACAGCCCAACCCTTGGGACCGACTACAGCCCCAGGATGCGATGAGCCGACATCGAGGTGCCAAACCTCCCCGTCGATGTGAACTCTTGGGGGAGATAAGCCTGTTATCCCCGGGGTAGCTTTTATCCGTTGAGCGATGGCCCTTCCATGCGGAACCACCGGATCACTAAGTCCGTCTTTCGACCCTGCTCGACTTGTAGGTCTCGCAGTCAAGCTCCCTTATGCCTTTACACTCTATGAATGATTTCCAACCATTCTGAGGGAACCTTTGAGCGCCTCCGTTACCTTTTAGGAGGCGACCGCCCCAGTCAAACTGCCCGCCTGACACTGTCTCCCACCACGATAAGTGGTGCGGGTTAGAAAGCCAACACAGCTAGGGTAGTATCCCACCAACGCCTCCACGTAAGCTAGCGCTCACGTTTCAAAGGCTCCTACCTATCCTGTACAAGCTGTGCCGAATTTCAATATCAGGCTACAGTAAAGCTCCACGGGGTCTTTCCGTCCTGTCGCGGGTAACCTGCATCTTCACAGGTACTATGATTTCACCGAGTCTCTCGTTGAGACAGTGCCCAAATCGTTACGCCTTTCGTGCGGGTCGGAACTTACCCGACAAGGAATTTCGCTACCTTAGGACCGTTATAGTTACGGCCGCCGTTTACTGGGGCTTCGATTCGTAGCTTCGCAGAAGCTAACCACTCCTCTTAACCTTCCAGCACCGGGCAGGCGTCAGCCCCTATACATCACCTTACGGTTTAGCAGAGACCTGTGTTTTTGATAAACAGTCGCTTGGGCCTATTCACTGCGGCTCTTCTGGGCGTGAACCCTAAAGAGCACCCCTTCTCCCGAAGTTACGGGGTCATTTTGCCGAGTTCCTTAACGAGAGTTCGCTCGCTCACCTTAGAATTCTCATCTTGACTACCTGTGTCGGTTTGCGGTACGGGCACCTGTTATCTATCTAGAGGCTTTTCTCGGCAGTGTGAAATCAACGACTCGAGGAAACAATTTCCTCTCCCCATCACAGCTCAGCCTTATGAGTGCCGGATTTGCCTAACACTCAGCCTTACTGCTTGGACGTGCACTCCAACAGCACGCTTCGCCTATCCTACTGCGTCCCCCCATCGATTAAAACGATACTAGGTGGTACAGGAATATCAACCTGTTATCCATCGCCTACGCCTGTCGGCCTCAGCTTAGGACCCGACTAACCCAGAGCGGACGAGCCTTCCTCTGGAAACCTTAGTCAATCGGTGGACGGGATTCTCACCCGTCTTTCGCTACTCACACCGGCATTCTCACTTCTAAGCGCTCCACATGTCCTTGCGATCATGCTTCGACGCCCTTAGAACGCTCTCCTACCATTGTCCAAAGGACAATCCACAGCTTCGGTAATATGTTTAGCCCCGGTACATTTTCGGCGCAGTGTCACTCGACTAGTGAGCTATTACGCACTCTTTAAATGATGGCTGCTTCTAAGCCAACATCCTAGTTGTCTGGGCAACGCCACATCCTTTTCCACTTAACATATATTTTGGGACCTTAGCTGGTGGTCTGGGCTGTTTCCCTTTCGAACACGGACCTTATCACCCATGTTCTGACTCCCAAGTTAAATTAATTGGCATTCGGAGTTTGTCTGAATTCGGTAACCCGAGAGGGGCCCCTCGTCCAAACAGTGCTCTACCTCCAATAATCATCACTTGAGGCTAGCCCTAAAGCTATTTCGGAGAGAACCAGCTATCTCCAAGTTCGATTGGAATTTCTCCGCTACCCTCAGTTCATCCGCTCACTTTTCAACGTAAGTCGGTTCGGTCCTCCATTCAGTGTTACCTGAACTTCAACCTGACCAAGGGTAGATCACCTGGTTTCGGGTCTACGACCAAATACTCAACGCCCTATTCAGACTCGCTTTCGCTGCGGCTCCACATTTGCTGCTTAACCTTGCATCAGATCGTAACTCGCCGGTTCATTCTACAAAAGGCACGCCATCACCCATTAACGGGCTCTGACTACTTGTAAGCACACGGTTTCAAGTTCTCTTTCACTCCCCTTCCGGGGTACTTTTCACCTTTCCCTCACGGTACTGGTTCACTATCGGTCACTAGAGAGTATTTAGCCTTAGGAGATGGTCCTCCCAGATTCCGACGGAATTTCACGTGCTCCGTCGTACTCAGGATCCACTCAAGAGAGAATATGTTTTCGACTACAGGATTATTACCTTCTTTGATTCATCTTTCCAGATGATTCGTCTAACATGTTCTTTTGTAACTCCGTATAGAGTGTCCTACAACCCCAACAAGCAAGCTTGTTGGTTTGGGCTCTTCCCGTTTCGCTCGCCGCTACTCAGGGAATCGATTTTTCTTTCTCTTCCTCCGGGTACTAAGATGTTTCAGTTCTCCGGGTCTGCCTTCTGACATGCTATGAATTCACATGTCGATAACATGACATAACTCATGCTGGGTTCCCCCATTCGGAAATCTCTGGATCAACGCTTACTTACAGCTACCCAAAGCATATCGTCGTTAGTAACGTCCTTCATCGGCTTCTAGTGCCAAGGCATCCACCGTGCGCCCTTAATAACTTAATCTATGTTT
>NZ_KV811773.1:0-115914 GCF_001813195.1 Staphylococcus sp. HMSC065D05
CATGCATAACCAAAAGTACGATTTACTTCGTAAATCTACTTTTGGTAAAGAAAAAAGTCTTTACAAAAATTTGTGTAACTGTTATTATTTATTCTTGTAGAAAATAAAATCATAAACACATAAAGGAGAGTAATTTAAATGGCAGTTAAAATTCGTTTAACTCGTTTAGGTTCTAAAAGAAACCCATTCTATCGTATCGTAGTTGCAGATGCACGTTCACCACGTGATGGTCGTATCATTGAGCAATTAGGTACTTACAATCCAGCACACGTTAATGCACCAGAAGTTAAAATCGACGAAGAATTAGCTTTAAAATGGTTACACGACGGTGCTAAACCAACTGATACAGTTCACAATATCTTATCTAGAGAAGGTATTTTGAAAAAATTTGATGAACAAAAGAATGCTAAATAATTAGCTCATATTTTTGTGGGACGCCAATATGGCGTCCTTTTTTAATCATATTTATTTGTTACATACATACGTGTTAATATATATTTGATTCAGTTTAATAAACTTTATTTAGAAGGAGGGTCATATATGGAAGTAGAGGTTGGACAAATAGTCAATACTCATGGTATTAAAGGGGAAGTAAAGGTGAAATCCAACTCTGATTTTACTGAAACACGATTTCAACCTGGTGAACAATTACTTGTAAAACATAATAATACTGAAATTGTTTATACGGTCGATTCTTATCGTATACATAAAGGGTTTCACATGTTAAGGTTTGAAGGAATCAACAACATAAATGATATTGAACATTTGAAAGGTGATTATATTTATCAAGAACGTGATCACCAAGATATAGAATTAGGAGAGCATGAATATTATTATTCGGATATTATTGGTTGTACAGTATTTAAAGATGATGATACGCCAATTGGCCGGGTGATTAATATTTTTGAAACAGGTGCTAATGACGTTTGGGTTGTGAAAGGTGAAAAAGAGTATCTCATTCCTTATATTGAAGATGTTGTGAAAGATATTGATATAGAAAATAAAACGATTAAAATTACACCGATGGAAGGATTGTTAGATTAATGAAGATAGATTATTTAACGCTATTTCCTGAAATGTTTGAAGGTGTTTTAAATCACTCAATACTAAAACGTGCGCAAGATAAGGGAATCATCAATGTTAATACTATCAATTTCCGAGATTATTCTGTTAATAAGCATAATCAAGTTGATGATTACCCATTTGGTGGTGGCCAAGGTATGGTATTAAAGCCTGAACCTGTTTTTAATGCTATGGAAGACATAAATCGTAATGAACATACTCGAGTGATACTTATGTGTCCACAAGGCCGTCCCTTTACTCAAGAGATTGCACAAGAATTAAGTGAAGCAAAACATATTGTCTTTATTTGCGGACACTATGAAGGATATGATGAGCGCATACGTAAGCATCTTGTAACTGACGAAATATCAATGGGTGATTATGTCCTAACTGGTGGAGAGTTACCAGCAATGACGATGACGGATGCAATAGTGAGGCTTATTCCAGGCGTCTTAGGTAATCAAGCATCACATCAAGATGATTCATTTTCAGATGGATTGTTAGAATTTCCTCAATACACACGTCCACGTGAATATAAAAATATGAGCGTACCTGAAGTATTATTATCTGGCAATCATGCGCACATTGATCAGTGGAGACATGAGCAAAAGCTCATTCGTACTTATGAAAAGCGACCAGATTTATTAGAACAATATCCATTAACTGAAAAAGATAGAGAAATTTTAGAAACCTATAAAAAGAAATTGAAAAATGATTAACGTTATGCTATTATAATTCAAGTGTGAAAAAACACTAATAATCACTATGATCCGCTGCTATACTTTTGTCTAGGCAAGAACATAGGTTGAAGGAGAGAATTTATAATGAGTAATCATAAGTTAATCGAAGCAGTAACTAAATCACAATTACGTACTGATTTACCCACTTTCCGTTCAGGAGACACTTTACGTGTACACGTAAGAATCGTTGAAGGTTCTCGCGAACGTATCCAAGTTTTCGAAGGTGTTGTAATTAAACGCCGTGGTGGAGGAATTTCAGAAACTTTCACAGTTCGTAAAATTTCTTCTGGTGTAGGTGTGGAAAGAACTTTCCCATTACACACGCCTAAAATCGAAAAAATTGAAGTTAAACGTCGTGGTAAAGTACGTCGTGCTAAATTATATTACCTACGTAGTTTACGTGGTAAAGCTGCTAGAATTCAAGAAATTCGCTAATCAGTATATTCGACAATTTATAAAAGGCCAGTCTATAAGCACTATAGTTGCCAATTTCAACATATTGCTTAAGATGTGCCACAATGAAAATAAAGCTTTCAAACTTCTGTTTTATCAGAGTTTGAAAGCTTTTTTATTTTATTAAAACTATTTAGTTATGAAAATCATTAATAATTAATTTATTTTCTTTTTACGTAATGAGTGAAAAGAATGCTCAAAATGATTCCAATACAACTGACAGTGATTAATAAATAAAAATAAGGAGGGGTATAACTTAATTTTATCTTTGTTTGTCCCTCTTTTACAGGAATAGTAGTCATAATACCGTTTCCTTGTTGAACCTTTAGAGGCTTTCCATTTGCCATTGCATGCATTCCTTTAGCATATACCATTGGCAAGACGAGATAACCGTGTTCCTTTTTCTTTTTAATAATTGTGAAACCATTTCTTTCTTTTTTTACTTTAACTGGCTGGAGCTGTTGAGAAGCTTTTTTTAATGTTTGATAGTTTTCACCATAAATTCCTTTTACTTTAAAACGATAAACTCCTTTTGACATCTTGATGTTAAGTTGATTTGAAGCTTTAGCACGCATCGTCACTGGCGAAACAAAACGACGATATTTGTATGATAAACGGTTTCTTTCTTGTGAATATTCATTAACTCCTACTTTATGTTCTTTGTCAGGAGATAGTAATTCAACATCCATTTCAATATACATATCTTTATAATTTTTAACTATATTGCGTGGTAAATTGAGAGTGACGCCACCATTATTCTGTTTAACTTTTAAATGTTTACTATCAATCCAATTCGCATGATTTAAGTTTTGTTTTGCATTAGAAAGTAAATTAGTATTAGGTTTAAAATCAGTATTGGCTTGGGATTTATGATTCAATACGACACCTTTAAGCATAGCTTGCTCTCTATCAAGGGGAGATTTTAGTGTTTTTGGATCATAAATTTTATTAGTAACGTGTGCACTAGGATAATTTATTGTATTAACAGAATGAATCCATTGATCTTTTTTATCAGTTATAAGTTCTTTCTTTTTAAAACCATAAGGCATATTTAAATCATCAGGATGTCGTAATCGATCTTGAACATCCCAAAGAGACATTAAGTTTGCACGATTATTTAAATATCGATAAGTACTATTTTTATCTACAGGCATATTAATTTGTAACGTCTTGTCATAGTATTTCAATATATCTCCATCGAAAATACTAGAATACAATGATGTTCCGTTGTAGTGATATATCATAGGTGAGTTTAATGCATAGTATGAAAAATAATCTAATCTTTTCAATGGATTTGTAGAGCTTTGATGCATATACTTAATTTTTTTATTTAGGACAGGACTTCTATAGCTTGAATCATTAATTGTTTTGATAGTCGTTTGATAAGGTTCGATAGTAATTTTTCTAGAATCATTAGTCATTAAGACTTGTTGAGCTAAAAATAAGACAACGAGTAATACCATCATTGAAGTACGGGTTAACAACGATTTATATTTAATAAATATAAACAACACTATGATTAAAATCAATGCAACAAACATCCACTTTACTGATCTTTCAGACAGTGTGATAAATACGAAACCGTATATGAATACTGGTATAGCAACAAAGGTATATTCTTTAATTGATATTTCACTTAAATGTTGTATAAACAATGCAATTAATACACTTGTTGATAATGCTAAGAAGTAAACCCAACGTCTTTGGGGCAATGAAAAGCCGTTAAATGCACTATCAAACCATTGAAAAAAAGAACCGATGAGTAAGATCCAAGTTGCAATTGCGAACAATTTATAATAATAGTGTTGATATAATTTAAAACAAAATAATGCAATGATAGCAATAAAAGAAATTGTAATGTAAAAGCCATTAGCAAAAATATTATAATTGGTTTCAAATAAATTTGTGAAAAAAGTAATTTTGAAATTAGGATTTTGCGCTCGGTCATTATCTAAAAAAGAAGATACACCAGTATATAGTCCGTAAATACTTACTAATACACTTAACAAAGTGGCACATACGAGTATGTAAAATTTCTGCCAACGATTCACGATATCTGTCTCATGAGGAATAACGACTCGATAAATAAAATAGAAACCAATGACAATTGCTTCATAGTAACTAAAATAAAAGTTTGAGAATAACGTATAAGCAATCGCGAAAATAAACCATCCTATTTTACGTTCTTTAAAGAATCTTTCTATAGCCCAAATTGACATAGGTAACATAATTAAAAGATTGCCGTAAAATGACCAAGTAAAATTATAATATGTAACAACAGTAGACATACCATATAATATAGTTGCTATAAACAATGGTGCAGGTTTAAGTCGCAAATAATTAAATAAATAAAATGAAAAAATAAATGTGATTACAGTGCGCACATATGCCATGATTAATTGGTTTATTGGCCAAAAGCTGATGTCATGAGGATTCACATTGATAGTTTGTTCCAATATCCATATCATGGAGAAGTTAATCCACATCAATGGAGAGAGTGAATAATAATATGCCAGTGATTTTACATAGTCGCCTCCCAACCCAAATGAAGCATCATAAAACCCTTTTAATGATGTAAAGTGTTCATAAAGATACATTTGAAAAGGCATCATTTGTCTGAAGCCATCTCCACTACCACTAAATACAATACCTTTAGTTATAAATTGATAGAGAAAAGGGCCATATAGAATAAATGACAATATGCAACTAAGTAAAACGATTAGTGTAAAACGTTTCATAGGTTTATTCCATATATTTTTAATCATGGCGAGTCCTCATCTTTCTTTTCCTTATATTCTTTAATCTAATGAATACAATACTCAACACTATACTAAATATTGAGATAGAAAACATCGTTTTTAGAAAAGGTGGTCGATATTGAATCACAATTGTTTTATCATTTTTATTAACTGGGACACCTGTCATCATATAATTTACCTTTTTGATATTGACTTGTCGGTCATCCACGTATGCACGCATACCTTTACGATACGGAATATTAATAACTGCAAGTCCCTTAGAATGATGATCTAAGTTAACTTTTACCCCGTTTTTTATATCTTTATAACACATATTAAAGTTAGCATGATGGTGTGCTTGTTTTAGCGTATCATAATTTTCACCGTTTAATTCTAACAGTTCCAAATTGAACTTACCATTTGGTGATAATTGAATCGTAATGTCACCATTTTTGTCTGGTAAACATCGATAAAGCACCTTGCTTATTCCCGTGCGATATATAGAATCGTTGTATAGACGATGATTATGATATTGATTGATGCTCACTGTGTAATTACTGTCAGGTTCACCTCGTTCAATATTCATAGTGAGATAAAAATCTTTGTATTTGTCTCTTATATTTTTAGGTAAATGTAATTTGATTATTCCGCTCTCTTTATTAACGGTTAGTTCATTGTTTGAATATCGTGTTATATTTTGTGTTGACACACGTGTTTGGTCTAATAAATTTTTAACTTTTGAGTGGTATGATTCACCTTTGGATGTCACAATAGCACCATTAATCATTGCATGCTCCCTATCTATAGGCTTTTTTAAACTTTTATGATTATAAATGTTTTGTGTTACTTTTACACTTGGTAGTAGAAGTTGATTTTTATAAATAATATATTGTCCGCGTGACTTAACTTTTTTAAAATAAGATGGAATAAAATTTTGATAGTCTTTCATCATTAAATATTTTACTGAAAACAGACTCTCGATATTTTGGCGAGCATTCGTAGACTGGTATCGACTGACAGATTCTTCAGCTAAATTAATTTTTAACGCATCGTAATAGAAATCGAGAATATTGTGATGAAATATACTAGAGTAAATACTAAGTCCTTTAAAATTTTGATACATAGGGGTATTATCTTGTTCATCGACACGCCAATTTATTCGTTGATCGTCATTCTTAGTTTGATTCATTTCTTTTACTAAAGATCTTTGCATAGCCGAGCTATATAAACTTGAATTAATGTATCGCTTGTTCGCACGATTAATATGATCTTGAAAGAAAATTTGATTTTTTATGAATACGAAAGTAATCATAAGGCTGAGAGCAGCGATCGAAATACTATAAATGTAAGTAAGATAATAACGTACTTTTTTCTCTTTTATTAATAAAATTAATAGCCCAATCACTGACACAACTGGAACTAAAGAGATCCAAGGTAAAAAAGTATGGTAGCTAATTGAACTTATGTAGATGACACTTTGAGCTATCAGATTAGTATAAATATAGGTCTTTGGACGAATTGTTTTAAAATACTTTACAAATAACCCAATTAAAATTGAACTATTAAAGGCTAAGATAAAATGCCATCGTTTTTGAGGTGCTGAAAACCCATTAAATAGTTGGTCAACAAATGGGAGAAATGCAAAAATAATTGTTGCCAATAATAACAATGCAAATAATTTATAATAAAAATGTTTATATAATTTGATTGTCAAAAGAGCTTGAATAGATAAAAATAACACAACAATCAAGTAATTATCGAAAAATATATTAGTGTCTTTACTTAAATGTTCAATCCAATTTACTTGTCCTGTAAATGATTGTCGACGATTATTAAGAAAACTTTGAACACCATGAAAGAACACAAACATACTATTTCCTAAAGCGAGTAGCGCACTACATATAATTGTAAGAGAAGCTTGCCAACGAGTTAAACTATCTTTAGGATGTCTGTAAATAATTCTAATCAAGGTATAACCTATACCAATAATGAGGAAATAATATGCAAAATAAAAGTTATTAATTAGAATTAGACTTACAGTTAGTATAAATAAACCTACTTTAAAATCCCTTAATAAACGTTCAATCCCTAATAATAAGAGTGGTAACCAAATGAAAGTATCACTAAAGAATGGCCAGTAAATTGTAAATCTAAAGTACAAAGGTGACATAACAAAAATAAATGAAATCAATAAACTGATTATTTTATTTTTAGAAATATAATAACTAAATAAATAAGTGCAAAACAGAGCAATAGTTGCCTTAATAATTGAAACAATTAGCGCATTGTACATCCAAAGAAGAATTTGATTAGTGTTCAATGAAAAGAATATTTCACATAATTTGATGATAGGGACATTTAAAATAAATATTAAATTTGTTGAAAAATAATAACTTAAGTCAGTGAAAAAATCTCCACCAAGACCCAAATGTGTTGAATAAAATAAGTTTCCTTGAGTCCATTGATGATAAAGATACATTTGAATAGGAATCATCTGTTCCATACCATCATTTGGGCCAGTTGAAAGAATACCATCATGATGAAAACGAAAAATAATATAACTATGACCAATTAATGATAATGTAATTAATAATATAATGAAACATGCTTTTCTTCTCATTTATTTCTCCTAAAACGCATCATATTGAGCTGAAAATTTTTTAGTTTAGTCAAATTGTAGGTTATTGTGGCAATGAATGAAAGTATTAGTGGCATTATTTAAATCTATTTACATTAAATTTAATGTAATTTAATAAAGTTAATTGATTTTAATAGTTTTGAATAAGTTTACAAATGGTCATCGTAGATTTGTTATGAATTGAAGAATGGTTTTTATCCTAAATGATGCACATGTTAAACTTAAAGTGGTTGGGTTAGCTATTATAAAGTATAATTATGAAGTTATAGATAAAAGTTTAAGAAAATAATAAGAATAGGATGATGACGCATGGCGATACAATGGTATCCAGGTCATATGGCTAAAGCCAAAAGACAAGTTAGTGAACAACTGAAAAAGGTAGATGTAGTTTTTGAACTCGTCGATGCACGTATTCCATACAGTTCGAGAAACCCTATGATTGATGATGTCATTAAACAAAAACCTCGAGTAGTAATTTTAAATAAAAAAGATATGACGAATTTAAAAGAATTAGAAAAGTGGGAAACTTATTTTAAAGATGAAGGTTTTTATCCGATAGCTGTAGATGCAAAACATGGCAAGAATCTTAAAAATGTTGAAGTTGAAGCTATAAAAGCAACTCAAGAAAAATTTGATCGTGAAAAAGCTAAAGGTTTAAAACCTAGAGCGATAAGAGCTATGATTGTAGGCATTCCTAATGTTGGAAAATCAACACTAATAAATAAGTTAGCAAAACGTAGTATCGCCGAAACTGGAAATAAACCAGGAGTAACAAAACAGCAACAATGGATTAAAGTTGGGAAGTCTCTTCAATTACTTGATACACCAGGTATTTTATGGCCTAAATTCGAAGATGAAGAGGTCGGTAAAAAATTAAGTTTAACTGGTGCAATTAAGGATAGTATTGTGCATTTAGATGAGGTAGCTATTTATGGTTTGAATTTTATGATTAAGCATGATATTTCCGCTTTAAAGAAACATTATAATATTGATACACATGAAGACGCTGAGATACTCGATTGGTTTGATGCGATTGGAAGAAGAAGGGGATTGTTACAAAAAGGAAATGAAGTAGATTATGAATCTGTCATTGAGTTGATTATCAATGATATGAGAAATGCCAAAATTGGAACTTATTGTTTTGATATTTTAAAAGAAATGAAGAGTGAATGATAGTATGTCTCTAACAATTAAAGAAATTAAAGAAAAACTATCTCAAATTGAAACGTTGGAAGAGTTACATAAACATGAAGCAAATAATGATTCACGTAAAGGTGTTATAAATGCGATTAAGTCTAGGGAAAAAAATATTCTTAAGCAACAAGCATTAGAAGAGCACTATTTATCCATGAATCAATACGAAAACAATATTATGTCATCTAATAGGGATGCATTAATTTGTGGAATTGATGAGGTAGGGCGTGGGCCCTTGGCTGGACCAGTTGTGGCTTGTGCAGTCATCTTAGAGAAGAATCATCATTATATTGGTTTAGATGACTCTAAAAAAGTATCTCCCAAAAATAGAGCACGACTTAATCAAAATTTAAAAGAAAATGTCTATCAATATGCATATGGCATAGCGTCCTCAGTTGAAATAGATGAATTGAACATTTATCGGGCAACTCAATTAGCAATGCTACGTGCTATAAATCACTTAGATGTTACACCTACGCATTTATTAATAGACGCAATGACACTAGATATTGATATCCCACAAACTTCAATTATTAAAGGTGATGCTAAAAGTGTATCTATCGCAGCAGCAAGTATCATGGCTAAAGAATATCGTGATCAATATATGAGACAACTATCTAAACAGTTTCCAGACTATGGTTTTGATAAAAATGCTGGCTATGGAACTAAGCAACATTTAGAGGCTATTGATCGAGTGGGCTTTATCAATGAACATCGTCAATCATTTGAACCGATTAAATCAATGATGAAATAATTTGAATTTTGCTTAAATTGCAATAAATACTGTCAATCAGTTTACAATAGCGCTTACATTTTTTATAATTAAAGGGCAACTTAACCTAAGAAACAGGAGGATGGAAGATGAATATCCACGAGTATCAAGGGAAAGAAATATTTCGTTCAATGGGCGTTGCAGTTCCAGAGGGACGAGTAGCATTTACTGCTGAAGAAGCAGTGGAAAAAGCGAAAGAATTAAATTCAGACGTATATGTGGTTAAAGCGCAAATTCACGCTGGGGGTAGAGGTAAAGCAGGCGGCGTGAAAATTGCTAAATCATTATCTGAAGTCGAAACATACGCAAATGAACTGCTAGGTAAACAATTGGTCACACATCAAACTGGGCCAGAGGGCAAAGAGGTTAAACGTTTATATATTGAAGAAGGATGCGATATCCAAAAAGAATATTATGTTGGTTTTGTTATTGATCGTGCTACTGATAAAGTGACTTTGATGGCATCAGAAGAAGGTGGAACTGAAATTGAAGAGGTTGCAGCTCAAACACCTGAAAAGATTTTCAAAGAAACAATTGATCCAGTAGTAGGATTATCACCTTACCAAGCGCGACGTATCGCTTTTAATATTAACATTCCAAAAGAATCAGTTGGAAAAGCAACTAAATTTTTACTCGCACTATATAATGTCTTTATCGAAAAAGATTGTTCTATTGTTGAAATCAACCCACTTGTTACAACTGGAGACGGTCAAGTATTGGCTTTAGATGCTAAATTAAATTTTGATGATAATGCATTATTTAGACATAAAGATATTTTAGAATTACGAGATTTAGAAGAAGAAGATCCTAAGGAAATAGAAGCTTCTAAATATGATTTATCATACATCGCTTTAGATGGAGATATTGGTTGTATGGTTAATGGCGCAGGTTTAGCCATGGCAACAATGGATACAATTAATCATTTTGGTGGAAATCCAGCCAACTTCTTAGATGTAGGTGGCGGTGCTACAAAAGAAAAGGTAACTGAAGCATTTAAAATTATTTTAGGTGATGACAATGTTAAAGGTATCTTTGTAAATATTTTTGGTGGAATTATGAAATGTGATGTTATTGCCGAAGGTATTGTAGCAGCGGTTAAAGAAGTTGAACTAACATTACCATTAGTTGTTCGTTTAGAAGGAACTAATGTAGAACGTGGTAAAGCAATATTAAACGAATCAGGTTTAGCTATTGAGCCAGCGGCAACTATGGCTGAAGGTGCTCAAAAAATTGTTAAACTTGTTAAAGAAGCATAAGGAAAGGATGGGAGCACTAAGATGAGTGTATTTATTGATAAAAATACGAAAGTAATGGTACAAGGTATCACAGGGTCTACTGCCCTTTTCCATACAAAACAAATGCTTGATTATGGGACACAAATTGTCGCAGGGGTAACGCCTGGTAAAGGTGGACAAGTTGTAGAAGGTGTTCCAGTATATAACACTGTTGAAGAAGCTAAAAATGAAACAGGAGCTAATGTATCTGTTGTATACGTACCAGCACCATTCGCTGCTGATTCAATTATTGAAGCAGCTGATGCCGATTTAGACATGGTTATTTGTATTACTGAACATATACCTGTTGTTGATATGGTTAAAGTAAAAAGATATTTACAAGGTCGTAAAACACGTTTAGTCGGACCAAACTGTCCTGGTGTGATAACTGCCGATGAGTGTAAAATTGGTATTATGCCGGGATATATCCATAAAAAAGGTCATGTTGGTGTCGTGTCTCGTTCTGGTACATTAACGTATGAGGCAGTGCATCAATTAACTGAAGAAGGTATCGGTCAAACAACTGCTGTAGGTATCGGCGGTGATCCAGTAAATGGGACTAACTTTATTGATGTTTTAAAGGCATTCAATGAAGATTCTGAAACTAAAGCCGTAGTAATGATTGGAGAAATTGGTGGTACTGCAGAAGAAGAAGCGGCACAATGGATTAAAGAAAATATGAACAAACCTGTAGTAGGTTTTATCGGCGGTCAGACAGCGCCTCCAGGTAAACGTATGGGTCATGCTGGAGCTATTATTTCAGGAGGTAAGGGTACAGCATCTGAAAAGATTAAAACATTAAACGATTGTGGTGTTGAAACTGCAGATACACCTTCTGAAATAGGAACAACCCTTATTGATGCAGCTAAAAAAGCAGGCATTTATGAAGAGTTATTAACTATTAAAAAATAATATATATTAGTATTGATTTCAACGAACCTTGAACATTAAACCTTGTTCAGGTTCGTTGTTTTTTTGTATAAAGAACACCATACGTTATGCGTATGATTCACAAAAGTTTTACCTTTATCTAAAAAAGCATCTCTACATGCTAGAATATACATCGGTCAGCCAACCAAAATATTCAACACGAAGAGATGCTTTTTAATGTCATCCGACACAAACAGTTTAGCACATACATAATGAAATTGTAAGTAGCACATTGTTTTTGAGCCCAGATATAGTAGGCTAGTGATATATGGAAAAGAAATAAGGGATAGGAAACCCCTTGTGTCAATGATGTGAGTGGAAAATTGTAAAATAATTGAAGCAAAGATATATACATATGTTGGTAAGTATTCCATCCCATATAGGTGTATCATCATTTGTTGAATACTTAAATAGAAGAATAGTTTAATTTTTGATAGATATTTCAATTGAAAATATAAATATGGGAACAGAAAATTCTAGTGCAGAGAATTTGGTGAGGAACCAGGTAGGTTGATTTAAATAAAAATCAAAATAACGGATTAAGTATCAGTATGGTTTTATTTTAAAAATTAGTTATCTTTTTTGATACATTGATATATATAATAGTAGAAACATGAAATTCGACAATTTTACATTATACTATGACACGTTAAACCCTTATCATTAAATTACTCCTTACAAATACATGATATTTAAAAATTAAATGTCTTTAAACAGTAAACTAAAAAATTTGGATTTGAAGGTATAATATAAACAAAGGAGTAATGATAATTGATACAACATACGATGTTAAAACTATATTGGGCAAATTTCACTACAGCACAACTTCATCATCTTACACGTAAATATCCCGGCTTTCTATCAGAAAACGTATTTCATCAACATGACATGATAAAAAGGTGGCTTACAGAGCGTAATTCTGAAAGACTATGGAACAAATATGAACGTTTCAAAAAATTAAAGCTGATGGACATTATTAAAGAAATGAAAAAAGCAAATGTTAGTTTTACGACATACTTCGATGATAACTACCCTTCTCTTTGCAAAGAAATGTATGATTATCCTTATGTGATATTCTACAAAGGAAATCCACAGTTCTTTAATCATTCTCACTCTCTAGCTGTAATTGGCTCACGTAATGCCACACAATATACAAGTCAATCTTTAAACTATCTTTTTCCTTCATTTAGACAATTAAATATGGCGATTGTTTCTGGATTAGCGCGTGGCGCAGATAGTGTAGCACATCAAACCGCACTTAAATACTTTTTACCAACTATTGGCGTACTTGGATTTGGACATTGTTATCATTATCCTAAAGCAACCTTAAATTTAAGAACTAAAGTTGAAAGAAATGGCTTAGTGATAAGTGAATATCCACCATTTTCTCCCATAAATAAGTATAAATTTCCTGAAAGAAACAGACTTATAAGTGGTCTGTCTAGAGGGGTTCTTATAACTGAGGCTGAAGAAAGAAGTGGTAGTCAAATTACTATTGATTGTGCTTTAGAGCAAAATAGAAATGTTTATGTTCTACCTGGTTCAATGTTCAACAAAATGACTAAAGGCAATTTACGAAGGATAAATGAAGGTGCTCAAGTTGTTATAGATGAAAGTAGTATCTTAATTGATTATCTATTTATGTAAATGATAGATTTACTTTCTGAATTAATTATTTATATCCTTTAATTTAGTTAAAGTTTAATGAATCAAAAATAATAACAATTCTTACAAAATTGGAAATTAAAAATTAAAACGTTGACAAATACAAAAATAACCGTTTATCATTTATCTTTAGTAATTCAATTTGCAAGGGGGAATAAACTTTGGCAGATAATTTAGTCATTGTTGAATCGCCTGCAAAAGCTAAAACCATTGAAAAATATTTAGGCAAAAGATATAAAGTTATTGCTTCAATGGGACATGTTCGTGACTTACCAAGAAGTCAAATGGGTGTCGACACTGAAGATAACTATGAACCAAAATATATTACAATTCGTGGCAAAGGTCCTGTAGTTAAAGATTTAAAAAAACATGCGAAAAAAGCCAAAAAGATATTTTTAGCTAGTGACCCTGACCGTGAAGGTGAAGCGATTGCTTGGCATTTATCAAAAATTTTAGAATTAGAAGATAGCAAAGAAAATAGAGTAGTATTTAATGAAATTACAAAAGATGCTGTTAAAGATAGTTTTAAGCATCCTCGTGGTATTGAAATGGATTTAGTTGACGCGCAACAAGCACGTCGTATTTTAGATAGACTCGTTGGTTATAATATTTCTCCAGTATTATGGAAGAAAGTTAAAAAAGGGCTGTCTGCTGGGAGAGTTCAGTCAGTTGCTTTACGTTTAGTCATTGACCGTGAAAATGAAATTCGTAATTTTAAACCTGAAGAGTATTGGTCTATTGAAGGTGAATTTAGATACAAGAAATCTAAGTTTACAGCTAAATTTCTACACTATAAAAATAAACCTTATAAGCTAAATAACAAAGACGATGTTCAAAAGATTACTGAAGCATTAAATGGTGATCAATTTGAAATCACCAATGTGAATCGTAAAGAAAAAACGCGTTATCCTGCTCATCCATTTACTACATCAACCTTACAACAAGAAGCTGCACGTAAATTAAATTTTAAAGCACGTAAGACAATGATGCTAGCGCAACAATTATATGAAGGTATTGACTTAAAGCGTCAAGGTACAGTAGGTTTAATCACGTATATGCGTACTGATTCTACTCGTATCTCAACTTCTGCAAAATCAGAAGCGCAGCAATATATTACTGATAAATATGGTGAACAGTACGTGTCTCAGCGTAAATCATCGGGTAAACAAGGTGATCAAGATGCTCACGAAGCTATTAGACCTACTAGTACAATGCGAACGCCTGATGATATGAAAGCTTTTCTTACTAGAGATCAACACCGTCTATACAAATTAATTTGGGAGAGATTTGTAGCAAGTCAGATGGCTCCAGCTATTTTGGATACGGTAGCTTTAGATGTAACTCAAAACGACATTAAATTTAGAGCTAATGGTCAAACTATTAAATTTAAAGGTTTTATGACACTATATGTAGAGGCAAAAGATGATAAAGAGAATGATAAAGAAAATAAGCTTCCTCAACTTGATAAAGGAGATAAGGTGACTGCGACAAAGATTGAACCGGCACAACACTTTACACAACCTCCTCCTCGTTATACCGAGGCACGTTTAGTTAAAACACTCGAGGAACTTAAAATTGGAAGACCTTCAACATATGCTCCTACTATTGATACGATTCAAAAGCGGAACTACGTCAAGTTAGAAAGTAAACGCTTCATTCCAACTGAATTAGGAGAAATTGTTTATGAGCAAGTTAAAGAATACTTCCCAGAAATTATTGATGTAGAATTCACTGTAAACATGGAAACATTACTTGATAAAATTGCTGAAGGTGACATGAATTGGCGTAAAGTAATAGGAGATTTCTACAACAGTTTTAAACAAGATGTTGAGCGCGCCGAATCTGAAATGGAAAAGATTGAGATTAAAGACGAGCCAGCAGGTGAAGATTGTGAAGTCTGTGGTTCTCCAATGGTAATTAAAATGGGAAGATATGGTAAGTTTATGGCATGTTCAAACTTTCCAGACTGTCGTAACACAAAAGCAATTGTCAAAACGATTGGTGTCACGTGTCCAAAATGTAATGAAGGAGATGTCGTAGAACGTAAATCAAAGAAAAATAGAATTTTCTATGGTTGTTCTAGATATCCGGAATGTGATTTTATTTCTTGGGATAAGCCTGTTGGAAGAGATTGTCCTAAGTGTCATCATTACCTTGTGAATAAGAAAAAAGGTAAAAGTAGTCAAGTTGTGTGCTCCAACTGTGATTATGAAGAAGAAGTTCAAAAATAGATGAGTAATTTTAGGAGGGGCAAAATGACTCAAAAAGTAAATGTTGTAGGAGCTGGTTTAGCTGGCTCTGAAGCTGCATATCAATTAGCTCAACGTGGAATTAAAGTGAATTTAATTGAGATGCGTCCAGTTAAACAGACTCCAGCGCACCATACAGATAAATTTGCTGAATTGGTTTGTTCAAATTCATTGAGAGGTAATGCACTTACAAATGCTGTCGGTGTACTTAAAGAGGAAATGAGACATTTAGACTCGTTAATTATCACATCAGCAGATAAAGCACGTGTGCCAGCTGGTGGTGCTTTAGCAGTGGACAGACATGATTTTGCTGGCTATATTACAGATACCTTAAGAAACCACCCAAACATCACTGTGTTAAATGAAGAAGTTAATCATATACCAGAAGGTTATACGATTATTGCAACTGGTCCTCTAACTACTGAGCATTTAGCTCAAGAAATTGTTGATATTACTGGTAAAGATCAATTGTATTTTTACGATGCTGCCGCACCAATAATAGAAAAAGATTCAATTAATATGGATAAAGTATATTTAAAATCACGTTATGACAAAGGTGAAGCAGCGTATC
Organism: Staphylococcus sp. HMSC065D05; assembly: GCF_001813195.1. Lineage (NCBI taxonomy): Bacteria > Bacillati > Bacillota > Bacilli > Caryophanales > Staphylococcaceae > Staphylococcus > Staphylococcus sp. HMSC065D05. Next base: position 16,287 of record NZ_KV811773.1, read on the forward strand.
TTAATTGCCCTATGACTGAAGAAGAATTTAATCGTTTTTATGATGCAGTATTAGAAGCTGAAGTTGCACCAGTCAATGAATTTGAAAAAGAAAAATATTTTGAAGGTTGTATGCCTTTTGAAGTCATGGCTGAAAGAGGACGAAAAACTTTGTTATTTGGTCCGATGAAACCTGTTGGACTTGAAGATCCTAAGACTGGGAAACACCCTTATGCAGTTGTTCAATTAAGACAAGATGATGCAGCTGGAACATTATATAATATTGTTGGCTTTCAAACACATTTAAAATGGGGTGCGCAAAAAGAAGTCATTCGTTTAATACCAGGATTAGAAAATGTTGATATTGTAAGATATGGTGTGATGCACCGAAATACCTTTATTAATTCACCTGATGTTTTAAACGAAAAATATGAATTAAAAGGACATGATAATTTATATTTTGCTGGACAAATGACTGGCGTTGAAGGTTATGTTGAAAGTGCTGCTAGTGGATTAGTTGCAGGTATTAATCTTGCGCATAAAATTTTAGGTAAAGGGGAAGTTATTTTCCCTAGGGAGACAATGATAGGTAGTATGGCTTACTACATATCGCATGCAAAAAATGAGAAGAACTTTCAACCTATGAATGCCAATTTTGGTCTTTTACCATCTCTTGAAAAACGTATTAAAGATAAAAAAGAAAGATATGAAACACAAGCCAAAAGAGCGTTAGAGTATTTAGATAATTACAAACAAACGCTGTAATTTACAAATAGGTTAACTAGGTAGTTGATAACTACCTGGTTTTTTTGTGATGAATATTGTTTAAAACTAACGTAAATTAAGTAAAACAAGTGAGTTAGAGAAAATTATGACTAATTTATATAAAGTATGGAATTAATTCTCTAAAGATTTTGAATTGATTATCAAATTACTGTATGCGTTTTTACACATATGCTACAATGCAATATGATGGAGGGGATTGATTTTGGATAAAATCCAAGAAACATTTTTATACATGTTAAAGGTTGAAAGAAACTTTTCAGCGTATACGTTAAAATCTTATCATGATGACTTAGTTCAATTTAACAACTTTTTAGAAAGAGAACATTTACAACTTGAGACTTTTGAATATAAAGATGCTAGAAACTATTTGGCTTTTTTATATTCTAATCAACTAAAAAGAACTACGGTATCAAGAAAGATATCAACGTTACGTACCTTCTATGAATTTTGGATGACTCAAAATAATTCAATTATTAATCCCTTTGTTCAACTAGTGCATCCTAAAAAAGAGAAGTATTTACCTCAATTCTTTTATGAAGAAGAAATGGAAGCACTTTTTCAAACTGTAGAGCATGATAATAAAAAGGGCATACGGGACAAAGTTATTATTGAATTGTTATATGCAACAGGAATACGTGTGTCTGAATTAATAAATATTAAATTAAAAGATATAGATATGAACTTACCTGGTGTAAAAGTCTTAGGTAAAGGAAATAAGGAAAGGTTTATACCTTTTGGAGAGTTCTGTAGACAGAGTATAGAAAGATACTTAGAAGAATTTCAACCTAAACAATTAGCTAATCATGATTATTTAATTGTAAATATGAAAGGTGATCCTATCACCGAAAGAGGAGTAAGGTATGTACTTAATGATGTCGTTAAAAGAACCGCTGGGGTCAATGACATACATCCTCATAAATTAAGACATACTTTTGCTACACATTTATTAAATCAAGGTGCTGATTTAAGGACTGTACAGTCTTTACTTGGTCACGTCAATTTATCGACCACTGGACGTTATACACATGTTTCGAATCAACAATTGAGAAAGGTGTATTTAAACGCACATCCTCGAGCAAAAAAAGGAGAGTAATTTATGGATAATTCTTTACACGCTACAACAATTTACGCTGTACGCCATAATGGTGAAGCAGCTATGGCTGGTGATGGTCAAGTCACATTAGGCCAACAAGTTATTATGAAACAAACTGCGAGAAAAGTGAGACGTTTATACGAAGGAAAAGTATTGGCTGGTTTTGCTGGTAGTGTTGCTGATGCCTTCACACTTTTCGAAAAATTTGAAACAAAACTTCAGCAATTTAGTGGTAATTTAGAGCGCGCAGCTGTTGAACTAGCACAAGAATGGCGTGGAGATAAACAATTACGACAACTAGAGGCGATGCTTATCGTAATGGATAAAGATGCCATACTTATTGTTAGTGGTACAGGTGAAGTTATTGCACCTGATGATGATTTAATTGCCATTGGGTCAGGTGGTAACTACGCACTTAGCGCAGGTCGAGCTTTAAAAAGACATGCAACACAACTTTCTGCTAGTGAAATGGCATACGAAAGTTTAAAAGTTGCAGCTGATATTTGTGTGTTTACAAATGACAATATAATTGTAGAAACGCTTTAAAAACAGCATTGCTCAAATTAAGGAAATGAATCTCATAAAACAAAGTAGCAATATGGAGGAATGTTAAATATGGATACAAATGGAATTAAATTAACCCCAAAAGACATCGTATCTAAATTGAATGAGTATATTGTAGGACAAAATGATGCAAAACGTAAGGTGGCTATTGCATTAAGAAATCGTTATCGTAGAAGTCTTTTAAAAGAAGAAGAGAAACAAGAGATTGCGCCTAAAAATATTTTAATGATTGGTCCAACGGGAGTTGGTAAAACTGAAATAGCTCGACGCATGGCAAAAATTGTTGGAGCACCGTTTATTAAAGTCGAGGCAACTAAATTTACAGAAGTCGGTTACGTTGGTAGAGATGTTGAAAGCATGGTTAGAGATTTAGTTGATGTTGCTGTACGTTTAGTAAAAGACGAGAAAAAGTCATTAGTTAAAGATGAGGCAACTAAGAAAGCAAACGACAAATTAGTTAAATTACTTGTTCCGAGTTTAAAAAAGAAGGCAGCACAAGGTAACAATCCTTTGGAAAATTTATTCGGTGGAGCAATTCCAAACTTCGGTCAAAATCAAGATGAAGAGGAAGAACCGCCAACTGAGGAAATTAAAACGAAACGTTCTGAAATAAAAAAACAACTTGAACAGGGCAAACTTGAAAATGAAAAAGTAAGAATAAAAGTAGAACAAGATCCTGCATCAATGGGAATGTTAGGGACTAATCAAAATCAACAGATTCAAGATATGATGAATCAATTGATGCCCAAGAAAAAAGTCGAAAGAGAAGTTTCGGTTGAGACAGCTAGAAAAATCTTAGCTGATGATTTTGCTGACGAATTAATCGACCAAGAAACTGCGAATCAACAAGCCTTAGAGCTTGCAGAACAAATGGGTATCATATTTATTGATGAAATAGACAAGGTTGCTACTAACAATCAAAATAGCGGTCAAGATGTGTCAAGACAAGGCGTACAACGAGATATTCTTCCTATACTTGAAGGTAGCATGATTCAGACAAAATATGGTACTGTAAATACTGAACATATGCTATTTATAGGTGCTGGTGCATTCCACGTATCAAAACCTAGTGATTTAATTCCTGAATTACAAGGTCGATTTCCAATTAGAGTGGAATTAGAAAGCCTTTCAGTAGAAGATTTCGTGAGAATTCTGACAGAACCAAAATTATCGCTTGTCAAACAATATGAAGCATTGCTTCAAACTGAAGAAGTTACAGTTAACTTCTCAGAAGATGCCATTCAAAGATTAGCTGAAATTGCATATCAAGTTAATCAAGATACTGATAATATTGGTGCTCGTAGATTACACACTATTCTAGAAAAAATGCTTGAAGATTTATCATTTGAAGCACCAAGCATGCCGAATGCTGTTGTGGATATTACCCCACAATATGTAGATGACAAATTAAAATCAATCTCAACAAATAAAGATTTAAGTGCATTTATTTTATAAATATATATAGAAGGAGAAAAAATATGAGCTTATTATCTAAAACAAGAGAATTAAACACTTTATTACAAAAACATAAAGGCATTGCAGTAGATTTTAAAGATGTTGCTCAAACAATTAGTAATGTTACAGTTACTAATGTATTTATTGTGTCGAGAAGAGGTAAAATCTTAGGATCTTGTTTGAATGAATTATTAAAAAGTGAACGTATTAAAGATATGTTAGAAGATCGACATATACCGCGCGAATATACTGAAGAGTTGATGAATGTTAAACAAACAGAATCAAATATCGATATTGATAATGAATTAACTGTATTTCCACCAGAGAATAGAGAGGTATTTTTAAATAGTAGAACAACTATTTTTCCAATTTTAGGTGGTGGCGAAAGACTTGGTACGCTAGTCTTAGGTCGAGTTCAAGACGACTTCAATGAAAATGACTTAGTATTAGGAGAATATGCAGCCACTGTAATAGGAATGGAAATATTACGAGAAAAACATAATGAAGTCGAAAAAGAAGCTAGAGATAAAGCTGCTATAACAATGGCAATCAACTCACTTTCATACTCAGAAAAAGAAGCAATCGAACATATATTTGAAGAACTTGGTGGTACAGAAGGTTTACTTATAGCTTCAAAAGTAGCTGACAGAGTGGGCATTACACGATCAGTCATAGTGAATGCTTTACGCAAACTTGAAAGTGCTGGTGTCATAGAATCACGTTCTCTTGGAATGAAAGGGACATTTATTAAAGTGAAAAAAGATAAATTCCTTGATGAGCTTGAAAAAAATAAGTAAAAGTTGAATATGAAATGTTTTTTTTGAAATATTAGTAAATTAAGATTAATCTGTGAATAATGAATGGACTGATTTTTACTTTTTCAGAAACCTATTATTTTATATGTTAATTATCGACTATAAAATGTTTAGAGAAATTAAGAATGTTATTAAATAATCTCCATCTTTATTGTTATTAAAACAGAAATTCAATAATACAAATCATGTTATTGCTTTTATGTATTAAATATGATATATTAATTGACGGCTATAAAGCCAATACGCACATAATCAATTTAAATATAAAGGGTGCAAATTAAATATTTGTCTTTATATCAGTTGATTATGGAGGTAAATAACCACTAGGAGGAATTTAAAATGGCAGTAATTTCTATGAAACAATTACTTGAAGCCGGTGTTCACTTCGGTCACCAAACACGCCGTTGGAACCCAAAAATGAAAAAATATATCTTCACTGAAAGAAATGGTATTTATATCATTGATTTACAAAAAACAGTGAAAAAAGTTGAAGAAGCATACAACTTTGTTAAACAAATCTCTGAAGAAGGCGGAAAAGTCTTATTCGTAGGTACAAAAAAACAAGCGCAAGAATCAGTTAAAGCTGAGGCAGAGCGTGCTGGTCAATTCTACGTTAACCAAAGATGGTTAGGTGGGATTTTAACTAACTACAAAACAATCTCAAAACGAATTAAACGTATTTCTGAAATTGAAAAAATGGAAGAAGACGGATTATTTGAAGTATTACCTAAAAAAGAAGTTGTTGAACTTAAAAAAGAATACGACCGTTTAATTAAGTTCTTAGGCGGTATTCGCGATATGAAATCAATGCCTCAAGCATTATTCGTTGTTGATCCTCGTAAAGAGCGCAACGCTATTGCTGAAGCTCGCAAACTAAATATTCCTATCGTAGGTATTGTTGACACTAACTGTGATCCTGATGAAATTGATTACGTTATCCCAGCAAACGATGATGCTATTCGTGCCGTTAAATTATTAACTGGTAAAATGGCAGACGCTATCTTAGAAGGTCAACAAGGTGTATCTAATGAAGAAGTAGCTGCAGAACAAAACATCAATTTAGATGAAAAAGAAGAATCTGAACAAGCAGAAACAACTGAAGAAAACACTTCTGTTGAATCAAACTAAGAGATAGTTTAAATGGGTGATAAGATACTAATGCTTATCACCTTTTTTTAAAAATAAAATTAAATCATAATACTGTAATGGAAATATAACCTAAAATAATGCTAAAATTTAGGTATATCAATAATTACTATTTATATTGGAGGAATAATGAATGGCAATTTCAGCAAAACTTGTTAAAGAATTACGTGAAAAAACTGGCGCAGGAATGATGGATTGTAAAAAAGCGCTAACTGAAACTGATGGTGACATCGATAAAGCGATTGACTACTTACGTGAAAAAGGTATTGCAAAAGCAGCTAAAAAAGCTGACCGTATCGCAGCAGAAGGTCTTGTACACGTTGAATTAAAAGGTAATGAAGCTGCAATCGTTGAAATTAATTCAGAAACAGACTTCGTAGCACGTAACGAAGGTTTCCAAGAATTAGTTAAAGAAATTGCTAACCATATTTTAGATAGCAAGGTAGAAACAGTAGACGCTTTGATGGAATCTAAATTATCTAGCGGTAAAACTGTTGATGAAAGAATGAAAGAAGCTATCTCAACAATTGGTGAAAAATTAAGCATCCGTCGTTTCTCTATCAGAACAAAAACTGATAATGATGCATTTGGTGCATATTTACACATGGGTGGACGTATTGGTGTGTTAACTGTAGTTGAAGGTACTACTGATGAAGAAGCTGCTAAAGACGTAGCAATGCACATTGCGGCAATCAACCCTAAATATGTTTCTTCTGAACAAGTAAGCGAAGAAGAAATCAATCATGAAAGAGAAGTATTAAAACAACAAGCATTAAACGAAGGTAAACCAGAAAAAATCGTTGAAAAAATGGTTGAAGGTCGTTTACGTAAATATTTACAAGAAATTTGTGCTGTAGATCAAAACTTCGTTAAAAATCCAGACGAAACTGTTGAAGCTTTCTTAAAAGCTAAAGGTGGTAAACTTACTGATTTCGTTCGTTATGAAGTTGGAGAAGGTATGGAAAAACGTGAAGAAAACTTTGCTGAAGAAGTTAAAGGACAAATGAAATAATCTGTCATAAAGTTTAACAAGGAAGAAGACACCTCACACGTTTCCTTTTTATAAGCCTATTGTTAAGATAGCTAAAAGGAGACATTCGTGTCTTCTTTACTTATATATTTACATATTTTTACGATAGAGAGGATAAGAAAATGGCACAAACTTCTAAATATAAACGTGTAGTATTAAAATTGAGTGGTGAAGCTTTAGCAGGTGATAAAGGATTCGGCATAAATCCTATCATTATCAAAAGCGTTGCACAGCAAGTTGCTGAAGTTGCCAAAATGGATTGTGAAATTGCTGTCATTGTCGGCGGTGGAAATATTTGGAGAGGCAAAACTGGTAGCGACCTAGGCATGGATCGTGGTACGGCTGATTACATGGGGATGCTTGCTACTGTAATGAATGCTTTAGCATTACAAGACAGTTTAGAACAATTAGATTGTGATACACGTGTTTTAACTTCTATTGAAATGAAACAAGTTGCTGAACCATATATTCGTCGACGTGCAATTAGACATTTGGAGAAAAAACGTGTTGTTATATTTGCCGCTGGAATTGGTAATCCTTACTTCTCAACTGACACAACTGCTGCTTTACGTGCGGCTGAAGTAGAAGCAGATGTAATTTTAATGGGTAAAAATAATGTAGATGGTGTTTATTCAGCTGATCCAAAAGTTGATGCAAATGCAATTAAATATGAACATTTGACACATATTCAAATGCTTCAAGAAGGTTTACAAGTGATGGATTCAACAGCTTCATCGTTCTGCATGGATAATAACATTCCATTAAATGTTTTCTCTATTATGGAAGAAGGTAATATTAAGCGTGCTGTAATGGGTGAAAAAATCGGAACATTAATTACAAAATAATTTTGAGGTGTAAAAAATGAGTGACATAATCAAAGATACAAAGTCTAGAATGCAAAAATCAATTGATAACTTATCTCGTGAACTTGCTAACATTAGTGCTGGTAGAGCAAACTCCAATTTACTTAATGGTGTTACAGTTGACTACTATGGTGCACCTACACCAGTGCAACAATTAGCAAGTGTCAATGTGCCTGAAGCACGTCTATTAGTTATTTCACCATATGATAAGACATCAGTTGCTGATATTGAAAAAGCAATTATCGCGGCTAATCTTGGGGTTAATCCAACGAGTGATGGTGAGGTTATTCGTATCTCTGTACCAGCTTTAACTGAAGAAAGACGAAAAGAATTAGTTAAAGAAGTTAAAAAAATTGGTGAAGATGCTAAAGTCTCAATTAGAAATATTCGTCGTGATATTAATGATCAGCTTAAAAAAGACGAAAAAAATGGTGACATTACCGAAGACGACTTAAGAAGTCAAACTGATGATGTACAAAAAGCTACAGATAATTCGATTAAAGATATAGATCAATTGGTTGCCGACAAAGAAAAAGATATTATGTCAGTATAGGTATTTTATTATCGCAAACACATTCATATTAGTATATTATCTAAAATGAAACATCTGTCAGACATTGAATATCTTCATAGTCTAAACTGTACCAACTAAGACTTTGGTACAGTTTTTTTATTTGCTTATTCAATGGAATAAATGAGTATGATAAAATGATAGATGATTGTTTAATTAACTAATATTATAAACAGAGACGATCAGGCTCGGAGGAAAGACCATGTTTAAAAAGCTGAAAAATAAAAACAAAACTGAGACAAACCATAATAATGATTTAGACATACATAATATACCTGAACATGTGGCTATTATCATGGATGGAAATGGACGTTGGGCAAAAAAACGTAAAATGCCTAGAATTAAAGGACATTATGAAGGTATGCAAACAATCAAAAAAATTACTCGCGAAGCGAGTGATTTAGGTATTAAGTACTTAACACTATACGCATTTTCAACAGAGAATTGGTCTAGACCTGAAAGTGAAGTTAATTATATTATGAATCTTCCTGTGAATTTCCTTAAAACATTTCTACCAGAATTAATTGAAAAGAATGTTAAAATTGAAACAATAGGGTTTTATGAAGGTTTACCACAATCGACAATTAATGCTATTGATTTTGCTAAAGCTAAAACTCAGAACAATACTGGGTTAACTCTTGTGTTTGCTATAAATTATGGTGGACGAGCTGAGATTATTCAGAGTATGAAAACAATATATAACGAATTACAATTAAACGGACAAGGATCTGATGTGATTGATGAGGCGTTAATAAAACGTCATTTAATGACGCATAGTTATCCAGATCCAGACTTATTAATACGCACTTCAGGAGAACAAAGGATAAGCAATTTCTTAATATGGCAAGCTTCATATAGTGAATTTATTTTTAATGAAAAGCTATGGCCAGATTTTGATGAAAAAGAGTTAAGAGAGTGTTTGAAAATATATCAATCACGCCAAAGACGTTTTGGAGGATTAAGTGAGGAGTAAAAAATGAAAGTAAGAACATTAACCGCGATTATAGCTTTATTAATATTCTTGCCTATCTTGCTCAAGGGTGGCTTAATATTAATGCTTTTCGCATTTTTACTAGCTTTGATAGCCTTAAAAGAATTACTTAATATGAATATGATTAAATTTTTATCTATACCTGGTCTGATTAGTGCTTTAGCCCTAATTATTATCATGTTACCTCAAGATGCAGGTGAATGGGTTCAAGTTATCCAACTTAAAGGTTTAATTGCTATGAGTTTCATAGTTTTAAGTTATACAGTGCTATCTAAAAACAGATTTAGTTTTATGGATGCTGCATTTTGTTTGATGTCTGTAGCTTATGTAGGAATTGGTTTCATGTATTTTTATGAGACACGTTCTGAGGGCTTGAGATATATTTTATTTGCATTTTTAATCGTTTGGCTAACAGATACGGGTGCTTATATTTTTGGTCGCCTTATGGGTAAACATAAGTTATGGCCAGTTATTAGCCCTAATAAAACAATTGAAGGTTTCTTTGGTGGTATTTTATGTAGCATTTTAGTACCATTAGTGATGCAAATGTTTGTAGATTTACATATGAATATTTGGCTTTTATTATTAGTCACAATTGTGTTAAGTATGTTTGGTCAATTAGGTGATTTAGTAGAATCTGGGTTTAAACGTCATTTTGGTGTTAAAGATTCGGGACGTATACTACCAGGGCATGGCGGTATATTAGATAGATTTGATAGCTTCATGTTTGTATTACCGCTATTAAATATTTTACTGATACAAACTTAAATTTATGAATTGTAAAATGGAATAGATGTTATAATGAAGGAGTTATTGAGATGTTGATGAGTGATGAATATCTCTTAACTCCTTTTCAGCACTTATTGATAAATTGTTAAGATACAATAACACAAAATAATATGATATTAAGTATTAACATATTATAATATTTAATATTATCTTCGATTTAATTACTTAGATGATTTTTTAATTAAACATAAATTCATTAGAGGTGTAGAACATGAGCATTTTAATTACGATTATTTCATTTATCATCGTATTTGGTGTCCTCGTAACTGTTCACGAATATGGACACATGTTTTTTGCTAAGCGAGCAGGAATTATGTGTCCTGAATTTGCGATTGGTATGGGCCCTAAAATTTTTAGTTTTCGTAAAGATGAAACATTATATACAATTCGTCTATTACCGGTGGGTGGTTATGTAAGAATGGCTGGTGATGGTCTTGAAGAACCCCCAGTTCAACCAGGTATGAACGTAAAAATAAAGTTAAATAACCAAGATGAAATCACACATATAATTCTAGATGATCAACATAAATTTCAACAAATTGAAGCTATAGAAGTTAAGAAATGTGATTTTAAAGATGACCTATATATTGAAGGTATTACTTCTTATGATGACGAAAGGCATCACTTCACTATAGCGAAAAAGGCATTTTTTGTCGAAAATGGAAGCCTTGTACAAATTGCTCCAAGAGATAGACAGTTTGCACATAAGAAACCATTGCCTAAGTTTTTAACATTGTTTGCAGGTCCATTATTTAATTTTATTTTAGCTTTAGTACTATTTATTGGATTAGCATACTACCAAGGTACGCCAACCAATGTCATAGGAGAAGTTGTGAAGAAGTCTCCGGCTGATGAAGCTGGATTGCACAAAGGTGATAAAATAGTTCAGGTAGGTAATCATAAAATTAAAAATTTTGATGATATCAAACATGTTCTTGACCAAAATAGAACGGCTAAAACAACTGTAAAAATTAAAAGGGATGGCCAAACCAAGTCTGTAGATCTCCAACCTAAAAAAGTAGAAAGAAAGATAACTAAAACTAAAACTCAAACAACTTATCAAATTGGTTTTGCTCCTACTACAGAACACAGCGTTTTTAAACCAATAAGCTACGGTATTTATAACTTTTTCGACAAAGGTAAGCTTATTTTTACAGCTGTTGTTGGTATGTTAGCCAGTATATTTACAGGAGAATTTTCATTTGATATGTTAAATGGCCCTGTTGGTATTTATCACAGTGTTGATTCTGTTGTTAAATCTGGAATTATTAATTTAGTAGGATACACCGCTTTATTAAGTGTTAACTTAGGAATAATGAATTTGTTACCTATTCCAGCGCTTGATGGTGGTCGCATATTATTTGTACTATATGAGGCTATTTTTAGAAAACCAGTGAATAAAAAAGCGGAAACAGGAATTATTGCTGTAGGCGCACTTTTTGTGGTTATTATTATGATTTTAGTCACTTGGAATGATATACAACGGTATTTCTTATAAATAGGGAGGAAAAAGAGAATGAAACAATCTAAAGTATTTATACCAACGATGAGAGAAGTCCCTGCAGAGGCGGAAGCATTAAGCCATCGTTTATTATTAAAAGCAGGGTTAATTAAACAGAGTACAAGTGGTATATATAGTTACTTACCACTAGCTACACGTGTCCTAAATAATATATCTAAAATCATACGTGAAGAAATGGAAAGTATAGATGCTGTAGAAATTCTTATGCCAGCTTTACAACAAGCAGAATTATGGGAAGAATCAGGTCGTTGGAGTGCATATGGTCCAGAACTAATGCGTTTAAAAGACAGAAACGGACGTGAATTTGCATTAGGACCTACTCATGAGGAAGTAGTCACTTCTTTAGTAAGAGATGAATTAAAATCATATAAACAGTTACCCCTTACTTTATTTCAAATTCAATCCAAATATAGAGATGAGAAAAGGCCACGCTTTGGATTATTAAGAGGACGCGAATTTCTTATGAAAGATGCATATTCTTTCCATTCAGATGAAGCTTCATTAGATGCAACTTATCAAGATATGTATCAAGCATATAGTCGCATATTCAAACGTGTAGGCATCAATGCAAGACCGGTTGTGGCAGATTCAGGTGCAATAGGGGGAAGTCATACACACGAGTTTATGGCATTGAGTGAAATTGGGGAAGATACAATAGTTTATAGTAATGAGAGTGACTACGCAGCTAATATTGAAAAGGCCGAAGTTGTTTATCATCCTTCTCATAAACATTCTGAACTTGCAGAATTGACTAAAGTTGAGACGCCAAATGTTAAAACAGCTCAAGAAGTTGCAGACTATTTAGAGAGACCATTAGATGAAATTGTAAAAACGATGATTTTTAAAATAGATGGCGAATTTATTATGTTACTAGTTCGTGGACATCATGAATTAAATGAAGTGAAATTAAAAGCATATTTCGGCACGGAACATGTTGAAATGGCTACACAGGATGAAATTGTTAATCTTGTGGATGCCAATCCGGGGTCTATTGGTCCTATTTTTGAAAAAGATATTAAAATTTATGCCGATAATTACTTACAAGATTTAAATAACTTTGTTGTAGGAGCTAATGAAGATCATTATCACTATATAAATGTCAATATTGGTAGAGACTTTGACGTAACAGAATACGGTGACTTTAGATTCATTACACAAGGTGAGATGTTAAGTGATGGCTCGGGAGTAGCACAATTTGCTGAAGGCATTGAAGTAGGACAAGTTTTCAAATTAGGAACAAAATATTCTGAATCAATGAATGCAACTTTTCTAGATAATCAGGGAAAAGCACAACCACTCATTATGGGATGTTATGGTATTGGAGTATCAAGAACATTAAGTGCAATTGTTGAACAAAACAATGACGAGAATGGGATTATTTGGCCAAAATCAGTAACGCCTTTCGATATCCATCTAATCACTATCAATCCTAAAAAGGAAGATCAACGTACTTTAGGTGATCAACTTTATCAAAAATTAATGGATTCATACGATATTTTATATGATGACCGAAAAGAACGTGCTGGTGTTAAATTTAATGATTCAGACCTAATAGGGTTACCGGTACGAGTTGTTGTTGGTAAAAGAGCTGAAGAAGGTATTGTTGAGGTAAAACAACGCTTTAACGGTTTAAGCGAAGAAGTGCAAATTGATGAATTAGAGACTTACTTACAAGATTTATTTAAGAATATTAAGTAAGTTGTAATATAATTGTTGATAGTTAAATTGATATTAATAAAGAGCAGGAAAGATGATGAAACATAATCTTAAATCTAACCTGCTCTTCTTTATTGTATTATTTACTATTTGTTTTTCATGAAAATACGTCCAATCAGTAGTATAATATGAAACGAATTTATTAAGTAACTATATGAACAGTTGTAATATATCCAATGATGTTTAATAGTTTTAAATTTAGTATTAATTAAGGTGGTTATTATTTTGGCAATGACAAATCGAGAAAAGTTTAAAGTGCTTGCCGATCAAATAAAAATATCAAATCAACTAGAACAAGATATTCTTGAACAAGGTGAACTCACGCGTATAGATGTTTCAAATAAAAACAGAACATGGACTTTCCAAATATCACTCCCACATTTTTTATCTCATGAAGATTATCTTCTTTTTACACATGCAATTGAAGAAGAATTTAAAGAAATAGCTACAGTAGCAATTGATTTTTCAATTAAAGATACCAACAATCAAGATGAGTTTGCTTTAAAATATTTCGGACATTGTATTGATCAAACACGATTGTCGCCAAAAGTGAAAGGTCAATTGAAACAAAAAAAACTCATTATGAGTGGAAATGTTTTAAAAGTCTTAGTTTCAAATGACATTGAGAGAAATCATTTTGATAAGGCATGTAATGGTAGTTTGATTAAAGCATTTAGACAGTGTGGCTTTGAAATTGATAAAGTCGTTTTTGAAACAGATACAACAAATCACGATGATGACCTTGCATCTTTAGAAGCACATATTCAACAAGAAGATGAACAAAGTGCAAGAGAAGCAACTGAAAAATTAGAAAAAATGAAAGCAGAAAAAGCGAAACAACAAGATAATAATGAAAGTACAGTGGAAAAATGTCAGATTGGAAAACCAATTCAGATTGAAAATATAAAACCAATTGAATCAATTATTGAAGAAGAATTCAAAGTAGCTATTGAGGGTGTTATATTTGATATTAACCTAAAAGAACTTAAGAGTGGACGTCATATAGTTGAGCTTAAAGTTACTGATTACACAGATTCACTTGTATTAAAAATGTTTACAAGAAAAAATAAAGATGACTTGGAGCACTTTAAGGCACTTAGTGTTGGTAAATGGGTTAGAGCTCAAGGTCGTATTGAAGAAGATACTTTTGTTAGAGATCTTGTCATGATGATGTCAGATATTGAAGAAATTAAAAAGACACCTAAACAAGATAAAGCAGAAAATAAGCGTGTAGAGTTTCATTTACATACGTCTATGAGTCAAATGGATGGTATTCCTAATATTAGTGCATATGTTGAACAAGCTGCTAAATGGGGACACCGAGCCTTAGCAGTAACAGATCACAACGTAGTACAAGCTTTTCCCGATGCACACAATGCTGCCGAAAAACATGGTATTAAGATGATTTATGGTATGGAAGGTATGCTAGTAGACGATGGTGTTCCTATAGCTTATAAACCAACAGACCGTAATTTAAAAGATGCAACATATGTGGTGTTTGACGTAGAGACAACAGGTCTTTCTAATCAATATGATAAAATTATTGAATTAGCTGCAGTAAAAGTGCATAACGATGAAATTATAGATAAGTTTGAACGTTTTAGTAATCCACACGAAAGATTATCTGAAACCATTATCAATCTTACACATATCACGGATGATATGTTAACTGATGCTCCTGAAATTGAAGAAGTGTTAACTGAATTTAAAGAGTGGGTTGGAGATGCGATATTTGTAGCTCATAATGCTTCATTTGATATGGGATTTATTGACACAGGGTATGAAAGGTTAGGCTTTGGACCTTCTACAAACGGTGTCATTGATACACTTGAGCTTTCACGTACAATTAATACCGAATATGGGAAACATGGTTTGAATTTCCTTGCCAAAAAATATGGTGTCGAATTAACGCAACATCATAGAGCGATTTATGATACAGAAGCAACAGCTTATATTTTTATAAAAATGGTTCAACAAATGAAAGAACTAGGTGTGAACAACCATCTAGAAATTAATAAAAAATTAACTAATGAAGATGCATATAAAAGAGCTCGTCCATCCCACGTTACACTCATTGTTCAAAATCAAGAAGGTCTTAAAAATTTATTTAAAATAGTCAGTGCTTCATTAGTTAAGTATTATTACCGTACGCCAAGAATTCCACGTTCTCTTTTAAATGAGTATCGAGAAGGGCTCTTAATTGGCACAGCGTGTGATGAGGGTGAATTATTCACAGCAGTAATGCAGAAGGATCAGTCGGAAGTAGAAAAAATAGCAAAGTTCTATGATTTTATAGAAGTTCAACCGCCGGCACTTTATCAAGATTTAATGGATAGAGAATTAATACGAGATAATGAAACGTTAACACAAATTTACAAGCGATTAATAGAGGCTGGTAAAAGCGCTAATATCCCAGTGATTGCTACTGGTAACGCACATTATCTATATGAGCATGATGCTATAGCCAGAAAAATTTTAATTGCATCCCAACCAGGGAATCCATTAAATCGTTCAACATTACCAGAAGCTCACTTTAGAACCACTGATGAAATGTTAGATGATTTTCACTTCTTAGGTGAAGAAAAAGCATATGAAATCGTTGTAACAAATACAAATGAGCTCGCTAATAAAATTGAAAAAGTGATACCTATAAAAGATAAACTATTTACGCCAAGAATGGATGGGGCTAATGAAGAAATTCGTGAGTTGAGTTATTCTAATGCGAAAAAACTATATGGTGAAGATCTACCACAAATTGTTATAGACCGCCTTGAAAAAGAATTAGATAGTATTATTGGTAATGGCTTTTCTGTTATTTATCTCATATCTCAACGTTTGGTGAAAAAATCGCTAGATGATGGTTATTTAGTTGGATCGCGTGGTTCGGTAGGTTCTAGTTTCGTAGCAACAATGACCGAAATTACAGAAGTTAATCCGCTTCCACCACATTACATTTGTTCACATTGTAAGACAAGTGAGTTCTTTGATGATGGTTCGGTTGGATCTGGATTCGATTTACCAGATAAAAAATGTCCCACTTGTGGTAATGAATTAATTAAAGAAGGGCAAGATATCCCCTTTGAGACATTCCTTGGATTTAAAGGAGATAAAGTTCCAGATATTGACTTGAACTTTAGTGGTGAATACCAACCTAACGCGCATAATTACACAAAAGTATTGTTTGGTGAAGATAAAGTATTTCGTGCTGGAACAATAGGTACTGTTGCTGAAAAAACAGCTTTTGGTTTCGTTAAAGGTTACTTAAATGATCAAGGTATTCACAAACGTGGTGCTGAAATTGATCGGTTGGTTAAAGGTTGTACAGGGGTTAAACGTACGACTGGTCAACATCCTGGGGGAATTATTGTTGTACCGGATTACATGGATATTTATGATTTTACTCCGATTCAATTTCCAGCAGACGACCAAAGTGCAGCGTGGATGACAACCCATTTCGACTTCCATTCAATACACGATAATGTCTTAAAATTAGATATATTAGGACATGATGATCCAACGATGATTCGTATGTTACAAGACTTATCAGGAATTGACCCGAAAACTATACCAGTAGATGATAAAGAAACAATGCAAATATTTAGTGGCCCTGAGAGTTTAGGTGTTACAGAAGACGAAATATTATGTAAGACAGGTACATTTGGTGTGCCAGAATTTGGTACTGGATTTGTACGTCAAATGCTTGAAGATACTAAGCCAACGACATTCTCAGAATTAGTTCAAATTTCAGGTTTATCTCACGGAACGGACGTTTGGTTAGGTAATGCTCAAGAGTTAATTCGTCAAGGGATATGTGATTTATCTAGTGTGATAGGCTGTCGTGATGATATCATGGTATATCTAATGTATGCTGGACTTGAACCGTCAATGGCTTTTAAAACGATGGAATTTGTACGTAAAGGTCGCGGTTTAACAGATGAAATGGTTGAAGCGATGAAGGAGAATAACGTACCAGATTGGTATTTAGATTCTTGTCGTAAAATTAAATATATGTTCCCTAAAGCTCATGCTGCAGCTTATGTACTAATGGCTGTAAGAATTGCATACTTTAAAGTACATCATCCACTATATTATTATGCAGCATATTTTACTATAAGAGCTTCCGATTTTGATCTTATAACGATGATTAAAGATAAAACGAGTATTCGTAATACAGTTAAAGATATGTATTCACGATATATGGATTTAGGAAAAAAAGAGAAAGATGTATTAACTGTATTAGAAATAATGAATGAAATGGCGCATCGAGGTTTTCGATTGCAACCGATTAGTTTAGAAAAAAGTCAGGCTTTTGACTTCATTATTGAAGGGGATACATTGATTCCTCCATTCATTTCAGTGCCAGGACTTGGAGAAAACGTTGCGCAAAGAATTGTTGAAGCGAGAGAAGAGGGACCATTTTTATCAAAAGAAGATTTAAATAAAAAAGCCGGCTTATCTCAAAAGGTTATTGACTATTTAGACGAATTAGGCTCATTGCCAGATTTACCTGACAAGGCACAATTGTCGATATTTGATATGTAAGCATTTCTTATTAATAAATTGATATCATATACGTACAATCATCTTTATTAGTAAACCTATATCAGTTTGTTTACTTATTAGACTTGTGATATACTAAATGTGCGTAAAAAATGATTAACTCAGGCAGAAGAGTGGGCATAAACCCGCTCTTTTCTATTTGCCAAAAAAGGAGGCCTGTATGAGTAAAATTACTGAACAAGTTGAAGCATTGATTCAACCAGTTTTAAATGATTTGGACTTTGAATTAGTAGACATTGAGTATGTTAAAGAAGGTAAAGACCATTTTTTAAGGATTTCTATTGATAAAGAAGGTGGCGTAGATCTTAATGATTGCACTTTAGCTTCAGAAAAAATTAGTGAAGTTATGGATGAAAATGATCCAATACCTGAAATGTATTATCTTGATGTTGCATCGCCAGGGGCAGAAAGACCAATAAAAAAAGAAAAAGATTTTTATAATGCTATCAATCAGCCCATTTTTGTATCTCTTTATGCACCAATTGAAGGAGATAAAGAATGGTTAGGTATTTTAAAATCTGTAAATGATGAATCAATTAATATGGAAGTTAAAGAAAAGGCAAAAACAAAAGAAATTGAAATTCCAAGGAATAAAATCGCAAAAGCACGTCACGCTGTAATGATTTAACGTGATGAGGAGGAAAAAAACGTGTCAAGTAATGAATTATTATTAGCTACTGAATATTTAGAAAAGGAAAAGAAAATTCCTAGAGAAGTTTTAATTGATGCAATTGAAGCAGCTTTAATTACTGCGTACAAGAAAAACTATGATAGTGCTAGAAATGTAAGAGTTGAATTAAATATGGACGAAGGTTCATTTAGAGTGATTGCACGTAAAGAAGTGGTTGAAGAAGTGTTTGATGATAGAGATGAAGTTGATTTAAGTACTGCTTTAGTCAAAAATCCTGCCTATGAAGTAGGAGATATTTATGAACAAGATGTTACACCGAAAGACTTCGGACGTGTAGGAGCTCAAGCAGCTAAGCAAGCTGTGATGCAACGACTTAGAGACGCAGAAAGAGAAATTCTATATGATGAATTTATCGATAAAGAAGAAGATATTCTAACAGGTGTGATTGACCGTGTAGACCATCGCTATGTATATGTAAATTTAGGAAGAATTGAAGCTGTGCTGTCAGAAGCTGAAAGAAGCCCTAATGAGAAATATATTCCTAATGAACGTATTAAGGTATATGTAAATAAAGTTGAACAGACTACAAAAGGTCCACAAATTTATGTATCAAGAAGTCATCCTGGATTATTAAAACGTTTATTCGAACAAGAAGTTCCAGAAATTTATGATGGTACTGTTATTGTTAAATCAGTAGCGCGTGAAGCTGGAGATCGTTCTAAAATTAGCGTGTATTCTGATAATCCTGATATAGATGCTGTTGGAGCATGTGTAGGTTCTAAAGGAGCACGAGTAGAAGCGGTTGTTGAAGAACTTGGTGGCGAAAAAATAGATATCGTCCAATGGGATGAAGATCCGAAAGTATTTGTTCGTAATGCTTTAAGTCCATCACAAGTTTTAGAAGTAATTGTTGATGAAGAGAATCAATCAACTGTAGTGGTAGTTCCTGATTACCAATTATCCTTAGCTATAGGTAAACGAGGACAAAACGCACGTTTAGCTGCTAAATTAACAAGTTGGAAGATAGATATTAAATCAGAATCTGATGCCCGAGAAGCTGGAATTTATCCTGTTATTGAAACAGAAGAAGTTGCAGATGAAATTGTTAATTCAGGTGACGAAGATGTTGAGTTTGATAATGTTAACTTAGAAGAGACAAACTTAACTAGTACAGAATTAGCTGCTGAAACTGATGAAGAAAAAACAGCTAAAACAGAAGAAGATAATGACACAGAATCATAGGTTGGAGTGATAAATTAATGAGAAAGAAAAAAATTCCAATGAGAAAATGTATTATATCTAATGAAATGCGTCCCAAAAAAGATATGATTCGAGTGGTTATTAACAAAGAAGGCGAAATCTTTGCAGATGCGACAGGAAAAAAACAAGGGCGCGGTGCATATGTGTCTAAAGATGTAGCTTTAGTTGAAAAGGCTCAACAAAGAGAAGTTTTAGAAAAATATTTTAACGCTACTAAAGATACACTTGACCCTGTTTATAAAGAAATAATAAGACTGATTTATAGAGAAGAGATTCCAAAATAATGACTAAAATGAAAATTTTTAATTTACTTGGTTTAGCTATGAGAGCTGGTAAAATCAAAAGCGGTGAATCGGTCATATTAAACGAGCTTAAAAAGAAGCAAATAAAACTTGTCATATTAGCTAGCGATGCATCTAGTAATACTCTAAAACAGATGAATAATAAATGTAATAGTTATCAAGTGCCATTAAAAGTGTTTGGTACTAGAAATGAATTAGGGTTAGCAATAGGTAAAAGCGATAGAGTTAATATTGGTATAACAGATAATGGTTTTGCAAAAAAATTGTTATCAATGATAGATGAATATGGTAAGGAGTGATTATATGAGTAAAAAAAGAATTTACGAATATGCGAAAGAATTAAATCTAAAGAGTAAAGAGATTATAGATGAGTTAAAAAGTATGAATGTTGAAGTGTCAAATCATATGCAAGCTTTAGAAGAAGAACAAATTAAAGCATTAGATAAAAAATTTAAAACCTCTCAAGTGAAAGACACTAATAAACAAAATACTCAAAATAATCACCAAAAATCTAATAATAAACAAAATTCTAACAATAATGAAAAACAGCAAAATAAGAATAATAGTAAACCAACGAAGAAAAAAGAACAAAACAACAAAGGAAAACAGCAAAATAAAAACAATAAAACTAATAAGAATCAAAAAAATAATAAAAATAAAAAGAATAATAAAAATAATAAACCTCAAAATGAGGTAGCAGAAACAAAAGAAATGCCCTCTAAAATCACTTATCAAGAAGGTATAACTGTTGGTGAGTTAGCTGAAAAACTAAATGTAGAATCAGCTGGTATTATTAAAAAATTGTTCTTATTAGGTATTATGGCTAATATCAACCAATCATTGGATGAAGAAACATTAGAATTAATTGCAGATGACTATGGCGTTGAAATAGAGAAAGAAGTAGTCGTTGATGAAGAAGATTTATCAATTTATTTTGATGATGAGACGGATGATTCCGATGCAATTGAACGTCCAGCAGTTGTTACAATCATGGGTCACGTGGACCATGGTAAAACGACTTTATTAGATTCTATTCGTAATACTAAAGTTACCGAAGGAGAAGCTGGCGGAATCACTCAACATATTGGTGCTTATCAAATTGAAAATTCAGGTAAAAAAATTACGTTCTTAGATACTCCTGGACATGCTGCATTTACGACTATGCGTGCACGTGGTGCTCAAGTTACTGATATTACAATTTTAGTCGTGGCTGCTGATGATGGTGTGATGCCTCAAACAATTGAAGCTATAAATCACGCTAAAGAAGCAGAAGTACCAACGATTGTTGCAGTAAACAAAATTGATAAACCAACTGCTAACCCTGATCGTGTTATGCAAGAACTCACTGAGTATGGATTAATTCCAGAAGACTGGGGCGGTGACACAATCTTTGTACCACTATCTGCATTGAGTGGAGACGGTATTGATGATTTATTAGAAATGATTGGCTTAGTAGCAGAAGTACAAGAACTTAAAGCTAATCCTAACAAACAAGCTGTAGGTACTGTGATTGAGGCTGAATTAGATAAATCACGCGGTCCAGCTGCATCTTTACTTGTTCAAAATGGTACTTTAAACGTTGGAGATGCAATTGTTGTAGGTAATACTTATGGACGTATACGTGCAATGGTTAATGATTTAGGAAAAAGAATCAAATCTGCCGGCCCTTCAACGCCTGTAGAAATTACTGGTATTAACGATGTTCCACTTGCAGGTGATCGTTTTGTTGTATTTGGTGATGAAAAACAAGCACGTCGAATTGGTGAAGCACGTCATGAGGCAAGTGTCATACAGCAACGTCAAGAAAGTAAAAATGTTTCATTAGACAATTTATTTGAGCAAATGAAACAAGGTGAAATGAAAGATTTAAATGTCATCATTAAAGGTGATGTACAAGGTTCAGTTGAAGCATTGGCTGCATCACTAATGAAAATAGATGTTGAAGGTGTGAATGTACGAATTATTCATACAGCTGTTGGTGCTATCAATGAATCAGATGTTACTTTAGCTAATGCATCAAATGGTATTATTATTGGTTTTAATGTACGCCCAGATGCTGGTGCGAAACGCGCGGCTGAAGCTGAAAATGTAGATATGCGATTACACAGAGTTATTTATAATGTTATTGAAGAGATAGAATCAGCTATGAAAGGTTTACTTGACCCAGAATTTGAAGAGCAAGTCATCGGACAAGCTGAAGTGCGTCAAACATTTAAAGTTTCTAAAGTTGGTACAATTGCTGGTAGTTATGTGACTGAAGGTAAAATCACTCGTAACGCGGGTGTACGCGTAATTAGAGATGGTATCGTGTTATTTGAAGGTGAACTTGATACATTAAAACGTTTCAAAGATGATGCTAAAGAGGTAGCTCAAGGCTATGAATGTGGTATTACAATTGAAAAATATAATGATCTCAAAGAAGGAGACATTATTGAAGCGTTTGAAATGGTAGAAATTCAAAGATAATTTTGAAACTTATGGAGAGGCTATATGCTAAGTTAACTACTTTAAGATATTTCATAAATCTAATATCTTAAAGTAGAGTATGACATACTTTGCTTAACCAACAATCAAAGTGAAGATATAAATTTTGATTTGGAAAAGCATAATGTTGTGCTATCAATACTTTAGTTATGGTCTCTCATTTAATATTATTTTATTGATTCATTGTTGATAATTTAATAAAATGAACATCAAAAGTTAATCATTAACTCTGATATTTCACAGTTATTTGTGAGTAAAGTAAAAATGAAGAGAGGTGAGATGATGAATAATATAAGAGCAGAACGTGTAGGAGAACAAATGAAACAAGAAATCATGGATATTGTTAATAATAAAGTTAAAGATCCTAGAGTTGGTTTTTTAACAATTACTGATGTTGAATTAACAAATGACCTTTCACAAGCCAAAGTATATTTAACAGTGTTAGGGAATGATAAAGAAGTTGATAATACATTTAAAGCTTTGCATAAAGCAACTGGATTTATAAAATCTGAACTTGGTTCTCGAATGCGCCTAAGAATTATACCTGAGTTAACATTCGAATATGATGAATCTATCGAATACGGTAATAAAATAGAACGCATGATTCAAGATTTACACAAAAATGATAAATAATATATTTTATAGTAGGCACAGTCATTCATAAAGCATATTTTTGATATTGCCTACTATTTTTATGTAAAACGCTAATTAAAGAATTAAAATATCGTGTTATAATAATAAACGTTATTAAAAGTTAAAGGTGTGACAACATGTATAATGGCATACTACCGGTATTTAAGGAACGAGGTTTAACAAGTCATGACGTCGTTTTTAAATTACGTAAAATTTTAAAAATGAAAAAAATTGGTCATACAGGAACATTAGATCCTGAAGTAAATGGTGTGTTACCAATTTGTTTAGGTGATGCGACAAAAGTCAGTGATTATATCATGGAAATGGGAAAAACTTATCACGCTACGGTAACGTTAGGAATGAGTACGACTACTGAAGACCAAACCGGAGATATTTTAGAAACTAGAGCTGTTGATAAGAATGATATCAATGAAGATACGATTGACCAAGTGTTGCAGCAATTTGAGGGGCATATTCAACAAATTCCGCCTATGTATTCTTCTGTTAAAGTAAATGGAAGAAAATTATATGAATATGCGAGAAATAATGAAACTGTCGAACGCCCTAAACGGCAAGTATTTATTAAAGATATACATAGAATATCTGAAGTTACTTTTCAGGAGCAGACATGTCATTTTGAAGTTGAAGTAACATGTGGTAAAGGAACTTATATTAGAACTTTAGCTACAGATATTGGACTTAAACTTGGTTTTCCAGCTCATATGTCACGTCTAACTAGAATAGCTTCAGGCGGTTTTCAATTAGAAAGTAGTTTAACTATTGATCAAATTAAAGAATTACATGAGCATGATTCATTACATAACGAATTGTTTCCTATAGAATATGGCTTGAAAGGTTTGAAATCATTCCAAGTGAAAGATTCAAATTTTAAAAAGAAAATCTGTAATGGTCAAAAATTTCATAAAAAAGTGTTAAGTCAAGATGTTAAAGAACCTTTTATATTTGTCGATAATAGTACTCAAAAAGTTTTAGCAATATATATAGTTCATCCAGACAAACCTTATGAAATAAAACCTAAAAAAGTTTTTAATTAAAGGAGAAATAATATTATGAAAGTGATAGAAGTTACTCATCCCATACAAAGTAATCAATTCATAACTGAAAATGTTGCTATGGCTTTTGGTTTCTTCGATGGTATGCATAGAGGTCACGATAAGGTGTTTCAAGTGCTTGATGAAAAGGCAAAAGAGCATCAACTTAAAAAAGCTGTTATGACGTTTGATCCACACCCCTCAGTCGTATTAAACCCTGAGCGTAAACGTACAACCTACCTTACACCACTTTCAGATAAGTTAGAAATGATAGCAGAACACGGTATAGACTATTGTATCGTTATCAATTTTTCATCAAGGTTTGCTAGTGTGACATCTGACGATTTCATAAAAAAATACATTATTAATAACCATGTTAAAGAAGTGATTGCAGGGTTTGATTTTACTTTTGGTAAATTTGGAAAAGGAAATATGACGGTACTTCAGGAATCTAAAGCTTTTAATACGACTATTGTAGGAAAACAAGAGATGGATTCTGAAAAAATTTCTACAACTGCAATACGCCAAGCGCTTACAGATGGTCATTTACAGAAGGCAAATGACGAATTGGGGTATATATATAGAATTAAAGGAACTGTAGTACAAGGTGAAAAACGTGGAAGAACAATTGGTTTTCCAACAGCTAATGTGCAACCCAGTGATGATTATGTACTACCAAAAAAAGGTGTTTACGCGGTGAGTATGGAAATTGGTCCTGAGAGTAAATTACATCGTGGTGTAGCTAACGTTGGAGTTAAACCTACATTTCACGATCCAGCTAGGGCTGAGTTAGTTATTGAAGTGAATATATTTGATTTTAATGAAAATATTTACGGTGAACGTGTGACTGTGTATTGGCATCACTTTTTAAGACCAGAAGTTAAATTTGATGGTATCGATCCACTAGTTAAACAAATGAATGAAGATAAAGCGAAGGCTAAACATTTATTATCTATTGATTTCGATGATGATATATCATATAATATATAAAGTTGACAGAGATACAAGATTATTCTTATTCTCTAGATATACCTTTTTCTTAGTAGGTCGATTCTCCGACGCCTCACTCAGATTAAGGAGTTAAATATAATTAAGGAGGAAATTGATAATGGCAATTTCACAACAACGTAAAGATGAATTAATTAAAGAATATCGTGTGCACGAAACTGATACTGGTTCACCAGAAGTTCAAATCGCTGTATTAACTGCAGAAATTACTGCATTAAATGAGCATTTACGTGAACACAAGAAAGACCACCATTCACGTCGTGGTTTATTGAAAATGGTAGGTCGTCGTCGTCACTTACTAAACTACTTACGTAGTAAAGATATTCAACGTTACCGTGAATTAATTAAATCATTAGGTATTCGTCGTTAATCTTAATATAGAACTAGGAAAGCACCATGGATGGTACTTTCCTTTTTTTATTATGATACATAATAAAAAATATAAAATCAGTTAAATAAATGATATGATATAAATATTAGAATTAAGAGAGGAGATTCATAATGTCTCAAGAGAAGAAAGTTTTTAAAACTGAATGGGCTGGGCGTTCTTTAACTATTGAGACAGGACAATTAGCAAAGCAAGCTAATGGTGCTGTTTTAGTGCGTTATGGAGATACAGTTGTCCTATCAACTGCAACTGCTTCTAAAGAACCTAGAGATGGCGATTTTTTCCCATTAACTGTAAATTACGAAGAAAAAATGTATGCTGCTGGTAAAATACCAGGAGGATTCAAAAAAAGAGAAGGTCGCCCTGGTGATGAAGCAACGTTAACAGCTCGTCTCATTGATAGACCTATTCGTCCACTGTTTCCAAAGGGATATAGACATGACGTACAAATCATGAATATTGTCTTAAGTGCTGATCCAGATTGCTCACCAGAAATGGCAGCAATGATTGGTTCTTCGATGGCGTTAAGTGTTTCAGATATTCCATTCCAAGGTCCCATCGCAGGTGTAAATGTAGGTTATATCGATGGTAAATATGTCATTAATCCTTCCGTCACTGATAAAGAAATTTCTAGATTAGATTTAGAAGTTGCTGGTCATAAAGATGCGGTAAACATGGTTGAAGCAGGCGCAAGTGAAATTACTGAGAGTGAGATGCTTGAGGCTATTTTCTTCGGACACGAGGAAATCAAACGACTTGTTGCATTCCAACAAGAAATCATCGACCACATTCAACCGATCAAACAAGAATTTGTACCGGTGGAAAGAGACGAAGATTTAGTTGAAAAAGTAAAACGTCTAACTGAAGATAAAGGACTTAAAGAGACGGTTTTAACTTTCGATAAGCAACAACGAGATGAAAACTTAGATGTTCTGAAAGAAGAAGTTGTTGGTCATTTTCTAGATGAAGAAGATCCAGAAAATGAAACGCTTGTTAAAGAAGTTTATGCAATTCTAAATGACTTAATTAAAGAAGAAGTAAGACGTCTAATTGCTGATGAAAAAATACGACCTGATGGACGTAAAGTAGATGAAATAAGACCTCTTGAATCAGAAGTTGGTTTGTTGCCAAGAGCTCATGGGTCAGGTTTATTTACTCGTGGTCAGACACAAGCACTTTCAGTTTTAACTTTAGGCGCACTTGGAGATTATCAATTAATTGATGGTTTAGGACCTGAGGTAGAGAAACGATTTATGCATCATTATAACTTTCCTAATTTCTCTGTAGGAGAAACTGGCCCTGTACGTGCACCTGGTAGACGTGAGATTGGCCATGGTGCGCTTGGTGAAAGAGCATTACGATACATTATACCTGATACTCAAGATTTCCCTTACACAATTCGTATTGTAAGTGAAGTACTAGAGTCTAACGGTTCATCATCTCAAGCATCGATTTGTGGTTCAACATTAGCATTAATGGATGCTGGTGTACCAATTAAAGCGCCAGTCGCAGGGATTGCAATGGGACTAGTAACGCGTGACGATAGCTATACAATTTTAACTGATATTCAAGGTATGGAAGATGCATTAGGTGATATGGACTTCAAAGTAGCAGGTACTAAAGACGGTATTACTGCGATTCAAATGGATATTAAAATTGATGGTTTAACTCGAGAAGTTATCGAAGAAGCACTAGAACAAGCGCGTCAAGGACGATTAGCTATTATGGATCATATGCTTCACACGATTGAACAACCACGCGAAGAATTAAGTGCTTATGCACCAAAAGTGGTAACTATGAGTATTAACCCAGATAAAATTCGAGATGTGATTGGACCAGGTGGTAAGAAAATCAATGAAATCATCGACGAAACTGGAGTTAAATTAGATATTGAGCAAGATGGTACAATCTTTATAGGTGCTGTAGATCAAGCGATGATTAATCGTGCAAAAGAAATTATCGAAGATATTACACGCGAAGCGGAAGTTGGACAAGTATATCATGCTAAAGTAAAACGTATTGAAAAGTATGGTGCTTTCGTTGAATTGTTCCCTGGCAAAGACGCATTATTACACATTTCTCAAATTTCACAAGAAAGAATTAATAAAGTAGAAGATGTTCTTAAAATTGGAGATACAATTGAAGTGAAAATTACTGAAATCGATAAACAAGGTCGCGTTAATGCGTCACATAAAGTATTAGAGCAATCTAAAAATTAAAATGTATCAATATACGAACCTAATGTATGTGTTCTGTAAAAAGCTGCCGACAAAGCTAAATGCTTTGCGAGCAGTTTTTTTATTTTAATATGACTATTCAGTGAGATAAATGTATTTTGTTAGTGATGTTATAGGGTGACTGAAAAACATACATTCAATTAAAATCATTTAATAAGTAAAAGTAATATTTAGTATGTACATGCGACAATTGCTTTATTAAATATGATAAAAATATTAATCTTAAAAAATATAATCTCAATAATCAAATGGTATAACAGTGCAATAATAGTGTACATCAAGGTCGTTTTAACTTATAATAAATAGTGAGTTTGTATATGGACGGGTCACTATTTATAGGAGGTAACATTTTGAGTTTAATAAAGAAAAAAAATAAAGATATTCGTATTATTCCACTCGGTGGAGTAGGCGAAATCGCTAAAAATATGTACATCGTTGAAGTAGACGATGAAATGTTTATGTTGGATGCAGGATTAATGTTCCCAGAAGATGAAATGCTTGGGGTAGATATCGTTATTCCTGACATTCAATATGTCATTGAAAACAAAGAAAGATTAAAAGGAATATTTCTTACACACGGTCATGAACATGCTATAGGCGCAGTAAGTTATGTGTTAGAACAAATCGATGCACCAGTTTATGGTTCTAAATTGACAATTGCACTTGTTAAAGAAGCAATGAAGGCCCGAAATATTAAAAAGAAAGTACGTTACTATACTGTAAACCATGATTCAATTATGAGATTTAAAAATGTTAACGTTAGTTTCTTTAATACAACACATAGCATTCCCGATAGCTTAGGCGTATGTATTCATACTTCTTATGGTTCTATAGTTTATACTGGAGAGTTTAAGTTTGATCAAAGTTTGCATGGACATTATGCTCCAGATTTGAAACGCATGGCAGAAATTGGTGATGAGGGCGTGTTCGCATTAATCAGTGATTCAACAGAAGCTGAAAAGCCAGGATATAACACGCCTGAAAATATTATTGAACATCACATGTATGATGCTTTTGCCAAGGTTAAAGGTAGACTTATTGTATCATGCTATGCTTCAAACTTCGTTCGTATTCAACAAGTGCTTAACATTGCAAGTCAACTTAATCGTAAAGTGTCATTTTTAGGTCGTTCACTTGAAAGTTCGTTTAACATAGCACGTAAAATGGGATACTTTGATATACCAAAAGATTTATTAATACCTATTAATGAAGTAGAAAATTATCCTAAAAATGAAGTGATTATTATTGCTACAGGTATGCAAGGTGAACCAGTAGAAGCATTAAGTCAAATGGCTCGCAAGAAGCATAAAATTATGAACATAGAAGAAGGGGATTCAATATTCCTAGCAATTACTGCTTCAGCTAATATGGAAGTTATTATTGCAGATACATTAAATGAGTTAGTGCGTGCTGGAGCACATATAATTCCAAACAACAAGAAAATTCATGCGTCAAGTCATGGTTGTATGGAAGAATTGAAAATGATGTTAAATATCATGAAACCTGAATATTTTGTACCTGTTCAAGGTGAATTTAAAATGCAGATTGCACATGCCAAATTAGCAGCAGAAACAGGTGTAGCACCTGAGAAAATTTTCTTAGTTGAAAAAGGCGACGTGATTAGTTATAACGGTAAAGATATGATTTTAAATGAAAAAGTTCAATCAGGTAATATACTTATTGATGGGATTGGCGTTGGTGACGTAGGTAATATCGTATTAAGAGATCGACATCTATTAGCCGAAGACGGTATTTTTATTGCGGTTGTGACATTAGACCCTAAAAATCGACGTATTGCTGCAGGACCTGAAATTCAATCAAGAGGCTTCGTCTATGTTAGAGAAAGTGAAGAACTTTTGAAAGAGGCTGAAGAAAAAGTACGTAAAATTGTAGAGGAAGGTCTTCAAGAAAAACGAATAGAATGGTCAGAAATCAAGCAAAATATGAGAGATCAAATCAGTAAGTTACTATTTGAGAGTACAAAACGCCGTCCAATGATTATTCCAGTCATATCGGAAATCTAATCTTAATAGAATAATATTTAAAGAGGTTGGGACAATTTAGCAAAGCAAAATCATGTTTAATGACTTTGTTCAACAATTAGTTTTTCTTTTAAATATTTATCAGTTTCTAATATCTTAGAGTTTGGTAAATATGAGAGTGAATCTAAATAATCTAAGTTGTTCTTGCCTCTTTCATCTTATTAAAAATACATATAAATTATATATTCAAATGGGATGAATACTCTAAATATAGTAATGATGAGAGATTAAAAAAGAAGGTGTAGGTATTGCCACAAGCAAAAAAAAGAACATCGACGAAGAGAAAGGGTAATAAAAAAACGAATAAAAAAAAGCAAAATGAAACGCCTTTAAGATATATATTCTCAATAATTGTAGTAATTCTTATTATACTAGGCGCTTTTCAATTAGGAATCATTGGTAGAATGATTGATAGCTTTTTTAATTATCTTTTTGGAATGAGTCGATACTTAACTTATATTTTAGTACTTATTGCAACAATCTTTATAACATACTCTAAGCAAATACCTAGAACTCGACGTAGTATCGGTGCAATAGTTTTACAATTAGCTTTGTTATTTATAACGCAATTGTATTTTCATTTTTCACATAATATTACTTCACAAAGAGAGCCTGTACTGTCCTTTGTTTATAAAGCTTATGAACAAACACATTTTCCAAATTTTGGGGGCGGCTTAATAGGTTTTTATTTACTTAAACTATTTATACCTCTCATATCTATTGTAGGTGTAATAATAATAACTATCCTGTTACTAGCTTCGAGTTTCATTTTATTACTTAATTTAAGACATAGAGATGTTACAAAAAGTTTATTCGACAACCTCAAGTCATCAAGTAATCATGCATCTGAGTCAATAAAGCAAAAAAGAGAACAAAATAAGATTAAAAAAGAAGAAAAAGCTCAATTAAAAGAGGAAAAAATTGAACGGAAAAAACAAAAAAAATCACGTCAAAATAATAATGTCATTAAAGATGTTAGTGATTTTCCAGAGATTTCCCAGTCAAACGATATTCCAATATATGGTCATAATGAGCAAGAAGATAAAAGACAAAATACTACTAACCAACGTCAAAAACGTGTTTTGGATAATGAACAATTTCAACAATCATTACCAAGTACCAAAAATCAATCAATAAATAATAATCAGCCATCTACAACTGCTGAAAACAATCAACAACAAAGTAAGGCTGAAGGCTCAATATCTGAAGCTGGTGAAGAAGCCAATATTGAGTATACGGTGCCACCTTTATCTTTATTAAAACAGCCTACCAAACAAAAAACTACTTCAAAAGCTGAAGTCCAACGTAAAGGTCAGGTTTTAGAATCCACACTAAAAAACTTTGGTGTTAATGCTAAAGTAACACAAATTAAAATCGGTCCTGCAGTGACACAATATGAAATTCAACCAGCACAAGGTGTTAAAGTAAGTAAAATAGTCAATCTCCATAATGACATTGCATTAGCTTTGGCTGCGAAAGATGTACGAATAGAAGCACCTATTCCAGGTCGCTCTGCGGTAGGAATTGAGGTTCCTAATGATAAAATCTCACTTGTCACTCTAAAAGAAGTTTTAGAAGATAAGTTCCCATCTAAGTATAAATTAGAAGTCGGCATTGGTAGAGATATTTCTGGTGATCCAATATCAATTCAATTAAATGAAATGCCTCACTTACTCGTTGCTGGTTCAACAGGAAGCGGTAAATCAGTTTGTATTAACGGTATTATAACGAGTATATTGCTCAATACAAAACCGCACGAAGTTAAACTTATGTTAATCGATCCTAAAATGGTAGAGTTAAATGTTTACAATGGTATTCCTCATTTACTTATACCGGTTGTAACAAATCCACATAAAGCGTCTCAAGCTTTAGAAAAAATTGTTTCAGAAATGGAACGTCGTTATGATTTGTTTCAACATTCATCGACACGAAATATTGAAGGATATAACCAATATATACGCAAACAGAATGAGGAACTTGATGAAAAACAATCTGAGTTACCATATATCGTCGTAATAGTGGATGAATTGGCTGATTTAATGATGGTTGCAGGTAAAGAAGTAGAAAATGCTATCCAACGTATTACTCAAATGGCTAGAGCTGCGGGTATACACTTAATTGTAGCTACTCAAAGACCTTCAGTTGATGTTATTACTGGTATTATTAAAAATAACATTCCATCAAGAATTGCGTTCGCTGTAAGTTCTCAAACTGACTCTAGAACAATAATTGGTGCTGGTGGAGCTGAAAAGCTACTTGGTAAAGGTGATATGCTATATGTTGGTAACGGAGAATCTACTACTACCCGAATTCAAGGTGCTTTTTTAAGCGATCAAGAAGTGCAAGATGTTGTTAATTACGTTGTAGAGCAACAGAAAGCAAATTATGTTAAAGAAATGGAACCGGATGCACCTGTAGATAAATCAGAAATGAAGAGTGAGGACGCTTTATATGATGAAGCTTATTTATTTGTAATAGAAAAGCAAAAAGCTAGTACTTCTTTATTACAACGACAATTTAGAATCGGTTATAATCGAGCTTCAAGGCTCATGGATGATTTGGAACGTAACCAAGTTATTGGTCCACAAAAAGGAAGTAAACCTAGACAAATTTTAGTTGATTTAGAAAATGACGAGGTGTAAAAATGTCGGAAATGAGTGCAATCTATAGAGTAAAACAATACATTTTAAATTTAATCAAAGATGGTGAACTTACTAATGGAAGTAAATTACCTAGTAATTTGTCAATTGCGAGAGCATTAAATGTTAAAACAGATGATGTTTACGATGGTATAGATGAGTTGATTACTGAACAAGTAGTAACGGATAATTTTGAAGAGGGGACTAGCGTAAAAATCAAGCCCCCTTTCTATTACCCGTTAAATAAAATTATTAGTATAGGGACTATGATTAAAGAAGCAGGTTATGAGGCAGGAACAGAATATCTGAATCTTGACGAGCAACCTGCAACTATTTTAGATGCTGAACATTTAGGTATAGAAACAAAAGAACCTATAACAATTATTGAGAGACTAAGGACTGCTAATCATAAGCCGGTCGTATATTGTTTAGACAAAATAGCAAAAACTTATCTAACTTGCACAGATTATCAACAGAGTAGTGGTTCAATGTTAGAAGCTATTAAAGCATCTACAAATCATGCAATCATGCATGCAGAAATGGATTTAGAAGCAATTAGTTATGAACCTCATATCTCAGAAGTGCTTAATGCTTCACCTCACGAAGGGCTTATGTTACTTAAAGTAGTACATTATGACGAAAAGCATCAACCAATTTTGTATTCTTTAAATTATATTAAGAGTAGTTTAGTTAAATTCACTATTACTAAAAGTGAATAAATTGTCATATTAGACCAGGAGGTTAGATTTTGGAGAGATTCAATCAAGATAACACAAAAGTTCGAGTCAATGTTTTGCCTACCGATAAATTTAAAACAACGACAATTACCTTTAAATTTATGGCACCATTAAACTATAAAACAATTACTTCACGTTCAATTTTAAGTAAAGTATTAGTTCGTGCAACACAACAATGGCCCACCGATAAAACTTTAAATAAACAGTTATCAGAATTGTATGGCGCCTATGTTAATAGTTTTGTTTCAAAGTTTAAAGATAGGCATGTTATTACAATCTCATTAGAAGTAGTTAATGAAAAATTCTTAAAAGATAAAACCCCTTTATTTGAAAAGGGATTAGATACGTTAAAAGAAATAATTTGGAATCCATTAATCAAAGATAGATGCTTTGATCATACATATGTAGCTCAAGAAAAGTCTTTACTTAGCAAAAAACTTGAAGCAATGGAAGATAATAAAGCACAGTATTCATTTCTTCAGTTAATGAATTATATGTTTAAACAGGAGCCTTATCGATTTATAGCTACAGGTCAATTAGAACAAATTCCACAAGTGACTTCTGAAAGTCTATACGATACATATCTATCCATGATACAAAATGATGATTGTGCCATTTATGTTGTAGGAAATATTAACAAAGAGGAAGTAACACAACTTATTCTAGATAAGTTTGCAATTAAGCCTTTCTATTTAGAAAATAGAGAAACTACTGAAATCGCACCTTCTTTTGATCAACCGCAATATATAATTGAAAAAGACGATGTTGACCAAGCTAAATTGAATTTGGGATATCGCTTTCCATCTTATTATGGGAAAAGTAATTACTATGCATTTATAGTATTAAATATGATGTTTGGAGGAGATCCTTCCTCAGTACTATTTAACGAAGTCAGAGAAAAGCAAAGTTTGGCATACTCTATACATTCACAAATTGATGGTAAAAACGGATTTTTATTTGTTTTAAGTGGTGTTTCTGCTGAGAAATATGAGCAAGCAAAAGAAACTGTTATCAAAGAGTTTGATAAGATAAAAAGTGGAGATTTCGATTCTAATAAAATTGAATTAGCTAAAAAAATCATTATTTCTCATAGACACGAAGCATCAGATAGACCCAAAAGTATAATTGAAATACTGCATAATCAATTATTATTAAACCAACAACAAACTGATCAAGATTTTATAAATGCAGTGAATCGAGTGACGAAGACAGATGTTATTAAATTGGCAAATGAAGCTGTTCTAGATACAATTTATGTACTAACGAAAGGAGACCAACACTGATGAAAACACATCAATATGAACTTATAGATGAGA
Source organism: Staphylococcus sp. HMSC065D05 (assembly GCF_001813195.1). Lineage (NCBI taxonomy): Bacteria > Bacillati > Bacillota > Bacilli > Caryophanales > Staphylococcaceae > Staphylococcus > Staphylococcus sp. HMSC065D05. The sequence goes on from NZ_KV811773.1 coordinate 50,895, forward strand.
AAGTTTTCGAGCATGAGTTTGATAATGGGCTGAAATTATTTATCATCCCTAAGCCTGGTTTTCAAAAAACGTATGTGACCTACACAACTCAGTTTGGTTCATTGGACAATCAATTTAAGCCCATAGGTAGTCAGCAATTTGTAGAAGTTCCAGACGGTGTGGCACACTTTTTAGAACATAAATTGTTTGAAAAAGAAGATGAAGATTTATTTACTGCATTTGCCGAAGAGAATGCGCAAGCTAATGCGTTTACAAGCTTTGATCGTACGAGTTATTTATTTAGCGCAACAAGTAATATTGAAAGTAACATTAAACGTCTCCTCAATATGGTAGAAACACCTTATTTTACTGAAGAAACAGTTAATAAAGAAAAAGGGATTATAGCTGAGGAAATTAAAATGTACCAGGAACAACCAGGATATAAATTAATGTTTAATACTTTAAGGGCTATGTATTCCAAACACCCGATACGGGTGGATATTGCTGGTAGTGTTGAAAGCATTTATGAAATAACTAAAGATGATCTATACTTATGTTATGAAACATTTTATCATCCCTCTAATATGGTGTTGTTTGTGGTAGGCGATGTTAGTCCTCAATCGATAATTAAACTTGTAGAAAAGCATGAAAATCAAAGAGATAAAACTTATCAACCACGTATTGAACGTGCGCAAATTGATGAGCCTAGAGAGGTAAATCAACGATTTGTTTCCGAGAAAATGAAATTACAGTCACCACGATTGATGTTAGGTTTTAAAAATGAACCATTAGATGAAAGTGCAACGAAATTTGTTCAAAGAGATTTGGAAATGACTTTTTTCTACGAATTAGTTTTTGGTGAGGAAACTGAGTTTTATCAACAACTTTTAAATAAAGATTTAATAGATGAAACATTCGGTTATCAATTTGTATTGGAACCAAGTTACAGTTTTTCAATTATTACTAGTGCAACACAACAGCCTGATCTATTTAAACAACTAATAATGGATGAATTAAGAAAATATAAAGGAAACCTTAAAGATCAAGAAGCATTTGATTTGTTGAAAAAGCAATTTATTGGAGAATTCATATCAAGTTTAAATTCTCCAGAATATATAGCTAATCAATATGCAAAACTCTATTTCGAGGGAGTGAGTGTATTTGATATGCTAGATATCGTAGAAAATATTACGTTAGAGAGTGTAAATGAAACTTCCGAATTATTCTTGAACTTTGACCAACTTGTTGATAGTCGTCTGGAGATGGAAAATAGATGAAAGCGCTAGTCATAGGTGGTTCTGGAACAATAGGGCGTGCCATTGTAAAACGACTGCTATTTGAAGGTTATGAAGTCTTCTTACATTATCATTCAGCTCAATATTCTGATTTAAGTAATCAATTTAAAAATAGCAAAATTACATTTATTCAATGTGATTTAACCAAAGATATAAAACTCGAAGATTACTTTGGACACATTGACGAGCTAGATTGTCTGATTTATACCAGTGGGACAGCATTATATGGCATGTTACAAGATATGAGTGATTGTGACATCGATAATAGTTATGCATTAAATGTAAGACAATTTATACGTTTGACTCGCTACTTTATTGATATTTTAAGGCAGAGTAACAATGGACGTATCATTGTTATTTCATCAATTTGGGGAGAAACTGGAGCTAGTTTAGAGACAATCTATTCAGCAATGAAAAGTGCTCAAATTGGTTTTGTTAAAGCATTAAGTCAAGAATTAGCTTTAACTTCAGTAACTGTAAATGCTATTACACCAGGCATGGTAAAAGGAAAAATGAGCGATGTATGGTCTAAAGATGAGTTATCGAATATAGTAGCAGAGTTACCTCAGCAAAGAATGATTGATCCCTCTGAAGTGGCACATGCTTGTGCATACTTGTGTAGTACTATGTCAAAAAGTATTACGGGAACGGTCCACAAAGTAAATGGCGGATGGTATATTTAAATGCTTTGTCAGTAAAAGATAAGTTTTCTTGTTTCAATTGTTATAGGAGCAACATATAAGTAATAATAAAAGAAGTATCTTTTTATTATTGGTGTTATAATATGATAAACAAAGTTTTCATGTGCTTCGTTGTTAACAAGGGGTGGTCAAGAGATGACTTTTGCAAAAAGGAAAGAGTGGTACTTAGAATATGAGATAACTGTAAATCGTGCTGGCTTACTCGGTGATATTTCAAGTTTGCTTGGAATGCTCGGTATTAGTATTGTTACAATTAATGGTGTTGATCAGGGAAAAAGGGGATTGTTAATCAAAACAGATCAACTAGAAAAGGTCGAAAGGTTCGAACAAATTGTAAAAGAAATTAATGAAATAGAAATTACAAAGTTAAGAGTTCCTGAATTACGAGATAGACTCGCTGTACGACACGGTAGATATATTGAACAGGATGCTGATGATAAAAAGACTTTTAAATTTGAACGAGAAGATTTAGGATTACTTGTTGATTTTTTAGCTGAGTTATTTAAAGAAGAGGGACATAAATTAATCGGAATACGTGGAATGCCTAGAGTTGGTAAAACTGAATCTATTGTAGCTGGAAGTGTTTGTGCACATAAAAGATGGTTATTCATTAGCTCAACTTTAATTAAACAAACAGTAAGGCGTTCACTATTTAAAGGTGAATATGATTCTAATCACGTATATATCATTGATGGTGCGGTAACAGCACGTGAATTGAACCCTGAACACCAAGAATTGGTGAGAGAGGTTATGACGTTACCCTCAATAAAAGTTGTTGAACATCCAGATTTATTTGTAGAGTCGTGCAATTATAATATGGAAGATTTTGACTATATTATTGAATTGAGAGAAAATGAAAATCAAGAGATTCGATATGAAGAAATGAAGAAACATACGGTTCAAAGTAAGAATAATTTAGATTTTGGAGATCCATTTGGTGGAGGGTTTGGTTTCTTTGAATAATGTCTAGGAGGACTTTGAGTGAAAACGATTGGTGAAGTGTTGAAAAGTAGACGTGAAAGATTGGGTATGACACTAAGTGAATTAGAACAAAGAACTCAGTTAAAGCGTCAAACGTTAATACATATAGAAAATAATGATTTTAATGAACTAGCCAAGAGTGATTATACTGAAGGTTTTATTAGAAAATACGCTAAAGTTGTAAATATCGAACCAAATCAACTTATTGAAGCGCATCAAGATGAGATTCCTGAAACACAATATCAAATTGATGATGTGATACAAACATTTTCTAATGGGTATGAACCCCCTTACCGACGTCAATCTAAAGAAGTGTTTCAATTGTTGATGTGGATGGGTTTCATTATTTTAATATCTTTAATCGTTTGGATACTCGCAATATTAATTATATAAATATATGTTTTAGAAATGAGGATTTAATATGAATATACCGAATCAAATAACGGTATTTAGAGTTATTTTAATACCATTTTTTATTTTATTTGCTTTAGTTGATTTTGGTTTTGGGCAAATTTCAATTTTAGGTGGAAATCATATCAGAATTGAAATATTAATTAGTGCTATCATATTTGTGGTAGCATCATTAAGTGATTTTGCTGATGGTTATCTTGCCCGTAAATGGCAATTAGTTACTAATATGGGGAAATTCTTAGATCCACTTGCAGACAAATTATTGGTCGCGAGTGCATTAATTGTTATGGTGCAACTTGGTTTTACTAATTCTGTCGTTGCTATCATTATTATTGCTCGAGAATTTGCCGTTACAGGATTACGATTACTACAAATTGAACAAGGGTTTGTAAGTGCTGCAGGGCAACTTGGAAAAATAAAAACTGCAGTGACAATGGTTGCAATTATATGGATTTTATTCGGCGATCCTTTCGTGCACTATGTACATTTCCCAATTGGAGTGTGGTTATTATACATTGGAGTATTCTTTACTATTCTTTCAGGTATTGAATATTTTTATAAAGGAAGAGATGTATTTAAACATTCTAAATAAATGTGTAATTAAAAAATTGAGCTTGTATATTTATTTCATCTATAAAGTACCATATCAATTTGTTATATAATCATACTCTCTAAAATAAATACATTTTGATTTAGTTATCTTTGTCAAAGGTTTGTTTCCTATTTTATATGGGATGCAAACCTTTTATTTATTTAGTTGCTTTAGTGTGACAAAGAAGATAAAACAATTACTAGAATTGATTTAATATTTCACTTTTCAGATGTAATATTGATATACATCTGGTAAATCTTTTATAAAAATGCAATTTCAGCATGTTATAAAAAAATGTGATGTTATGTTTAAGTTATATTAGATGACAGTTCTGTGATACATAATTAAACTGTTTCTATAAAGATTCTTATTTTAGATTTATATTACAAAAAAATATATAATGGACTTATTGAAAAGACAATATAAATATTAGGGAGTATATCATTGATGAATATTTCAATAGTAGCTGTTGGCTCTGAACTATTACTAGGTCAAATAGCTAATACAAACGGGCAATATCTTTCAAAACTTTTTAATAGTATTGGTAAAAGTGTAGTAGAACACACAGTTATTGGTGATAACCCTCAAAGGTTAGAATATGTAATAAAGCAATGTCTATCTAGATTTGATACCATTGTTTTAACAGGTGGCTTAGGGCCAACAAAAGATGATTTAACTAAACATACTGTAGCTAAAGTATTAGGAAAAAACCTAGTGACGGATGAAACATCGTTAAACTTTATCAAAAACTATTTTAAAGAACAAGGTCAAGATATGACCTCTAATAATAAGCAACAAGCATTAGTGATTGAAGATGCCATAGTTTTACCAAATAAACATGGTATGGCTCCTGGTATGCTTGTAGAATTAGGTAAACAAAAAATAATTCTACTACCAGGTCCACCGAAAGAAATGCAACCTATGGCGAAAAATGAATTATTACCTTATCTTATGGATAAAGATGAAGTTATTTTTTCTGAATTACTTAGATTTGCTGGTATAGGAGAGTCGAAATTAGAAACACTATTAATTGACCTTATAGATGAGCAAACTAATCCGACAATCGCACCTCTTGCAGGTACGCATGAAGTATATGTTAGATTAACAGCCAATGCCGAAAGTAAGGAACGATGTCAACTGCTTATTAAGCCTATTCGAGATGAAATTTTAAATAGGATTGGTACTTATTATTTTGGTTCAGACGAAGTTAGCATTGAAGAATCGGTTATAAATAGTGCAAAACAGAATTTTGCTATTTATGACGGTGTAACTAATGGAGCTTTGTTTACTCGATTAAAAAATGCTGACAGTAAAAATCTAGTTAAAGGTATGCTACCACATTCTAACCAATTTATTGATATAACTTGTGAGTTTAATACCGTTTTATTCAATGCTGCTCAATATGTCAGGGATTTGTACCAAACAGATTTGGGTATTGTACTTTTAAATAAAGATAATATTGTATATTTAGGAATTTATGATGGAAATAATTTCGATATCGAAACATTTAAGATGTCTCAAAGTCGTAATTTATTGAGAAGCAGAAGTCAAAATTATGCGATGATTAGATTATTAAATTGGCTTAATAAATAGTAAATTTTAAATTTTTGCTAAAAATATAAGTACGTTTGTTCGTTTTTGTATTAGCTAAAACACAATAAATGCGAACAAATATTCGCAAAAGACTTGTGTTTTGCTTAAAATACTTGTATAGTAAGTATAAGATATTATACAGATAACTTTTTGTAGTAGGAGGTCTCGTTTTGGATAATGAACGTCAAAAAGCTTTAGATACAGTCATTAAAAATATGGAAAAATCTTTTGGTAAAGGTGCCGTTATGAAGTTAGGCGATAATAAAGGTCGCAGAGTATCAAGTACTTCAAGTGGTTCTGTCACAGTTGATAATGCATTAGGGGTTGGAGGTTATCCTAAAGGAAGAATTATCGAAATATATGGACCTGAAAGTTCAGGTAAGACGACAGTAGCTTTACATGCTATCGCTGAAGTACAAAAAAACGGTGGTGTAGCAGCATTTATCGATGCCGAACACGCTCTCGATCCAGTATATGCACAAGCATTAGGTGTAGATATTGACAATTTATACTTATCTCAACCAGATCATGGTGAGCAAGGTCTTGAAATCGCCGAAGCTTTTGTTCGTAGTGGTGCTGTGGACATTGTTGTTGTCGATTCAGTAGCAGCCTTAACACCTAAAGCTGAAATTGAAGGTGAAATGGGAGATACTCATGTTGGTTTACAAGCAAGATTAATGTCTCAAGCATTAAGAAAGTTATCAGGGGCTATTTCTAAATCTAATACTACAGCTATATTTATTAACCAAATTCGTGAAAAGGTTGGCGTGATGTTCGGGAATCCTGAAACAACGCCCGGTGGTAGAGCCCTAAAATTCTATAGTTCTGTACGTTTAGAGGTAAGAAGAGCAGAGCAGTTAAAACAAGGTCAAGACATTGTAGGTAACAGAACCAAAATAAAAGTTGTGAAAAATAAAGTTGCACCTCCATTTAGAGTTGCAGAAGTAGATATTATGTATGGTCAAGGTATCTCTAAGGAAGGAGAGCTCATTGATTTAGGTGTAGAGAACGATATCGTTGATAAATCAGGTGCCTGGTATTCTTATAATGGAGATAGAATGGGGCAAGGTAAAGAAAACGTCAAAAATTATCTTAAGGAAAATCCACAAATCAAAGAAGAAATTGACCGTAAGTTACGTGAAAAGTTAGGTATTTTCGATGGTGATGTGGATGAAAATGAAAATGAAGACGATTCACCAAAAACTTTATTTGATGAATAGTTTTTTAGTTGATTAAGTAAAAGGATGGCTCAATTAGCCATCTTTTTTTGTAGTTTTTGATTTGTTCTTTAAGAAAAGCAATTTAAAGTGAGTGTAGTGCAATTTCATATCTTGACACATATCTGTCGATAAACGTACAATTAGTATGTATGATTCTTATATAATTTCATATAATCATATTGATTTTGATATACAAAGCAAACCCTAGATAAAGGAGGTGTTTATGTGAATTTATTAAGCCTCCTACTCATTTTGCTGGGGATTATTCTAGGCGTTGTTGTAGGGTATATTGTTGCCCGAAATTTATTACACCAAAAACAAGTTCAAGCAAGACAAACTGCCGATGATATTGTTAGCTATGCTAATAAAGAAGCAGACAATATTAAAAAAGAAAAATTACTTGAGGCAAAAGAAGAGAACCAAATTTTAAAAGAACAAGCTGAGAATGAACTGCGTGAAAGACGTGGTGAACTTCAAAGACAAGAAACCCGACTTCTTCAAAAAGAAGAAAATTTGGATCGGAAATCTGATCTTTTAGATAAAAAAGATGAGATTTTGGAACAAAAAGAATCAAAACTTGAAGAAAGACAACAACAAGTAGATGCAAAAGAGAGTAGTGTTCAAACATTAATAATGAAGCATGAACAAGAATTAGAACGCATCTCCGGTCTCACTCAAGAAGAAGCTGTGAAAGAACAGCTTCAAAGAGTTGAAGAAGAACTGTCACAAGATATTGCAATACTTGTTAAAGAAAAAGAAAAAGAAGCGAAAGAAAAAGTTGATAAGACAGCTAAAGAATTACTTGCTACAACTGTACAAAGATTAGCAGCAGAACATACAACTGAATCAACTGTTTCAGTCGTAAATCTGCCTAATGATGAAATGAAAGGTCGTATCATAGGTAGAGAAGGTAGAAATATACGTACGTTAGAAACACTTACTGGCATTGATTTAATCATTGATGACACACCAGAAGCAGTTATTTTATCAGGCTTTGATCCAATTAGACGTGAAATTGCTAGAACTGCACTAGTTAATTTAGTTTCTGATGGACGTATTCATCCTGGACGTATTGAAGATATGGTCGAAAAAGCTAGAAAGGAAGTAGACGATATCATAAGAGATGCTGGAGAACAAGCTACTTTTGAAATAAATGTACACAATATGCATCCTGATTTAGTGAAAATTTTGGGTCGATTAAATTATCGAACTAGTTATGGTCAGAATGTACTTAAACATTCAATTGAAGTTGCCCACCTCTCAGGTATGCTTGCAGCAGAACTAGGAGAGGATGTTACTCTAGCTAAACGTGCAGGATTATTACATGATGTTGGTAAAGCTATTGATCATGAAGTTGAAGGTAGTCACGTAGAAATAGGTGTTGAATTAGCCAAGAAATATAATGAAAATAACATAATTATTAATGCTATTCACTCACATCATGGTGATGTTGAACCAACCTCTATCATTTCTATTTTAGTTGCAGCAGCAGATGCATTATCAGCTGCGCGACCAGGTGCACGTAAAGAGACACTTGAAAATTATATTAGAAGACTTGAGAGACTCGAAACGTTATCTGAAAGTTATGATGGGGTAGAAAAAGCATTTGCTATACAAGCTGGTAGAGAGATTCGTGTAGTCGTCTCACCTGAAGAAATTGATGATTTAAAATCATATAGATTGGCAAGAGATATTAAGAACCAAATTGAAGAAGAGTTACAATATCCTGGACATATCAAAGTGACAGTTGTTCGAGAGACTAGAGCAATAGAATATGCTAAATAATTCCATAAGCCACTGACCGTATCTACGGCCAGTGGCTTATTAAATATAATATAAAAAACCGAGCGTATAAACGCTCGGATATAATGATTTATTTTAATTGTAAATCAACTTCATTAATTTCTTTTAAAATTTCAGCTGTATCATAGCAATTTGTAGCGATGTTTGCATATTTTTCTGCTAAACGATAAGCATTAATGTATAAAATTAAACTTTCTTTAGCGATATCTTCAGCTTCATCAGATTTGGCTGGATTTGAAGTTACAACTAATTCAGCAAATTTTTCAGGATCAATATTAATAGACATGAATGAATAAACAACTCCTATATTTTTATTAGTTTTATATTAACACAATACATAAATACAAAAAAGTAAAGTCTTTTAATTTTCAGAATAATTAATTTGTTGATGAGACTTTTATTATAGTACAGTATCCATTAAACTTAATTTATGAGAGGATGAACAGAAATGAGAATATTGTTTATAGGTGACATCGTTGGTAAAGTGGGCAGGAAAATGATGACTACTTATTTACCTAAAATTAAACAAGCTTATCACCCAACAGTTTCTATAGTAAACGCTGAAAATGCCGCACACGGTAAAGGATTAACAGAGAAAATTTACAAACAACTTCTAAGAGAAGGCGTGGATTTCATGACTATGGGTAATCATACATATGGTCAAAGAGAAATTTACGATTTTATTGATGATGCTCATCGAATGGTTAGACCTGCAAATTTTCCTGATGAAGCTCCAGGAACAGGTATGAGAATAATAAAAATTAACGATATTAAATTGGCTATTATTAATTTACAAGGGCGTTCATTTATGCAAGATATTGATGATCCATTTAAAAAGGCTGACCAGTTAATCGAGGAAGCTCAAAAATCTACACCATACATATTTGTAGATTTTCACGCTGAAACTACATCTGAAAAAAATGCTATGGGTTGGTATTTAGATGGCAGAGTGAGCGCTGTTGTTGGTACTCATACACATATTCAAACTTCTGACGATCGTATATTACCTCATGGCACAGGATATATCACAGATGTCGGAATGACAGGTTATTACGATGGTATTTTAGGTATCAATAGAGATGAAGTTATTCAACGTTTTATTACCAGTTTGCCACAAAGGCATGTTGTTCCAGATGATGGGCGAGGCGTATTATCAGGAGTTATCATAGATTTAGATAAAGAAGGTAAAACGATTCAAATAAAGAGACTGTTAATAAATGAGGACCATCCTTTCCAAATTTAAAAGGATATAGTCCATTAGTATGAATTTAAACTTGTACCACTGTTGAAATAGTAAAACAGTGGTTTATTTTGTTATCATAGAGAGTGAATTAATACCACAGGAGGCATGTGATATGAAATCACAAATATCATGGAAAGTGGGCGGTCAGCAAGGCGAAGGTATTGAATCTACCGGTGAAATCTTTGCTACTGCAATGAATAGAAAAGGTTATTTTTTGTATGGATATAGACACTTTTCTAGTCGTATAAAAGGTGGCCATACTAATAATAAGATAAGAGTTTCAACATCGCCTGTGCATGCGATTAGTGATGATTTAGATATACTCATTGCTTTTGACCAGGAAACGATTGAATTAAATCATCATGAAATGAGAGAAGATAGTATTATAATTGCAGATGCTAAAGCAAAACCCCAAAAGCCAGAAAACTGTGTGGCTCAATTAATTGAGTTACCATTCACTAGCACGGCAAAGGAACTTGGAACAGCATTAATGAAGAATATGGTGGCAATTGGTGCGACATCTGCACTGATGGATTTAAACACATCAACTTTTGAAACTTTAATCGATAACATGTTTTCAAAAAAAGGTAATAAAGTTGTTGATATGAATATACAAGCTCTTAATATGGGTTATGATTTAATGAAACAACAAGTTACCAACGTTAATGGAGACTTTACGTTAGAGAATGGTAGCGGTCATCCTCATTTATATATGATAGGTAATGACGCAATTGGATTAGGAGCAATAGCAGCTGGATCAAGATTTATGTCTGCTTATCCAATTACGCCAGCTTCTGAAATTATGGAATACATGATTGCCAATCTACCTAAAGTTGATGGTACTGTCGTTCAAACTGAAGATGAAATAGCAGCAGCAACGATGGCGATTGGTGCTAACTATGCAGGCGTACGAGGATTTACAGCAAGTGCAGGTCCAGGTCTTTCCTTAATGATGGAATCTATTGGTTTGTCTGGTATGACTGAAACGCCGTTAGTCATTATTAATACTCAAAGAGGTGGTCCTTCTACTGGCTTACCAACAAAGCAAGAACAATCAGATTTATTACAAATGATTTATGGTACCCATGGTGATATTCCGAAAATTGTCGTTGCTCCTACAGATGCTGAAGATGCGTTTTATCTTACTATGGAAGCATTTAATTTAGCTGAAGAATACCAATGTCCAGTCATTCTGTTAAGTGATTTACAATTATCATTAGGAAAACAAACTGTTAAAACACTCGATTATAATAAAATCGATATTCGTCGTGGAGAAATAATACAGTCAGATATCGAGAGAGCTGAAGATGATAAAGCATACTTTAAAAGATATGCATTAACAGCTAGTGGCGTATCACCACGACCAATACCAGGTGTTAAAGGTGGTATACATCATGTAACAGGTGTTGAACATAATGAAGAAGGGAAGCCAAGTGAGGCGCCTATGAATCGTCAGAATCAGATGGAAAAACGAATGCGTAAAACTGAAAGCTTGGTTATCAATAATCCTGTGTTACTCAATGAACATGATGACAAAGCAGATATACTGTATATAGGATTTATATCTACTAAAGGTGCTATTGGAGAAGGTGCAGAAAGACTAGAACGACAAGGTGTAAAAGTGAATACGATGCATATTCGACAATTACATCCTTTCCCTAAAGATATTGTTCAACAAGCTATTAATAAAGCTTCGAAAGTAATAGTTGCAGAACATAATTATCAAGGACAATTATCAAGTATTTTAAAAATGAACACACAAGTTAATGATAAATTAGTTAATCAAACAAAATACGATGGGAAACCTTTCTTACCTTATGAAATTGAAGAAAAAGGTTTAGAAATTGCTAAAGAGTTAAAGGAGTTGGTGTAATTGGCTACATTTAAAGATTTTAGAAATAATGTGAAGCCAAACTGGTGCCCTGGTTGCGGTGACTTTTCAGTTCAAGCTGCTATACAAAAAGCGACAGCGAATATTGGTTTAGAACCAGAAGATGTAGCAATCATTACAGGGATTGGTTGTTCTGGTAGACTATCAGGTTATATTAATTCTTATGGCGTGCATTCTATTCATGGTCGCGCATTGCCTCTAGCGCAAGGCGTTAAAATGGCAAACAAAGATTTAACAGTTATCGCTTCTGGTGGCGATGGAGACGGCTATGCAATAGGAATGGGACATACTATTCATGCTCTTAGACGTAATATGAATATGACGTATATTGTCATGGACAATCAAATATATGGATTAACTAAAGGACAAACATCACCTTCCTCAGCTAAAGGATTTGTAACTAAATCAACACCTAAAGGAAATATAGAAAAGAATGTAGCTCCATTGGAATTGGCACTATCCTCTGGTGCAACTTTTGTAGCACAAGGATTCTCAAGTGATATAAAGGCATTAACTAAAATGATTGAAGCTGCGATTCATCATGATGGTTTTTCTTTTGTTAATGTTTTCTCACCTTGTGTTACTTACAATAAAGTGAATACTTATGACTGGTTTAAAGAACATTTAACAAGTATCGATGATATTGAGGGCTATGACAACACAGATAAACAACTTGCTATGAAAACTGTGTTGGATCATGAGTCATTGGTTAAAGGTATCGTTTATCAAGATACAACAACACCTTCTTATGAATCGCAAATTTCAGAACTAGAACATGAGGCATTAGCTAAAAGAGACATTCATATTACAGAAGAAACTTTTAACGACTTAACTGCACAATTTTTATAAAGGATACTCATTCATAGTAACTAGAATTGCGTCAAAATAAGTAGGTAAAATAAAAACGAAGGTGTACTTTTAATATGATACATCATGACTATCCAATTTTACTGAAATTTCTTATCTAATAACTTTAATGATTACGATAGAAAATCAAGAAGTATAGTTCAATTTAAAAAGTATTATAGAACATGCATATAGGGAAATAACATATTTAAAGAGTGGGTCAGAATAACATTTTAATTCTGCTCACTCTTATTTTATATTTATATTGCTTATCAAAAGCATAACGATTCAATAATGTAATTCTTATTTAACGTTTTTTATACGATTAATCACCCATCTCATCTAAAGGTAAATAATATAAGAATGACATAATTTATTCCAAATTATTTTAAAAATATAGGTAAAGTAATTAAAAGATGAAATTTTTCTCAGAGTTATTATTAAATATATAAATAAGGCGAACAGTTAAATGAACAGTCCTAATCAATGCAATAATTTTATTTTTTTAATAAATATGTAAAAGATTTTGTAAAAAGATTTTAAGAATATGAATTTTGGGAATAATAAAAATATAAGATGATTTTTCGGAGGTTAATATGGACAAATTCAAATCTATGACGGAATTAAAAGAATTAACTAAAGAAGGAAAAGATTGGGAAATAGAGTTTGAAAATCGTTCTAGCATGGTCACTATATTAGCAATACACGGCGGTGGAATTGAACCTGCCACAACTGAATTAGCATATACGATTGCACATCGTGGCAACTATAACTATTTTTCCTTTAAAGGTATGAGAAGTGAGGGAAATAATGAGTTACATGTGACTTCTACACACTATGATGACCAAATTGCATTAGATTTAGTGAGAGGTAGTCAAAGAACTGTAGCCATACATGGTTGTGAAGGGAATGAAAGCGTGGCTTATATAGGAGGTAGTGATGACCGACTCATTGAGTTAATCACTGAATCCCTTGAAGATATAGGAATTAGTGTGCAAGAAGCACCACACCATATTTCTGGAACTCAAGAAAATAATATTGTTAATATGACTCAAACCCAAGGAGGAGTGCAATTAGAACTGACAGCTCAGTTAAGAAAAGAGCTGTTTAAAAATAGAAAAAGTTCACGCAAAAACCGTGAAAATAAAGATAATTGGGGTGATTTAATGTACGACTTTGCAGATGCAATGAAAAAAGCTATAGAACGTGCATAATTAAATTCTAACGCGTGTTAAAATAATATTATAAAACTTAATTGGAGAGATGAAACATGCAAGATACATTAATGAGTATTCAAATTATTCCAAAAACACCGAACAACAACGATGTTATTCCATATGTTGATGAGGCAATTAAAATTATTGATGATTCAGGTTTGCATTTCAGAGTAGGCCCGTTAGAAACAACAGTTCAAGGTGAAATGAGTGAATGTCTTATTTTAATTCAAAAATTAAATGATAGAATGGTTGAATTAGAATGTCCAAGTATTATTAGTCAAGTTAAGTTTTATCACGTACCTGAAGGAATAGAAATTGAAACGCTTACAGGAAAATACGACTAAGTGTAAATTAGAATAATATTTCTTATCTTGTCTATTTAAGAGCCTAACATGCTATAGTGTTGAAGGCTCTTAAAATTTTGTAAGAAAATATCGGTATGCTTCAGACGCTATGCATTGTCACACAGAAAATATGATATAAAAGACTTTTATCAACTGATATATTATAAATAAATGATGTCCAAATAAACATTTAGATATGATTTACATCGATTACTGTAATAAAAAGCTAATAAGTTAATTATAAAAGATAGCTGTAACATCATATACATGTCTTTTTGCACTTTGACTATAAATTTAATATAATGAAGTAATGATTATGGGCATATAGAAAGGATTTTCAAAGTGAATGAAGAGCAAAGAAAGGCTGGAACGATAAATATTCTAGCAGAACGTGATCGTAAAGCTGAGAAAGATTATAGTAAATACTTTGAACAAGTGTATCAGCCACCTAGCTTAAAAGAAGCTAAAAAAAGAGGAAAACAAGAAGTTCAATATAACAGAGATTTTCATATAGATGAAAAATACAAAGGTATGGGTAAAGGTCGTACTTTTTTAATTAAAACATATGGATGTCAAATGAATGCACATGACACTGAAGTTATGGCAGGAATCTTAAATGCATTAGGATATAGTGCTACATCTGATATTAATGAAGCGGATGTGATTTTGATTAATACATGCGCCATTAGAGAAAATGCTGAAAATAAAGTCTTTAGTGAAATAGGAAATTTAAAACATTTAAAAAAAGAACGACCAGATTGTTTAATTGGGGTGTGCGGTTGCATGTCTCAAGAAGAATCAGTCGTAAATAAAATATTAAAATCTTATCAAAATGTAGATATGGTTTTTGGGACACACAACATTCATCATTTACCTGAAATTTTAGAAGAGGCATACTTATCAAAAGCGATGGTAGTTGAAGTATGGTCTAAAGAGGGAGACATCATCGAAAATTTACCTAAAGTGCGTGACGGTCACATTAAAGCTTGGGTTAATATTATGTATGGTTGCGACAAGTTTTGTACTTATTGTATTGTTCCTTTTACTAGAGGAAAAGAACGTAGTCGTCGTCCAGAGGACATCATTGATGAAGTTAGAGAATTAGCAAGAGAAGGTTATCAAGAAATTACCTTATTAGGTCAAAATGTAAATTCATATGGTAAAGATATCGAAGGTCTGGATTATGAATTAGGTGACTTATTGGAAGATATTTCTAAAATTGATATACCTCGAGTTCGTTTTACAACAAGTCATCCTTGGGACTTTACAGATCGAATGATTGAAGTTATAGCTAAAGGTGGGAACATAGTACCGCATATCCATTTACCGGTACAATCAGGTAATAACCAAGTACTAAAGATAATGGGTCGTAAATATACAAGAGAGAGTTATCTTGATTTAGTTTCAAGAATAAAGGAAGCTATCCCTAACGTAGCTTTAACTACTGATATTATAGTAGGTTATCCAAATGAAACTGAAGAACAATTTGAAGAAACATTAACATTATATGATGACGTTCAATTTGAGCATGCGTACACATATTTATATTCACAAAGAGATGGAACACCAGCAGCTAAAATGAAGGATAATGTACCTTTAGAAGTGAAAAAAGAACGTTTGCAAAGACTTAATAAGAAGGTTGGAATGTATTCTCAACAAGCAATGAGTCAGTATGAAGGTAAGATTGTTACGGTATTATGTGAAGGTTCTAGTAAAAAAGATGAGAGTGTTCTAGCAGGCTATACTGATAAAAATAAACTTGTGAATTTTAAAGGACCAAGAGAGAGCATTGGTAAACTCGTTGATGTCAAAATTGACGAGGCAAAACAATATTCTTTAAATGGAACATTTATACAAGAACATCAACGTTCAATGGTGACACAATAATATGTATAGTGAAAAAGAAATCATACGAAAAGTCGAAAGTTTAGCAGAGAAAATTGGAAAACTAGAAGTTGTTCAAGATTATCATAATGTAGAAAAACAAATTCATAATAATCAAGCAATAAAACAAAAGATGAATCGTTTGAAAGCGCAACAAAAACAATCGGTTAATTTTCAAAATTATGGAAAACAAAATGCACTCGAGCAATCTGAAGCTAAAATTCAGTATCTAAAAGATGAAATTAATGAATTACCTATTGTTGAAGAATTTCGTTCAGCACAATACGAGGCGAATGATTTACTACAAATGATGGTCAAAACAATGGAAGATAGACTCAATGAATATAATAAAAAAGAACATAATGAATAATTATTTTAGAGGAGTTAAGCACAATGAATATTAGAAAGTTGACCATCACAGCATTCTTAATAGCTATTAATGTCGTGTTAAGTAGTTTAATTGTCATTCCTTTAGGTCCAATTAAAGCCGCACCCGTTCAACATTTTGTAAATGTATTATGTGCTGTATTCGTTGGACCATGGTATGGTTTAGCGCAAGCTTTTATTTCTTCTGTACTACGAATTTCATTTGGAACTGGAAGTGCATTTGCTTTTCCAGGAAGTATGATAGGTGTCTTACTTTCAAGTCTGTTTTATATGTATAGGAAGCATATTTTTATGGCTTCAGTTGGTGAAGTGTTAGGGACTGGTGTTATTGGTAGTTTAATGTGTATACCTTTAGCATGGTTTTTAGGACTTCAAGATTTCTTTATTAAACCATTAATGCTTATGTTCATAGTATCAAGCTTTATTGGGGCTTTAATTAGTTATATATTGCTTATTATTTTGAAAAGAAGAGGTTTACTAGATAGATTTAACAAAAATTAATATTTATTTGAAGTACGCTTGATGAATAGGGGATTATAAGTAAAATGTTGATATCTGTTCATATGAAAGCGTACTTTTTGTATCTATTACACAAAAGCGTTTCAAAAACATATATGTTAAAATGAATGAGTTAAAAACCATAAATTGATACATATAATATAAATAAAGATATAAGAATAAGGGTTGTGAAAATAGAAATGGCTAACATTACACCAATGATGCAACAATATTTAAAGATAAAATCTGAATATGATGATTGTTTGCTATTTTTTAGACTTGGAGATTTCTATGAAATGTTCTTTGATGATGCTAAAGAAGCATCAAGAGTACTTGAAATAACATTGACGAAAAGAGATGCTAAAAAAGAAAATCCTATTCCGATGTGTGGCGTACCATATCATTCTGCTGATAATTACATTGAAACATTGATTAATAATGGGTATAAGGTCGCTATATGTGAACAAATGGAAGATCCAAAGCAAACAAAAGGAATGGTTAGAAGAGAAGTTGTAAGAATCGTCACACCAGGAACTGTTATGGATCAAAGTGGTATGGATGAAAAGAAAAATAATTATATTTTAAGTTTTATCGAAAATGAAGAATTTGGATTATGCTATTGTGATGTTTCTACAGGAGAACTCAAAGTAACTCATTTCAAAGATACAGCAACCTTGCTTAATGAGATTACAACAATTAATCCCAATGAAATTGTCATAAAGCAAGCTCTATCTGAAGAATTAAAAAGACAAATCAACATGATAACTGAGACGATTACTGTTCGTGAAGATATATCTGATGAAGATTATGATATGAATCAGTTGACACATCAGTTAATGCATGACACAACTCAATTATTGCTAGATTATATTCATCACACACAAAAGCGAGACTTATCTCACATTGAGGAAGTGATTGAATATGCTGCAGTTGATTATATGAAGATGGATTATTATGCAAAGAGAAATTTAGAGCTGACAGAAAGCATACGATTAAAATCAAAAAAAGGGACCTTGTTATGGTTAATGGATGAGACAAAAACACCAATGGGTGCTAGACGTTTAAAGCAGTGGATTGATCGCCCATTAATTAATAAACAACAAATCAACGACAGATTAAATATTGTTGAAGAGTTTATGGACCGTTTTATTGAAAGAGATACATTACGTAATCATTTAAATCAAGTGTATGACATAGAACGACTTGTAGGAAGAGTGAGTTACGGAAACGTAAATGCAAGAGATTTAATACAACTAAAGCATTCTATATCCGAAATACCTCATATAAAAGCATTACTCAATGAATTGGATGCACAAACTACCACGCAATTTAAAGAATTGGAACCTTTAGATGACTTGTTACAAATTTTAGAAGAAAGTTTAGTTGAAGAGCCGCCTATTTCCATCAAAGATGGTGGTTTATTTAAAAAAGGATTCAACACGCAACTAGATGAATATTTAGAAGCTTCAAAAAATGGTAAAACTTGGCTTGCAGAATTACAAGCAAAAGAACGTGAACGTACAGGTATTAAGTCATTGAAGATTAGTTTTAATAAAGTGTTTGGTTATTTTATAGAAATTACACGTGCAAACTTAAATAATTTTCAACCTGAAGCGTTTGGCTATAATCGAAAACAAACATTATCTAATGCTGAACGATTTATTACGGATGAATTAAAAGAAAAAGAAGATATAATACTTGGTGCTGAAGATAAAGCAGTAGAGTTAGAATATGAATTATTTGTTAAATTACGAGAACACATTAAAACGTACACGGAACGTTTACAAAAGCAAGCGAAAATCATTTCAGAACTTGATTGTTTACAAAGTTTTGCTGAAATTGCTCAAAAATATAATTATGTCAAACCTACATTTAGTGATGATAAAGTTTTACATTTAGAAAACTCAAGACATCCTGTTGTTGAGAGAGTGATGGATCATAATGATTATGTACCTAATGATTGCCATCTTGATGATGAAACGTTTATTTATCTCATTACGGGACCTAATATGTCAGGTAAGTCAACATATATGAGACAAGTTGCTATAATAAGTATCATGGCTCAAATGGGAGCATATGTACCATGTGATTCAGCAACATTACCTATATTTGATCAAATTTTTACTAGGATTGGTGCAGCAGATGACCTTGTATCAGGTAAAAGTACATTTATGGTAGAAATGTTAGAAGCTCAAAAAGCTTTAACTTATGCTACTGAAAATAGTTTAATTATCTTTGACGAAATAGGAAGAGGTACATCCACTTATGATGGTCTTGCGTTAGCGCAAGCGATGATTGAATATGTCGCTCAAACTAGCCATGCCAAGACACTTTTCTCAACACATTATCATGAATTGACTTCACTTGATCAAATGCTTAACTGTTTAAAAAATGTACATGTTGCAGCAAACGAGTATCAAGGTGAACTGATATTTTTGCATAAAGTCAAAGATGGCGCTGTAGATGATAGCTATGGTATTCAAGTGGCAAAATTAGCGGATTTACCTAATGAAGTCATTGATAGAGCGCAAGTTATTTTAAATGCATTTGAGCAAAAACCTTCGTATCAACTTTCTCATCAGGATACTGACAATCAACGTACGGTTCCGTCGTATAACGATTTTGGTCAAATAGAAGAAGAACAATCAGTTATAGAAACGCATACATCAAATCACAATTATGAGCAAGCGACTTTTGATTTATTTGATGGTTACAATCAACAAAGTGAAGTTGAATGTCAAATTCGAGAATTAAATCTATCCAATATGACACCATTGGAAGCCTTAATCAAGCTGAATGAATTACAAAGTCAATTAAAGTAGAAGAGGTGTAAACGATGGGGAAAATAAAAGAACTTGAGACGTCTCTAGCTAATAAAATAGCTGCGGGTGAAGTAGTTGAAAGACCAAGTTCCGTAGTTAAAGAGCTCTTAGAGAATGCAATTGATGCACAAGCGACAGAGATTAATATTGAGGTTGAACAGTCTGGAATTTCAGCAATAAGGGTTGTAGATAATGGCACAGGTATTGCTCAGGAAGATTTAGGGTTAGTATTTCATAGACACGCAACGAGTAAAATAGTCGCAGATGATGATTTGTTCCATATTCGTACTTTAGGGTTTAGGGGAGAAGCTTTAGCTAGTATTTCATCAGTAGCAAAGGTGACATTAAAGACCTGTACTGATAATGAAAATGGACATGAAATATATGCTGAAGATGGTAAAATTATTCATGAAAAACCTGCAAAAGCTAAAAAGGGTACAGATATACAAGTGGAGTCATTATTCTACAATACACCTGCACGTTTAAAATATATAAAAAGTTTGTATACCGAACTAGGTAAAATTACGGACATTGTAAATAGAATGGCTATGAGTCATCCCGAAATTAGAATTTCTTTAGTTTCAGATGGTAAAAAAATTTTAAGTACGAATGGCTCAGGAAGAACAAATGAAGTAATGGCTGAAATTTATGGAATGAAAGTAGCAAAGGATTTAGTGCATATTTCGGGTGATACTAGTGATTATCATCTTGAAGGATTTGTAGCTAAGCCTGAGCATTCAAGAAGTAATAAACATTACATTTCTATTTTCATCAATGGTAGATACATCAAAAACTTTGTACTCAATAAAGCAATTTTAGAGGGGTATCACACATTGCTTACAATAGGAAGATTTCCTATATGTTATATTAACATCCAAATGGATCCTATTTTGGTTGATGTAAATGTTCACCCAACAAAATTAGAAGTGAGACTTTCTAAAGAAGATCAACTTTACGATCTTATCGTAACTAAAATCAGAGAGGCTTTTAAAGACAAAATTCTCATCCCACAAAACGACTTAAATCGTACGCCCAAAAAGAATAAGGTTTTAGAAACATTTGAACAACAAAAGATTAATTTCGAGAAGAAACAATCACAAATTGGAGAAACATCTGCACCATATGTACATGATCAAAAAGATAAGAATCATGATGTTGAGTCGCATAGGAATAATTTAGATTCAACTTCATCGACAAATAATGAAAGTACGGAAGTTTCTAATGAATTAAACAATCACATTGATGATACTTACTTACAAAGTCAAAAAGAAGTATTGTTTGATATGGAACAAGACACATCTAACGAATATGAGATATTAAATCAGCAATCAAAAGATATTAAAGGAACAGTGAGTCAGACACCTCATCGTAGGGTGCCTTATATGGAAATTGTAGGTCAAGTACACGGTACGTATATCATTGCACAAAATGAAAATGGAATGTTTATGATTGACCAACATGCTGCTCAGGAAAGAATTAAATATGAATATTTTAGAGAAAAAATTGGCGAAGTGACAAATGAAGTGCAAAACTTATTAATACCACTCACTTTCCATTTCTCTAAAGATGAACAGATGATTATTGATCAGTACAAAGATGAATTAGATAAAGTAGGAGTACATCTTGAACATTTTGGTGGGCATGATTATATTGTAAATAGCTACCCAGTATGGTTTCCAAAAGTAGAAGCGGAAGAAATTATTAAAGATATGATTGAACTTGTATTAAAACACAAAAGTGTTGATGTGAAGAAAATAAGAGAAGATGCAGCAATCATGATGTCTTGTAAGAAATCAATTAAGGCTAATCACTATTTAAAAAATAATGAAATGGCAGATTTAATTGATCAACTAAGAGAAGCAGAAGATCCTTTTACTTGTCCTCATGGCAGACCGATTATTATCAATTTTTCAAATTACGAATTAGAAAAGTTATTTAAAAGAGTAATGTAGAGGAGTTTTAATTATGAAAGAGAATATTTTGCCAGCTATTAGAAATATGAGAGATTTAGAAAAGTTAATTAAAACAGACTACAAGGCATGTGTTGTGTTAGATATGCATATAGGTCATTTGAAAAGCATTATGGAGTTACTTAAAAGTCATTCGATTGAATGTTATGTACATATCGATTTAATCAAAGGACTCAGTCATGATGAATTTGCTTGTGAGTACATTATTCAACAATATAAACCTAAAGGTATTGTTTCTACAAAAGCAAAGGTCATCAAAAAAGCAAAAATGTTAAATACATTGACGATATTTAGAGTGTTTATTATAGATAGTCAAGCGTTAACAAGAAGTATTGAACTGATTAAAAAAGTAGAGCCTGACTATGTTGAAGTTTTACCTGGTGTTGCAAGTAAAGCAGTGAGTAAAATTCAACAAGAAACATCAGCATCAGTAATAGCTGGTGGTCTTATTGATGAACCATCGGAAATTAGTGAAGCAATTTCCAATGGTGCTAAGTACGTTACTACAAGTTACGAAAAACTTTGGTAATTCATATACTGTTAATGAGAATGCATTTAAGTTTGTTAATCAGCGTATTATCACTTTTTCATGGAATGAGTGGATTTGAATACCGGATGATTAATAACTTAAAGTGCATTCTTTTTTTATGAAAAAAGAAAAATGTACTTTTAAAAAAATTGTTAAACCTTTTATTTAGTACATTAAAAACAAATGCTCACTATATCAATAAAAACTTTAATCAAATATGACAATTTTTTTACAAAATTGTTGACAACGCTTACAACATAATAGTAAACTTATAACAAGTTTAAAAGTTAATATTAGAAGAGAGACGCGGAGATTTCTACAAGTAATATATTTGACGTAGGGGTCTCCCTGTTTTTTGGGAGGAATGTATATGAATGCTTATTTAGCAGAATTTTTAGGTACTGCAATCCTTATTCTTTTTGGTGGTGGCGTTTGTGCAAACGTTAACTTAAAGAGAAGTGCTGGTAACGGTGCAGATTGGATTGTTATTGCATTTGGTTGGGGTTTGGCAGTAACAATGGGCGTTTATGCTGTTGGAACGTTTTCTGGTGCACATTTAAATCCAGCTGTAACAGTTGCTTTAGCCATGGATGGTGGATTTAGCTGGGCACAAGTACCGGGCTATATTGTTTGTCAAATGCTTGGCGGTATTGTTGGTGGAGCTTTAGTATGGTTAATGTATTTACCACACTGGAAAGTTACAGAAGATCCAGCAGTCAAATTAGGTGTATTTTCAACAGCACCAGCTATTAAAAATTATTTTGCTAACTTTTTAAGTGAGATTATCGGGACTATGGCTTTAACATTAGGAATTTTATTTATCGGGGTTAATAAAATTGCTGATGGTTTAAATCCAATTATTGTTGGTAGTCTTATCATAGCAATTGGTTTAAGCTTAGGAGGTACTACTGGTTACGCTATTAATCCAGCCCGTGACCTAGCACCACGTATTGCGCATGCTATTTTGCCAATTCATGGTAAAGGTAAATCTAACTGGTCTTACGCAATTGTACCCGTTCTGGGACCAATGGCAGGCGGTATGTTAGGTGCGATTGTTTACGAAGTATTTTATAAACAAACATTCAATTTTAGTTGTTTCATTGGTTTAATTGTACTTATATTCACACTTATACTTGGTGTGATACTAAATAAGATATCTCAAAATAAAAACAACGATATTGAATCAATTTATTAACATATGGCATTCGTATATATAACCGTATGATTAACGTGATATGTTCATGTGTGTTGAACAATCACATTTAAAAGTCTATTTAATTATCATTTTAGAATGTTTAATTGTTTAGATAATGAATTCATTATTCACTTTTGAAGGAGTCATATACCTATGGAAAAATATATTTTATCAATTGATCAAGGAACTACGAGTTCACGTGCGATACTTTTTAATAAAGAAGGAGAAATTAAAGGTGTTTCTCAAAGAGAATTTAAACAACACTTTCCACATCCAGGCTGGGTAGAACATGATGCTAATGAAATATGGACATCTGTTCTATCAGTTATGGCTGAGTTACTTAATGAAAACAATATTAATGCAAATCAAATTGAAGGTATTGGTATTACAAACCAACGTGAAACGACAGTTGTATGGGATAAAAATACAGGTCGTCCAATCTATCACGCTATTGTTTGGCAATCACGTCAGACACAGGATATTTGTACAAATTTAAAGGAACAAGGCTATGAAGAAACATTTAGAGAAAAAACAGGTTTACTTTTAGACCCGTACTTTGCGGGAACTAAAGTAAAATGGATTCTTGATCATGTTGAAGATGCTAGAGAAAAAGCTGAAAATGGTGATTTACTCTTCGGAACAATCGATTCATGGTTAGTATGGAAATTGTCAGGGCGTACTGCTCATATTACAGATTACACAAATGCAAGTCGTACATTAATGTTTAATATTTATGACCTAAAATGGGATGATGAGTTGTTAGAACTCTTAGATATTCCTAAACAAATGTTACCTGAAGTTAAAGAATCAAGTGAAATTTACGGGAAAACTATCGACTATCACTTCTTTGGTCAAGAAGTACCTATTGCTGGTATTGCCGGTGACCAACAAGCAGCATTATTTGGTCAAGCATGTTTCGACCGTGGTGATGTAAAAAATACATACGGCACAGGTGGATTTATGCTAATGAATACTGGTGAAGAAGCAGTTAAGTCTGAAAGTGGCTTGTTAACAACCATTGCATACGGTTTAGATGGAAAAGTTAATTATGCACTTGAAGGTTCAATTTTCGTATCTGGTTCTGCTATCCAATGGCTACGAGATGGTTTGAGAATGATTAATTCTGCGCCACAAACCGAAAACTATGCTTCAAGAGTAGAGTCAACTGAGGGTGTTTATATGGTTCCAGCATTTGTTGGTTTAGGTACACCTTATTGGGATTCAGAAGCAAGAGGTGCTATTTTCGGATTATCTCGTGGTACGGAAAAAGAACATTTCATTCGTGCTACATTAGAATCTTTATGTTATCAAACAAGAGATGTTATGGAAGCTATGTCTAAGGACTCAGGTATTGAAGTTCAAAATTTACGCGTTGATGGTGGTGCTGTAAAAAATAACTTCATTATGCAGTTCCAAGCAGATATCGTAAATTCATCTGTTGAAAGACCTGAAATCCAAGAAACAACAGCACTTGGTGCTGCATATTTAGCTGGATTAGCTGTTGGATTCTGGGATGATAAAGAGGATATCCGTGAACGTTGGAAACTTCAAACTGAGTTCAAACCAGAAATGGATGAAGATCAACGTCATAAACTTTATAGTGGTTGGAAAAAAGCTGTTAAGGCGACTCAAGTATTTAAATTAGAAGATTAAGCTATGTTTTAGACTTTTTAAATCTTTAAATGGACTTGATTTTCTTAACTGTGTTATAATTTAGATAAGTTAATAAGAAAATCGAGAAACGAGAGATTTGTTCGTACAAAACAATTTAATGTTATTGTGGGGATAAATTTCTCGTTTTTTATTTATAACTAGGAGGCGTTTAGATAATGTCATTATCTACATTGAAAAGGGATCATATAAAAAAGAATTTAAGAGACACTGAATACGATGTTGTTATCGTAGGTGGCGGTATTACAGGTGCAGGTATTGCTTTAGATGCAAGCAATCGTGGGATGAAAGTAGCTTTAGTAGAGATGCAAGACTTTGCACAAGGTACAAGTTCACGCTCAACTAAACTTGTACATGGTGGTTTAAGATATTTAAAACAACTGCAAGTAGGGGTAGTTGCAGAAACAGGTAAAGAACGTGCTATTGTTTATGAAAATGGTCCGCATGTGACAACACCAGAATGGATGCTTTTACCTATGCATAAAGGTGGTACATTTGGTAAGTTCTCAACTTCTATTGGACTAGCTATGTACGATCGTCTAGCTGGTGTCAAAAAATCTGAACGTAAAAAAATGTTATCTAAGCAAGAAACGTTAAATAAAGAACCTTTAGTTAAACGTGATGGATTAAAAGGCGGTGGCTACTATGTAGAATACCGTACTGATGATGCGCGTTTAACTATTGAAGTTATGAAAAAAGCTGCTGAAAATGGAGCAGAAATCCTTAATTATACAAAATCAGAACACTTCACTTATGATTCTAATAAGAAAGTAAATGGTATTGAAGTATTGGATATGATTGATGGCGAAACGTATGCGATTAAAGCTAAAAAAGTTATTAATGCTTCAGGTCCATGGGTTGATGAAGTGAGAAGTGGCGATTATGCTCGTAACAATAAGCAATTAAGATTAACTAAAGGTGTGCACGTTGTTATAGATCAATCTAAATTCCCATTAGGTCAAGCAGTATACTTTGATACTGAAAAAGACGGACGTATGATTTTCGCAATTCCACGTGAAGGAAAAGCTTATGTAGGAACAACTGACACATTTTATGATAATGAAAAAGCAACTCCTTTAACAACACAAGAAGATAGAGACTATTTAATTAATGCAATTAACTACATGTTCCCAACAGTTAATGTTAAAGATGAAGATATTGAATCAACATGGGCAGGTATTCGTCCGTTAATTCTTGAAAAAGGTAAAGATCCTTCTGAAATCTCACGTAAAGATGAAGTTTGGGAAGGTGAATCTGGATTATTAACTATAGCAGGCGGTAAATTAACTGGTTATCGTCATATGGCACTAGAAATTGTTGATCTATTAGCTAAACGTTTAAAACAAGAATACGGGTTGAAATTTGAATCATGCGCCACAAAATATGTAAAAATTTCCGGTGGTGACGTTGGCGGAAGCAAAAACTTTGAACACTTTGTTGAACAAAAAGTTGATGCAGCTAAAGGATTTGGAATTGATGAAGATGTGGCACGTCGCTTAGCAAGTAAATATGGTTCAAATGTGGATCAACTATTTAATATTGCTCAAACGGCACCATACCATGATAGTAAGTTGCCATTAGAAATTTATGTTGAATTAGTTTATAGCATTCAACAAGAAATGGTTTACAAACCAACTGACTTCTTAGTACGTCGTTCTGGCAAATTATACTTTAATATTCAAGATGTGTTAGATTATAAAAATGCTGTGATAGATGTTATGGCAGATATGCTTAATTATAGTGAAACTCAAAAAGAGGCTTATACTAAAGAAGTAGAAGTTGCGATTGATGAGGCACGTACAGGTAATGATCAACCCGCAACTAAAGCTTAATCATTCCTATTGATTGTATATCTAATAGATTATAATAAACTACTTGTAGATGGAGGAGACCTTTTTATCTGCAAGTAGTTTTTTATTTTAATACTATAAACTTCTAAAACCTCAATGTGCGTACGATTTGATATGATATCTCACACACGGTATATTAAATATGATATAGGTTGATGTACTATAAATGACATAACAAATAAAAAGGAATGGGGGCATATGTTGTGAGTCAAAGTCATTTTAAAATAACAGTTGAAGATGGAACAATGATAGAGGTGAAAATTGATAAAGCAAAAAAGAGTACTATTGGTATTGTTCATCTTTTCCATGGCATGGCTGAACATATGGACCGTTATCAAGAGTTAGTTGAAGCTTTAAATACACAAGGTTATGATGTTGTCAGACATAATCACCGTGGACATGGTAAAGAAATAGATGAGAATGAACGTGGTCATTTTAATAGCATGAATCAAATTGTAGATGATGCTTATGAAATCATTGAGACATTATATCTTGAAGAGCTCAATGTACCCTATATTATCATAGGTCATTCAATGGGCTCCATTATTGCTAGATTATTTGTTGAAAAGTATCCTGACATTGCTCAAGGTTTAATTCTTACAGGAACAGGTATGTTCTCCAAGTGGAAAGGCGTTCCCATACGTATAGCGATGAAGATAGTTACATTTATTTTTGGAAAACGACGTCGACTCAAATGGGTGAATCAATTATTGAATAAAACTTTCAATAAAAAAATCACTCAACCTCGAACAGAAAGTGATTGGATTTCTACACGTCAAGATGAAGTTGATAAATTTGTGGAAGATGAATTTTGTGGATTC
Source organism: Staphylococcus sp. HMSC065D05 (assembly GCF_001813195.1). Lineage (NCBI taxonomy): Bacteria > Bacillati > Bacillota > Bacilli > Caryophanales > Staphylococcaceae > Staphylococcus > Staphylococcus sp. HMSC065D05. The sequence goes on from NZ_KV811773.1 coordinate 78,638, forward strand.
AAAGTATCAAATCAGCTCATTTATCAAACTTTAAAGACCATGATGAAAACAGCAGAACGACAACAATTAAAAAGAACAGACAAAAATCTACCTATACTATTTATTTCTGGGAAAGATGATCCGTTTGGTGAATATGGTAAAGGTATAAAGCATTTAGCTAGATTATATAAAAGGGCAGGTATTAAACATATAACAGTACAACTATATAAACATAAGCGTCATGAAATATTATTTGAAGAAGATTATTTGAAAACTTGGCAACACATGTTTGAATGGATGGAAAAGCAAATTTTGAAAAAACAAAAGTGAGTGAATCTTAAATGACTGAAATGACAAAGCCTTTTTTAATCGTTATTGTAGGTCCAACGGCTTCAGGTAAAACTGAGTTAAGTATTGAAGTTGCTAAAAAATTTAACGGAGAAATTATTAGCGGAGATTCAATGCAGGTCTATCAAGGCATGGATATTGGTACAGCAAAAGTTACAACTGAAGAAATGGAAGGTATACCACATTATATGATAGATATCTTGCCTCCGGATGCTTCTTTTTCTGCATATGAATTTAAAACAAGGGCAGAAAAATATATTAAAGATATTACTGGAAGAGGCAAGGTGCCTATTATAGCAGGAGGAACAGGACTATATATACAATCTCTCTTATATAACTATGCTTTTGAAGATGAATCCATATCTGATGATAAAATGAAGCAAGTTAAATTAAAATTAACAGAACTTGAGCAGCTTAATAATAATAAGCTTCACGAATATTTAGCTTCATTCGACAAAGAATCAGCCAAGGATATACATCCTAATAACAGAAAAAGAGTGTTGCGAGCAATAGAATATTATTTGAAAACAAAAAAACTTTTAAGTTCTCGCAAGAAAGTGCAACAATTTACTGAAAATTATGATACATTATTAATAGGGATTGAAATGTCGCGTGAAACATTATATTTAAGAATAAATAAACGTGTTGATATTATGTTGGGCCACGGATTATTTAATGAAGTGAAACATCTCGTTGAACAAGGTTTTGAAGCGAGTCAAAGTATGCAAGCCATTGGGTATAAAGAGCTTGTACCCGTTATAAAGGGAAATATAAGCATGGAAAGTGCTGTAGAGAAATTAAAACAGCATTCACGACAATATGCTAAAAGACAGTTGACTTGGTTTAAAAATAAAATGAATGTTCATTGGTTAAATAAAGAAAGGATGTCACTTCAAATGATGTTAGATGAGATTACAACCCAAATAAATAAAAGGAGTTCTAACCATGATTGCAAACGAAAACATCCAAGACCAAGCACTAGAGAACTTTAAATCGGAAAAAACTGAAGTCACAATTTTCTTTTTAAACGGCTTTCAAATGAAAGGTGTCGTTGAAAATTATGACAAATATGTTGTAAGTTTAAATTCTCAAGGTAAGCAACATCTGATTTACAAACATGCGATCAGCACTTTCACTGTAGACAATGAATCGTCTGAAGCAACTGAAGTGAATAGTGAAGAATAAAAAGTTGTAATCAAAGTGCATTCATAATGCATCAACTCAATAGAAGTCATATTTTGACTTATTTAAGAATGTTATTAAATATTGAAGCACATGTTTTAAACGTAGCACTTTAACACAAACCAAGGAATGTTTGTAATAAAAAATGCTTCATCTAATGTAAATATTGAATTTATTAATTCAGTTCAAAAACATTAGATGAAGCATTTTCTTTTTAAAATTTATGATAGTAATTTTTCAATTTCAGACTTTATTTGTTCCGGTTTCTTTTGAGGGGAAAAACGTTTAATCACATTACCTTCACGGTCGATTAAGAATTTAGTGAAGTTCCATTTGATTTTTTCGTTTATCATACCTTTAGCAGCGTCTGTTAAAAAGCGGAATAATGGATGTTGATTATCACCTTTAACATCAACTTTTTCATGAATAGGGAAAGTCACACCATAGTTAATTTTGCAATTTTGAGCAGCTTCTTCCCCCGAGCCTGGTTCTTGACCACCAAATTGGTTACATGGAAATCCTAAAATAATAAATCCTTGATCCTTATACTCATCATATAACTTCTGTAAACCCTCGAATTGAGGTGTAAAACCACATTCGCTAGCAGTGTTGACAATAAGCATAACGTCACCCTTATACTGCTCTAATTTATAACTTTCACCATTGTTTTTTTCTACAACGAAATCATAAATACTTTCCATATTATCACCCTTTCGCTATACATCTAATTTAACACAATTTGTGTAGTTAGTCTTTGTTCACACTCTATGATAAAATGTCTTGAGTAACTTTTAAAAGGAGATGTATAACGTGACACAGCATGCGACCTATGAAACAAAAAATATTCGAGAAACTGCTGTATTAATCGGTGTACATGCTCAAACGGATCGTCAATTTAATTTTGAATCTACTATGGAAGAGCTTGATGCTTTATCACAAACTTGCCAACTTAATGTTAAAGGACAAATCACTCAAAATAGAGAGCAATTTGACCATAAATATTATGTTGGAAAAGGAAAAATCGATGAAATAAAATCTTTCATAGAATTCCATGATATAGATGTTGTCGTAACCAATGATGAATTAACGACGGCACAGTCTAAAACGTTAAATGATAATTTGGGCATTAAAATCATCGATAGAACCCAATTAATTTTAGAGATATTCGCGTTGCGAGCGAGAAGTAGAGAGGGAAAGCTACAAGTTGAACTTGCACAACTCGACTATTTGTTACCAAGACTACAAGGTCATGGTAAAAGTCTATCTCGTCTTGGTGGTGGCATAGGAACAAGAGGTCCAGGTGAAACAAAGTTAGAAATGGATCGTCGCCATATTAGAACACGTATGAATGAGATTAAACATCAATTAAAAACGGTCGTGGATCATCGGGAAAGATATAGAAATAAACGTGAACAAAATCAAGTTTTTCAAATCGCTTTAGTTGGTTATACAAATGCGGGTAAATCGTCATGGTTTAATGTTTTAGCTAATGAGGAGACCTATGAAAAAAATATTTTGTTTGCAACATTAGATCCCAAAACACGACAAATACAAGTGAATGAAGGATTTAATTTAATTATTTCTGATACGGTAGGATTTATTCAAAAATTACCAACGACTTTGGTGGCTGCGTTTAAATCTACACTAGAAGAAGCTAAAGGTGCAGACATACTTATGCATGTCGTCGATGCAAGTCATTCGGAATACCGTACTCAAATTGACACTGTAAATCAAATCATTAATGATTTAGAAATGGATCATATTCCACAAGTAGTTATTTTTAATAAAAAAGACTTATGTAACGAACAGATGGATGTACCTGTATCTAAATCTGCGCATGTTTTTGTATCTAGTCGTGATGAAAATGATAAAGAAAAGGTAAAAAAATTAGTAATTCAAGAAATAAAAAATAGTCTCAGCCCATACGAAGAAATTGTAGACAGTGCTGATGCAGATAGATTATATTTTCTTAAACAACATACGCTTGTTACTGAATTAATATTTGACGAAACGCAAGCATCTTATCGTATCAAAGGATTTAAAAAATTATAAAAAGGAAGACAGATTATGCAAGATTTTAGCAATTTAGTTGAAGAAGTTGAAAACACACTTATTCCTTACTTTAAGAAAATTGAAAAGCGTGCATTATTTAATCAAGAAAAGGTCTTAAATGCTTTTCACCATGTTAAAGCTAGCGAAAGTGATTTACACGGGTCTACGGGTTATGGATATGATGATTTTGGGAGAGACCATTTAGAAGAAATTTATGCGCACACATTTAAAGCAGATGACGCACTTGTTAGACCTCAAATTATATCAGGTACCCACGCTATTACTTTAGCCTTACAAAGTACGTTAAAAAACAATGATGAACTACTTTATATTACAGGTAGTCCATATGATACACTTCTTGAAGTCATTGGCATAAATGGCAATGGTGTTGAAAGTCTTAAAGAATATGGTGTTCGCTATAATGAAGTCGAATTACGTGACGGTCGAATTGATATTCCTAAAGTCATCACTGAAATTAATGACAATACAAAAGTTGTAGCAATTCAGCGATCAAAAGGATATGATCAACGTCCATCAATTACAATAAATGAAATTGAACAAGCAATAAAATCAATTAAAGAGGTTTATCCCAATATCATTATTTTTGTTGATAATTGTTATGGGGAATTTGTAGAAGAAAAAGAACCAATTGAAGTAGGTGCTGATTTAATCGCCGGATCATTAATTAAAAATCCAGGTGGAGGTTTAGCTAAAATTGGAGGATATATTGCTGGTAGACAAGATTTAATTGAACGCTGTGGTTATCGTTTAACAGCACCAGGCATTGGTAAGGAAGCAGGTGCCTCACTTAATTCTCTACAAGAAATGTATCAAGGATTCTTTCTAGCACCACATGTGGTTAGCCAAAGTTTAAAAGGTGCACTGTTTACTAGTTTGTTATTAGAAAAACTAAACATGAAGACCTCCCCTAAATATAATGTTTATCGTACAGACTTAATTCAAACGGTTCAATTTGAGACGAAAGAGCAAATGATTTCATTTTGTCAAAGTATACAACACGCTTCACCAATTAACGCACATTTTAGTCCAGAACCTAGCTATATGCCTGGATACGAAGATGATGTCATCATGGCTGCAGGTACATTTATTCAGGGCTCATCTATTGAATTATCTGCAGACGGACCTATACGCCCGCCTTATGAAGCATATGTTCAAGGTGGTTTAACTTATGAACATGTCAAATTAGCTGTTACGCGTGCGGTGCAAGATATGCAAGATAACAATTTACTATAATTTTTAAGAGATTGAGATCAAAGTATAAAAGATTAGGCTCAATATAAGGATATAGCATAAAAGCATTCTCGTATGATTCATTAAATCATCAAAGAAAGATCATATAAATGATAACGATGTTATAAGGAGTTTGTTTTCGATAAGATTTTCGACTCCCCAAAAGTAATAGATATAAAGAGAATGGACGATGTTCTAGCCTTATTCTTAGAGTTGTTACGCCTAAGATAAAAGTTATTAAGCTTAGTTATACTTTGAAAAGCAATCTCTTTTTATTTCGAACAATATAAATTGTCGGAAAATTATAAAATTTTTGTGTTATAAGCCATTCTCATTTCTAATTTTAATTAATTACTAATAAATAAACATTGATATAATAAGGTTTAGAAGGTTTATGTCAGAAAACCTTACATACTTTTGTAATTAAAGTAAAACTATGCTAAATTAATAACAAGTTCAAAAGTAGAGGAGAGGTTCAAGGAATGTCTAATGATTCAATCAGACGAAACATGGCCGTTTTCTCTATGAGTGTGGTTAGTAAATTGACTGATTTATCACCAAGACAAATTCGTTACTATGAAACACATGAACTTGTGATGCCCGAAAGAACAGATGGAAATAAGAGATTATTTTCTATGAACGATTTAGAGAGGTTGTTAGAAATAAAGTCTCTTATCGAAAAGGGATTTAATATTAGAGGTATTAAACAAATTATATTCGATGAGCAAGGGCATTTAACTACTGATGAACAAGAGACAAGAAAGAGAATGATTGTTGACGCAACGCAGAAACCACGTAGTGAAACATTACCAATAAATCGTGGCGATTTATCACGATTTATTAAATAAAATTGGAGGATTTATACCATGCCAAAACGTAGTTTTACAAAAGATGATATTCGTAAATTTGCTGAAGAAGAAAACGTAAGATATTTAAGATTACAATTCACTGATATTTTAGGGACTATTAAAAATGTTGAAGTTCCAGTAAGTCAATTAGAAAAAGTATTAGACAATGAAATGATGTTTGATGGTTCATCTATTGAAGGTTTCGTTCGTATCGAAGAATCAGATATGTATTTACATCCTGATTTAGATACTTGGGTTATTTTCCCTTGGACTGCTGGACAAGGAAAAGTAGCACGACTAATCTGTGATGTATTTAAAACAGATGGTACACCATTTGAAGGTGATCCACGAGCTAACTTGAAGCGTGTATTAAGAAGAATGGAAGACATGGGCTTTACTGATTTTAATCTAGGACCTGAACCAGAATTTTTCTTATTTAAATTAGACGAAAAAGGCGAACCTACATTAGAATTAAACGATGATGGTGGTTATTTCGATTTAGCTCCTACAGATTTAGGTGAAAATTGTCGTCGTGACATCGTATTAGAATTAGAAGATATGGGCTTTGATATTGAAGCAAGCCACCATGAAGTAGCGCCAGGTCAACATGAAATTGACTTTAAATATGCAGACGCTGTTACAGCATGTGATAATATCCAAACATTTAAATTAGTTGTTAAAACAATTGCACGTAAGCATAATTTACATGCCACATTTATGCCAAAACCATTATTTGGTGTAAACGGAAGTGGTATGCACTTCAACGTATCACTATTTAAAGGAAAAGAGAATGCGTTCTTTGATCCTGAAGGTGATTTACAATTGACTGATACTGCTTATCAATTTACAGCTGGTGTCCTTAAAAACGCTAGAGGATTCACTGCAGTATGTAATCCAATCGTCAACTCATATAAACGTCTTGTACCAGGTTACGAGGCACCATGTTATATTGCATGGAGTGGTAAAAACCGTTCACCTTTAGTACGTGTTCCAACATCTAGAGGTCTATCAACTCGTATTGAAGTACGTTCAGTTGATCCTGCAGCTAACCCGTACATGGCATTAGCAGCAATTTTAGAAGCAGGATTAGATGGCATTGAGAATAAACTTGAGGTTCCAGAAGCAGTAAACCAAAATATCTACGAAATGAATCGTGAAGAACGAGAAGCAGTTGGTATCCAAGACTTACCTTCAACTTTATACACTGCGTTAAAAGCAATGCGTGAAAATAAATCAATTAAAAACGCTTTAGGTAATCATATTTACAATCAATTTATTAACTCAAAATCTATTGAATGGGATTACTATAGAACTCAAGTATCCGAATGGGAAAGAGAACAGTATATTAAGCAATACTAAGCGCTAAACAATTTCAGGGGAAACCTAATAGGGGTAAGGAGTTAAGGCATTTTGCCTTAGCTTCTTTTTTATATAAAAGTGGGCAACTTATATATATAATGATTCTAAATTTTACTTGAATGGGCAACTATTGGGCAACTAATTTTAAAATACATTCTTAATATACTTCTCAAAGTTTTCTTTAGCATTATCATTCATTTTTTTAGTAACGTGACTATAAACTTCACTAGTAATAGCTTCAGATTTATGACCTAAACGTTCTTGAATTACTTTCATAGGTACATTGCTTTCTAGAAGTAAGGTAGCGTGTGTGTGTCTTAGTTTGTGAATACTTAATTCATTTCCTTTACCAAGTAATCTTTTAGTGACATACATCATAGTATTATGTGTGGTTGAACGTGGAAGCGGCTCACCAAATTCATTGCAAAATATGTAATCATAGGAATTATTATAGAAGTCTGAATTAGCTATCTTATTACCATTTTGTAATGTTTTAAGCTTAAATAATTCATTAGCTAATTCATTTGATATAAATATAATTCTGTTTTCCTTATTTTTAGTAGGGCCGAATTTATTTCTTTTTTGATCATAAGATTTTGTGATTGAAATTGTTTTTAATTTTCTATCATAATCTTTCCAACATAATGCACTAGCTTCACCAATACGCATACCTGTTTCTATTAAAGTTCTAAATAAAAAATATTGATATACATCTCTTTTTTTAACCATTGCTAAAAAAGGCTTAACTTTATCTTTAGGTAAGTACTTTGCTTTATCCTTAATTTTTAAATCTTTATGATTCAGTGTAATTCCTTCGCAAGGATTGAAGTATATTAATCTATCATACTTAGCTCTTTCAAGGCTACGCTTTAGCAAATTGTGAGTTTTAGATAAAGTAGATTTACTATAACCTTTTTCTATTAAATGATTGATAAAACTTTGGTGCATAGATGGTGTAATGTCTTTAATATTAATATCATTATAGAAATCTAATATTCTTTTTTTTGAAAATTGTTCAATTTCAAAACTACTATCACTAATTTTATTTTTACGCCAAGTATTTAGATAGTATTCAAGCCATGCAGTTAAAGTGTAGCTTTTTTCTTCTTTATAGCCCTTATTTAATTTACTTTCAATTTCAATAGCTGCTTTTTTGGCTTCAGTCTTCGTTCTATAACCGGATTTAGATATATATTTTTTATCTCCATTATGGTCTTTAAAATGTACTTTAAAACGCCATTTATTTCCTCTTTTTTCAAATGATGCCATTTTATCACTCCCTAGATGTATATTCCTTAAGTTGAAAATAAGCTAATTATCAATGGCATTAATTAGATTTAAATTAGGATATTTGATTTTGTAAAAAGTTATAGTTTGTTTAATAAAAATTGAAGTAGTATTAAAGTAGATTGCTAATTTTGAGTATGAATTTAATTGAGGATTTTTAATAGCTTCGATGAGTTGATCTAGAGTAATAAATTCACTTACAGAACTGATGGTTAGAGAGTTAAGTTTATTTATCTGTCGAGTACTATACGAAACTACTTTTTCATTTACTGTTAAATCAGGAATAATAGATTTACTTATATATAAATTATTACCACATATAAAGCCATTTAATTTTTCGGGGCAGTCTATATACTTTACTTCAATTTTATTTATCATCTCCTTGCAATTATGCATAGTAGATCACTTCCTTTTCAGTTTATTTTTATAAAATTGAAATTTTAAATTTTTATGTTTATCATCACTAATCGCTAGAGAAGTAAACTATATGCTAAAAAAATATATATAATAAAAAAGAGACACAATTATACTAATCAAGTAGGTATTAGTAATAAATTAGCGTCTCTTTTTATTTATCGCTTTTATTATCTTTTATAAAGTTTATAAAATTTATTATCTGCTTCATTTCTTCATCTGTTACATCGTCATCAATATGTGCTGCAATTATCTGTTTATTATGACTTAACTGTCTCTCTTCATCAGTAGGACGATCAGAATTAACATTATAACCAAGAAGCCAGGCTTCGCTTACATTTAAAACTTTTGCTAATAGATATAATTTCTTTTGACCTGGGGAAGTTTTACCATTTACATATTGACTTAAATCAGTTTTAGAAATTTTTACGTCAGTATCATTTAGTAATTTTGATTTATTGATAATATCAATTTGTTTCATTCCGTTTATTCTCATGGCTTCTTTCAAACGATTACTAAATGAACTTTTCATCATTAAAACCTCCTTAAGTCTATAGAATTATTATACATATCGTTGAATTAAAGTTCAATTATTAAATTCAAAAATATTGAATGAAAGTATTGCGGGGTTTTTAATAATGTGATAAATTAAATTTAAGTTCAATATTATTGAACATTGATTAAGGAGGTTTTTTAAATGAAATTCGATTATTCAGCTTTGAATGGCAAAATTATTTCTGAGTATGGAAGCCAATATGCTTTTGCTAGAAGTATTGGATTATCAGAAAGAAGCTTATCTCTGAAACTTAACAATAAAGTTTCATGGAAAGATAAAGAAATGGCAAAAGCAATTGATCTGTTAGGCCTAAAAGAAGATAGTATCCCGATATATTTTTTTAATCGTAAAGTTCAATAATTTTGAACTATAAGGAGGAACAACTTATGAGCAATATTGCAATTGAAATTAAAGATGATTTTATTAATGAGTTAGTGCAGTCAAAGGTGGAAAGTATTTTAGAAAATTACAAACGTCAATACGCTTCAATTGATATTAAAGATCTAGTAACAATTACAGGGCTAAGTAAGTCAACTCTACAAAATAAAATTGTATGTGAACCTGAAATTGTAGAAATTACACGTCGAATTGGAACAAGAGTGATTTATCTATATCCACAAATCTTAGATGCTTATCAAAAAGTAATTAATAGAATCAGCAATTAAAGGAGGTGAGGGCATCATGTGCAAATCATTTATTTCATTCGTCATTGCTAATTTGATTTTTGTAACCATGTCAATTTTATTAGCGATGATTGGATTATATTTCACAACTGCTATTGGTACTGCTGCACTATTAGCTATCATGACTTTTCTTTTATATGATAATTATTTCTTTCAAGAAATAAAAAAGACCATTAAGCACGGCAATGCTTAACAGTCAGTTAGAAAAATAACCAACTAAATTATAACAACTTTGGAGGACAACAACAATGACAATGACACCTAGACAAAAAATGTACTATATCTACCAAAACTTATTTAATGAATTTCAGAATACAAACCAATGCTGTTTATTGGAAATTGAAAAGACTCCTAGAAATGAATTAATCATAAACTTTTTACATTATCATAATAGATATAAAACAAATAATAAGTTATTACAGATTTTTGAAGTAAAACCAGAATCACATGAACGTATGCAAAATTATATTATTGCAGTTATGCGTGGACAAATTTTAGTAAAAAAAGGGGCTTGATCTAATGAATGAATTACAACAATTGGAAATCGAAACTATTGAACGCCAAAATGAAACATTTAAAATAACTAATTTAGATCAAGCAAACTGGGCATTTAAAAAATTAGATGCAATTCAAGCTAAAGAAAATGAAATAAATCAACTTGCTATTCAAGAAATTGAACGCATTAAGGAATGGCAAAATAAACAAACAGAGCAACTTCAACATAATAAAGATTACTTTGAACATATTCTAACAGAATATTTTAAAGAAGAACGTGAAAAAGATGCAAAATTTAAGTTAAATACACCTTACGGCAAAGTTACAGCTAGAAAAGGGTCTAAAGTGATACAAATTAGTAATGAGCAAAATGTTATAGATCAATTAGAACATAGAGGATTTTTAAACTATATCAAAGTAACTAAAAAATTAAATCAATCAGATATCAAAAAAGATTTTAATGAGACAGAGAATGGTAAATTAATAGACTCTAATGGAGAGTTATTGGAAGGAATTTACTTAGTCCAAAAACCTACATCATACACTGTAAAAGTAGGTGATTAGTTTGCCTGAAAAGTTAAATATTTATCAAAAAATAGCTGAAGTTAAAGCAAGTATTGAAGGATTTCAAAAAGATGCTAAAGGTTATAACTATGATTATGTGGAAGGTAGCCAAATACTTTATAAAATGCGTCCTAAAATGGAAGAACATGGCTTATTAATGTTTCCTTCTGTTGAAGAGTTTCAACATGTTGAAACTAAAAACAATAAAGGAAAAACTGAGCATATAGTCATACTAAAAATAATATATAACTTAGTTGATAGTGTTACTAAAGATAAGATTGAAATTTATTTTGCCGCATTCGGTCAACAACAAGATGTGGCACAGGCCTATGGGACGGCGCTTACTTATGCAGAACGTTATTTCATTTTAAAGCTCTTAAACATTCCAACAGATGAAGACGATCCAGACGCAAAACAGAAAAAGCAAAAGTATAGTAAAGCAGATAAGAACGATATTGATGTTTTAAAGAATAGTATTGAAACATTTGCTCAAAGAGTTGGAGATACGGTAGAAGGAGTTAAACAACAATTAGGTATTATAAGTTACGAAAAATTAAGTGTATTTGATTGTATGCAAGCTCTACAAACAGTCCTCAATTGGAATAAACAAATAAGTGGAGGTAATCAATAATGATTAACAATGTAGTATTAGTTGGAAGATTAACCAAAGATCCAGTACTTAGAAATACACCATCGGGAGTTGCAGTTGCAAGCTTTACACTTGCTATTAATAGAAGTTTCAAAAATGCTAATGGTGATAGAGACGCAGATTTTATTAACGTAATAGCATTTAGGAAAACTGCAGAGTTATGTAGTCAATATTTGAGTAAAGGGATACAAGCGGGTGCTGTAGGCAGAATCCAAACACGTAACTATGATAAAGATGGACAAAGAGTCTATGTTACTGAAGTTGTAGCTGAATCTATCCAATTTTTAGAAAGTAATACCCAACAAAATCAACAGTATCAAAGACCTTATAATAATCAACAAAACAATTATCAACCAAATAACTATCAATCGCCACAAGTAAATAACTACCAATCACAGCAACAAAATAATTATCAACATACTAATCAAAGTAACAACCATCATCAACCCAATCCATTCGCAAATGCCAATACACAAGTAGAAATTAATGATGATGATTTACCATTTTAGAGAGGTAACGATAAATGAGTGGATGGATAAAACTACATCGTCAAGTAATAGATCATTGGATTTGGGATGATTCACAAAAATTCAAATGGTGGATTGATATGCTTTTGTTAACTAATCATAGAGATAAAAAAATTATGATTGGTGGAGATTTAAAAGTAATTAAGAGGGGTAGTTTTCACACATCTGAATTGAAACTTTCGGAACGTTGGGGCGTTTCAAGAAATACAGTAAGAAAATTTTTAAAGTTGTTAGAGTGTGATGAAATGATAACAACGAAAAAAACGAAAAACGGAACAACGGTTTTTGTGCATAACTACGCTATTTATCAAGGAAAAGACGAAATAAAAAAACAACAGACTGAACAACAAAGTAAACAAATAAATGCACAACAAAATGAACAACAAAATGAACAATGTAATGAACAACAGTGTGAACAAAAGAAGGACAATAGCCTGAACAGAAGAGTGAACACGAACAAGAATGTAAAGAATGAGAAGAATTATAAGAATGTAAAGAAGGAGAAGAAGGAGGAGAAGGAGAAGAATAGTAGCGCCTTCGACTTCTTCCAAGATAATGGCTTCGGATTTATCACACAATATACCTACGAAGATATTAATTATTACCTCGATTCTTTTAACCAAGATGCAAATCAAATTGTGATTGCTGCCCTCAAGATTGCTAAAGACAGAAACAAAGTTAATTGGGGATATGCAAAAAGTATATTAAACGGATGGCTACAAACTAATTTGCAAGGTATCGACAAAGTAAGAGCATATGAATTACAGCAAAGTGAAATGCGAAAAAGACGCAACGCCCCTATACAATATCAAAGCAAAGAGCTAACTCCGAAATGGCTTGAGAATAAAGAAAGTATCAAAAATGATAAGGATAAAAGTCTAGATGCTGACAAAAGTTTTCAAAATAAAGTCGCAGCTTTTAAAAGAAAACTTAATGAAAAGTGGGAGTGATAATAATGTTCGAAATACATGAAATTATTGATTGTTGTGGTTAGCCTTAAGTTATTAATAAAAGTAAATTAAAGACTATGAAAGAATAAGATTAAGCAAAGTTAACAAAATTAACCATCATTTCGTATCCTGTTAATTTGTAAGGGTACAAAACGTATCTGTACAAATTGGCAGTACTAAGAATAACAGTAGTAGAAAAATAGACGACGCTTTAAAACAAATTAAGGACTTATTGAAATAAAGTAAGTTTCTAAAAGGAGTGAAAATACATATGGAACATTTATTCATTTCAATTTTATTCATCATCATGTGTATTACATACTACATCACACCACATATATTAAACAGATTAGTCAGAACGATTTTAGGTTTAGTCATGTGTATATCTTTATCGGCCAGTGTCACGTTAGCATTTATGTATGATTTTATTGAATACATTTTACCTATGATTATCGGAATTATTTTAATTGAGCTCATGGACTTAAAAATTGATAAACACGATATAAATATAGTAATTAAAGCACAAAATGAATTTAAGCAATTTATAGATCAGGAGAAAAGAGAATTGTTAGATAAAGATAAAAAATAATTAATACAGAAAAAAACTATTAATTAATAATAAATAATTTTTGAGGTGTGAAAAAATGATGAAGATTACTCTAAGAGTAGGTGGAGTTTTAGGTGAGGTTAATATATGAGTATTTTGTAGTTGATGAAACTGGAAAAATTTGAGCGATTATATAAAAGTAAAGGGGTAATTCAATAAAATGAATAACACAATAAATCAATTAGTAAAACAAGTAGAGCAATGGAGTATAAATAAAAATTTACACAATGGTAATTCAGACAGACAAGCACTAAAGTTTTATGAAGAAGCGGGCGAAGTTGCTGCTGCATTATCACGTAATGATAAAAAAGCACTTAAAGATGGTATAGGCGATACCATAGTAACTTTAATTATTCTAGCTCAACAACAAGGTTGGACTTTAGAAGAGTGTCTACAATACGCCTATGAAGAAATTAAAAACAGAAAAGGAAAAACGATAAACGGTACTTTTATTAAAGATGAAGATTTATAAAAGGGAAATTTTTGAAAAGTGAAAAAGATAATAGGGGAAAGAGAGCATTAAGCTCTCTCCTCATTAATTATTACAGTTAGTTGTTCTGATGAAGATTCTTCAAAATCTAGTATTGTAGAAATTTCAATTAAAATTTTAGTGTTACTGCCTATAGGAATTACACTTAGAGAACCATGTTCATATTTATAATCATATTTAATTCGAAAAATTTCTTTATACTCTTTTGTAATTTTTGAAGGTCCTAGAATCCCAATCCAAATTTCTTTTTGTGACTCTTTAGCAGCATCTAATTTTTCAAACACTTTTTTCTTATCCATATTTTTCACCTCTCTATCTTTAAAAAGTAATTTAAGTATATCAAAATTATTATTTTGAGAAATACTAAAAAAAGAAATTCAACATTTTTTATTTTTCAGTAATCTCAAAATATTAAATTTTTTAAGGCTAGTTTGAAAGCTAGCCTTATTTTTTAAAGGAAGTGTAAACAACATGAAAGATTTATTGATAGAATATAGAAAAACTAGGTTAGATGTTTTAAGTAAAATAAAAAAGTTAGAACAGTCTAATAATAACGAATTGGATGATTTGCCTTTATATAAGTCTATGTTGGCAGATATAAATTATGTAATTGATTGGTTAAAAGAGGGGCATCAACCTGGTAATTATAATGCTATTGATAAATCTCAATGTTATTTAGTTGATCAGCAAGTTATAGCTAAAGCGTTTGAAGAATCTATGTATAAAAAAGTTTCTGATGTTGAATATAGAGATGTTATCGATGATATGAGTAATAAAATTAGTTATGCATTAATGAAATTAACTCCCAATGAATTAGAATGTTTTATAATGGTTAAATGTGAAGGGTTGTCTTATAGAGAATGTTCTAAATTATTAAATATTAAGATAGGGACGGTTCAAAACTATTTAAAAAGGGCAAGAAATAAAATTGATAAAGAATTGAGGTCGAATTTATTCATAGTCTAATTTTTGTCTTATGTTTGATACATATATAGGAGATGTGATTTTTCTCCTAAGTGTCGTAAAGTTTTGGCATTTAAGTTTTCCTCCCCCTTGACCTATCTGAGTTGCTCTCAGATAGGTTTCTTTTGTTGTTTGGTATATAATAAACTAAAATATAATAAATATGGTTGAGGAGAGAAATAGAATGTTAAGCGGCTATAAGTTGTATATAAATAGTAAAGAACTTAATGTGGTTACTGAAATAGAAAAAGCAAAAGAATATATCACTTTAATTATTCATAATTTAAAATATGAAGATATGTTTAAAGACTTTATAAATAGAAGAACTGAGGTATCCAATCTTAAAATTGAAACTGAAGATAATAACAAGATAAATATTTTAAAAGAATTAAATGATGGGAGACCGCTAAATGTAAAACAAGTGTGTATTAAGCACGAATTAGAAGTTCATGTTGTTTTAGTAAAAAGTCCTTTTAGAGCACATGTAAATTTTAAAAATAAATAAATTAATTCACTCACTTTTGTGGGTGTTTTTTTATAAGCAATTAGCGTGAGAGTTGGTGGTAAATGAAATGGCTAGAAAAGGTTTATATGAAAAGTTAGATATAGGGAGTAAATTAGGATTAGTTGAAGGTTGGAAAAGAGATGGGTTAACAGATGAGCAAATAGCTAAAAATCTAAGCGTATCAAAACATACTTTAATTAAATGGAAAAAGAATATTCCAGACTTTTTAGACGCCATAAAAAAAGGAAAAGAAGTTTCTGACTATGAATTAGAAAATGCATTACACAAAAGAGCTGTAGGTTATTACTATGAAGAAGAAACAGTTACTAATTCAGGCAAAGTAGTGAGAGTTAAGAAATATGAACATGCTAATCCTACATCACTCATATTTGCGCTTAAAAATAGATTACCACATAAATATAGAGATAAAGTTGAACAAGAAATCACTCAGAAAAACATAGAAATTAACATCGGTGATTACGATGACGACAATTAAACTTAACTTCAAATATCCCAATAAAGTATTTAATAAGAATATCTTTGAAATATTAGAAGATTATTCTAATTTTACTGAGGTACATTATGGTGGTGGTTCAAGTGGTAAATCACATGGTGTCGTACAAAAGGTTATTATAAAATCTTTGAAAAAATGGAAACATCCTAGAAAGGTATTATGGTTACGTAAAGTTCAAGCAACTATTACAGATAGCCTGTTTGAAGATGTAAGAAGTTGCTTGATTGATTTTAAGATTTGGGATTTGTGTAAATGGAATAAGACTGATAATAAAGTAGTGCTACCTAATGGCGCTATTTTTTTATTTAAAGGGTTAGATAATCCTGAAAAAATAAAATCAATTAAAGCAATATCTGATGTGGTTATGGAAGAAGCGTCAGAATTTACCCTGGATGATTATACACAACTTACATTACGACTAAGAGAAAAGAAACATGTACAAAGACAAATATTTCTAATGTTTAACCCAGTTTCAAAATTAAATTGGGTTTATAAAGCATTTTTCGAATCCAGTCAACCGCTTCAAGATGTACTAATAAGACAGTCTAGTTATAAAGATAATAAGTTTTTAGATGAAATGACAAAAAGCAACTTAGAACAGTTGGCCAATAGAAACCCCGCCTATTATAAGATTTATGCTCTCGGTGAGTTTGCTACACTAGATAAATTAATTTTTCCTAAATACGAAAAAAGAGTGATTAACATAAACGAAATTAGTCATTTGCCTTCTTATTTCGGCTTAGACTTTGGATACATAAATGACCCAAGTGCATTTGTACATGTAAAAGTAGATTTAGAAAATAAGAAGCTTTATATTATTTCTGAATTTGTTAAAAAAGAAATGCTTAACAATGAGATAGCAGAAGTAATTATCAATCTGGGTTTTTCAAAAGAAGTTATAGTCGCTGACTGTGCTGAACGAAAAAGTATAGCAGAAATAAGAGTTAAAGGAGTTGAACGAATCATACCAACTTCTAAAGGCAAAGACAGTATTTTAATTGGAATTCAATTTATGAGTCAGTTTGAAATTATAATTGATGAGAGATGTTTTAAAACAATTGAAGAGTTTGATAACTATACTTGGACAAAAGATAAGAAAACAGGTGAGTATATGAATAAACCTGTAGATACCTATAATCATTGTATAGATGCAATTAGATATGCAGTTAGTAAATTAATATTTAAAAATAATGAAGATAATACCAATGTATATAAGTTAAAGAGAACGAGATTAATGTTCTAAGGAAGTGAACAACAATGACAATATACACCCAAGAGAATAACATTACTAAGTTTTCTTCAGTGGCTAATGATGATTTTATAATTAATGATGTTTCAAACCTATTAAAAGATGAAGTTTTACTGAGCCTTATTAATAAACATAAGCAAGAACAAGTGCCACGTTTAAATATGTTAGAAGCTTATTATCTAAATAGAAATACAGATATATTATCGAGTAACAGAAGAATTGAAGATTTAACAGATAAAGCCGATCATAGGGCAGTCCATAATTATGCGAAATATGTAACAAGGTTTATAGTGGGTTATTTAACTGGTAATCCTATAACTATTACACATAAAGATAAAAAGACAAATGAAATTATTATACAGCTAAATAATAATAACGATGCTGATGCTATTAATAGTGATTTAGCACTTAATCTTTCTATTTATGGCCGAGCATATGAGATTGTGTACCGTAATCAAGAAGGTAAAGATACATTCAAGGTTTTAGACCCTAAGAGTACTTTTATTATTTATGATAAGAGCATTGATAAAAATATTATAGCTGGTATTAGATACTATGATACTAAGGCTGTTGACGGTGAAACACTTCAAAATATTGAGATTTATACGAACGAAAAAATATATTATGTAACTATTAAAGGTGGAACAATTAGTTCAATAGATGAACTGCCTCACTATTTTAAAGATGTTCCAATAATTGAATATACTAATGATCAATTTAAACAAGGAGACTTTGAAAATGTATTATCACTTATAGATTTATATGATAGCGCTCAATCAGATACTGCTAATTACATGACTGATTTAAATGATGCTATGTTAGCAATTGTCGGAAATATAGAAATTGATGGTGAGGAAGCTAAGAAATTCAGACAAGCAAATATGGTTCATGTGAAGCCAGGTATTAATGCTAATGGTAATGATGGAAGTGCTGAAGTTAAATATATTTATAAGCAATATGATGTTAATGGTGCAGAAGCATATAAAACTAGACTTCAAAAAGATATTCATAAATTTACTAATACGCCTGATTTGAATGATGATAACTTTAGTGGCGTTCAATCTGGAGAATCAATGAAGTATAAACTTTTTGGTTTAGAACAAGTTAGAGCAATTAAAGAACGCTTATTTAAAAAAGGATTAATGAAGCGGTACAAGTTACTTCTGAAAAATATTAATTTAACAGGTGTTTATTCACATGATTATTCAAAGATTGATATCACATTTACTCCCAACTTACCTAAGTCATTATTAGAATCTATTGAAGCCTTTAATGCGTTAAATGGTGGCGTTTCTGAACAAACTAGATTAAAAATACTGCCTATTATTGATAATCCTAATGAAGAAATTAAAAAAATGGAAGATGAGCAGAGAAAAACTAGAGAACAAGCTGATAATTCGCATTTTAACGGCCATTTTAGCGACGATAAAGAAATGATTGATAATTATGCCCAATAGTTATGATTATTGGCTAGAACGCGCCCAGAATGTCATAAACGCTGAATCATTAGCGGATGCACAAGCAGTAATAGAAGTAGAACGAATTATTTTACAAATGTATGCTGAAATAGCTAAAGAATTACTAGCTTTTTATGCGAAATATGCAACAGATACTGGTTTAACAATTCAAGAGGTCATGAAAAAAGCTGATGACTTCGATGTATATGCGTTTCGAAATAAAGCTAAGAAATATGTGAAACGTAAAGATTTTAGCGATGAGGCAAACAACGCACTTAAGCTTTATAACTTGTCTATGAAGGTATCTAGAGAAAAGCTATTAAAGCAGCAATTAGATTTGATAGTCAAAGACTCCACTTTAGATATTCAAGATGAAATAGAAAAAAAGTTAGTTGATGCAGTTGATAGAGAAGTTAAAAGACAAGCACATATACTTGGTGAACATGTGAAAATTGATGAAACTAAAGTAAAAGCGGTTGTTAACAGTAACTTCAAAGGTGTGAACTGGTCTACAAGATTATGGCAAGATATGGCTGTAGTTCAAAAGGAAGTAGAAAAAACAACGAGTAATGTATTACTTAGAGGGAGACATCCTAATGAGTATATAAAGGATTTTAAGAAACAAATTAACACTACTACTTATAATGCAAGTAGATTGTTAGTTACTGAATCAGCACGTGTGCAGGCTGAATCACAGAAGTTAACTTATCTTAAAGAATTAGGTGAAGATGGCGAATATAAATACGTGGCTAAAATTGATAAAAAAACATCTAAAATATGTCACTCTTTAAACGGTAAAATATTTAAAGTTAAAGACATGATACCTGGCATAAATGCGCCCCCTATGCACCCTTGGTGCAGAAGTACTACAGTGCCACATGTGGGCAACTGGCGAGATAAATTCTTTAATGAGCGTAAAGGAAAGTATCAAACAGAGAATAAAGAATCAGAAAAAGAAAAAATACAAGAAAAAGCAAAAAAAGAAATGCTTGATATGATACGTAGTGGTAAAATAAAATTAGATATAAATCCTGAAAAACAAAATAGACATAATAAAGAACATGAGTTATTTAAGCAAAGTGTTGAAATGGCTAAAATAAATGGAGATAAATTACCAAGTTTTACAATTATTTCTAATGAGGAACTAAATAAATTAGTTAAAGTCAAAGCCACTACTGGGGAATTACTATTACTGAATGGGAAGTTTAATCGTAAGGAAATTATTGATTTTAAGTTACCAATTGGAAAATCTTTTATCAATAACAAATATATTGAGACAAGTAAAGGAAAAGTACATTATTCAAAAACTGGTACACATGTTATACCTTATATTAAAAAGTAGGTGATAATATTGCATATAAGAGATGTTTATGGGCATAAGGTAATGGTTGTTTTAACAAATCAAAAAGTTTTAATAGGTAAAGTTACCGACTATGAAAATCCGTTAGAAACTGATACGGGAAATTATAATATGGATTTAGAGACAGATTTAGGAATATATTCAATTGATGAATCGGAAATAAAAAGTATAAAATTAATATCTTAGTAGCATCCTTTCTGCATAGATAAAGAGAAAGTGGTGCTATTTTTATACACTTTTTTAACCTTCTACGGAAGGTTATTTTTTATGTCCAAAACGTGCTGATGACGTTATAAAAGCAAGTATGGAATACGCAGTCGACAGACTATAAACGGAGGTATATCTCATGGAAAACAACCAAAGTAATATTACTGAAGAAACAAAAAGCAATGAGAATTTAGAAACACCTAATGAACAAGCCCAACAAAAGGAGAAAACATTCTCCCAAGAAGAAGTATCTCAAATGATTAAGGATCGTTTAGCTAGAGAAAAAAGGAAATCTGATGAACGTATGAAAGATGCAATTCAGGAAGCTGAAAAACTAGCCAAGATGAATAAAGACCAAAAGAATCAATATGAGTTGGAAAAGCTGTTAAAAGAAAATGAAGAACTAAAAGCAGAAAAAGCTTTATCTCAAATGAAGAATGAAACGCGTACAATGCTTAATGAATTTGGTGTGCAAAATTTTGATGATCAAATTGTTAATATATTAGTCAATTCTGATGCTGAAAAAACTAAAAAAAATGTTGAATCATTTACTAGTCTTGTAAATCAAATGGTTAAATCAAATGTTGAAAAAGCATTAAGACAAGACTCACCAGTAAGCACTCAATCAAATAGGATGACAAAAGATGACATTTTAGCAATTAAAGATGATACACAAAGACAAAATGCAATTGCGCAAAATCTTAATTTATTTAACAAATAGGAGGTTACATTATGACAGTGGAGTATAATTTAACAAATACTGAAAGCTTGAGCCAAGCAAAGTCTATCGATTTTGCAAGTAAGTTTGGCAATAATATCAATAAATTATTAGAAATATTAGGAGTAACTAATAAACTACCTATGAATGTAGGATCTAATATTAAAATCTATAAATATAGTGTTGAAGAATCTGATTATCATGTAGCTGAAGGCGATGAAATTCCTTTAACTAAAGTTAAAAGAGAATTAGTGCAAACTATTGAATTGGTATTTGATAAATATCGTAAAGCTACTCCTGCTGAATCTATTCAAGCTCATGGCTTTGATTTAGCAGTTAATAAAACAGATTATGAATTATTAAGACACGCACAAAAGAAAATTAGAACTGATTTTTCAGAAGTATTAAAAGCTTCAGCAGGTACAGAATTAGATAGTGGAAAACGAGCTTTAAAATCTAAAAATTTACAAGGTGCTTTAGCTAAAGGTCGTGCAAAACTATCAACGGTTATTGAAAGCGATATTACACCTATTGCTTTCGTTAACCCTGATGATACAGCTGAACATATTGCCAATGGATTAATTGTTTCAAATGGATCACTATTTGGAATGGGATTATTAACTAACTATGTAGGTGTGAAAGTTATCGAACTAGCTGAAGTACCACAAGGTGATGTTTGGATGACAGCCTCTGAAAACTTAAATGTTGCTTTTGCAAATCCTAATGGAGAACTAGGACGTGCATTTAACTTTGCTACAGACGAAACTGGTTTTGTAGGTGTATTACATGACATTCGATCTAATCGATTAACTTCTGAGACAGTGCTAATGACTGGATTGAAAATATTCCCAGAGAATATTGATGCAGTAGTTAAGGTGAAAATTAAAGCTGACGATCAATTACCCAGCTAAACCCCAATTAGTTAGAATGTTCCCATATTACGATGGAGCATTTTTAGTATATAAGTAACTATAAAGGGGTGTTTTTGTTGGAACCAAGATTTATTAAAATTTATAAAGGGGATAAAGTTGTAGCTAAAAAGGAAGGAAATATTAAATATTCTGATAATACCTATGACGATACTCTTATTCTACTTGAAAACCTAGAACCAGATACTAATTATCCAGAAGGAACATTTCAGATTGTATGGGAAATAGATGGTGTTGAGTCTGAAAGGATTAATATACCTGAAATTATGACTCAATATGTACCTGTTAAATATTTAAGTGTTCATAATAGTAAAAGTATAATATATGTACGTATAGATGAGGAGGGTAAAATTAGAGCAAAAGTAGCCCCTTCTTTTGCTACAAATCAAAAAGTCACTTATATTTCTTCAAACCCTGAAATAGCATCTATAGATGAAAATGGTACAATTCACGCTTTGAAAGAAGGAACTGCAGAAATTACCATTTTTGCTAATGAGAAACCTGAAGAGGTACATAAACGAACTGTAGAAGTTGTTCCTAAAGATTGGGGTTATAGAAATTGAACTTTTTAGAGAATGTTAAAAAACGTATCCTTATAACTGATGATAAACAAGATGATCAATTAAAAGTCATTATTGATAATGTAAAAAAAGAACTATTAGCTATGCTTCCGACTATTGAGGATAATGTTCCTGAAGAAATAGAATTTATTATTGTTGAGGTTGCTACTAAACGTTACAACCGTATAGGTGCAGAAGGTATGACCTCAGAAACTCAAGATGGGCGTTCAAGTAGTTATGAAAAAGGGGATTTTGAAGAATATAATAAAATACTAGATAATTTATATTATAAGGATGAAAAGAAAGGTTACGTGAACTTTTACTAATGAGTTACAAAGAAAGAGTTACTTTATACTATTATTTTGAGTCCCGTTATAATCCAATTACTAAACGTAAGGAAACAGAAAAAAATGAGTTAGAAACTTTACCATGCAACCGTAATACTTTAACAGCAGAAAAAGTAAGAATTGAATTCGGTGAAGTTACTAAAGATATCAATGTGATTAGATTACCTAAAGTTTTAGACTATGAGCCAACCCATGCATCAATGTACGGCAAAGAATATAAAGTTATTAAAACTAAAACTTATCAACACTCTACTTCGTTATATGTAAAAGAGGTAGTATAACAATGAAAGTAGAAGGCGTTAATAATTTATTGACTAAGTTAAAAGTGATGCATGATGATATCGATGAAGACGTTGACTTTATATTAAAGAATAATACTAATGAAGGTGTAGAATTAGCTATTAAAAATGCTCAACAAGCATTTATTAAAGGTTATTGGACTGGTAATTTAGCTAGAATGATTAAAGCAAAAAAAATTGCGCCTATGCACTATGAAGTAATTTCGAATGCACACTATAGTGGATATTTGGAATATGGCACACGATATATGAATAAAGAGCCTTTTATCTTTCCGACTTATTTATCATTAAAAAAACAAGTAAACGAAGATTTAGAAAGATTAATAAATGGATAGGAGTAAATTATGACAGCTGAATATACACCAACACAATTACTTTTTGATAAGATTTTCTCTTTATTACAAGGATTAGGTATTGAAGTTATAGATGTTAAAGATATAGCTAATGATATACCTTATCCTTTTTTTGTTATAAAAAAATTTAAAATTACTAAATCTGCTTATACATTTAATAGTTTTCATGGTGTTGTAAGAGGAACAATTGATATATGGAGTGAAGGCAATAATTTAGGTAGACACGATCAATGCATTAAGTATGTAGAGAATACATTATCAAAATCAATTGAAATAGAAGATTATCAAGTTAAATATAATGAAATGACGATTAATACAATAGATGATTATTCAACTGATAAAGCTTTGTTACATTCAATAATTAATGTTGAATATGAAATATTATAGGAGGTTATGTTATGTATAAACAGAGTCAAGATAGACTTTATTTATTCAGAAAATGTGGCGAAAAAACAGACGCTACTAAAATGATGTTTATGACTGAATTTGAGAATGAATTAGAAAATGACTTTGACATTGAAGAAACAATGGACGGAAGTTATACAAGCGATGGTTCATTAGAGAACACATTATCTGCTACAGCTAAAGCTAATTATGATGATCCATTATGTGATGAGTTTGAAGATGCAGTTAGAGACAAGATTGCATATGAAGTATGGGAAGTTGAAAGTCAAATTGAGGGAGAAAAAGCTGATAAAGGCAAATTTAAAGCTAAGTATCATCAAGGACGCTTCAAAAAATTCAAACGCAAAGGTGAGACAGGATCTGTGGAAGAATACGAAGTCGAATTTGCAGTACACGATAAATATCAACGTGGATATGCTACTATTCCTACTGAAGTCAAAGAGAAATTAGCTAAAGTTGGTTATAGATTCCATAATACAACTAAAGATGACTTTGCAGATGATGGCTTAGCAACTAAAGCCATTCCGCAACCTGTTTCAAGTTCTGAAACAACTACTGGCGCAGTCTCAACGGGTTCCCAAGTATCTAGAACATCAGATTCTCTTTAATACTAATATAAAATATTGAGCAGGCAATGTGCCTGCTCTTTTTAATATAGGAAGGTGTTTTATTATGGTAAAAATTAAAAGTGGCAAAAATGAATTAGAATTGAAATTTGGATTAGGCGAATTAAATGCAATTGATAAAGAATTAGGATATGAAGTTCGAGACATTAACCTAGGTGAAGGACTTGAAACTTTATTACCTAAACTACAAACTGGTAATGTTTTAGCGATTGCTAAGATTATTAAAGCTTGTACTAAAGGACAAAAAGGAAGACCGAAAAATGAAGATGAGCTTGAGTCAGTATTGAATGAAATTATTGAAGAATATGGATCATTCAAAACATTTGGTAAAGTGCTAATTGAAGAATTGGGAAACAAACCATTAACCCAAGACCTAGTCAAAGCGAAATAGTTAGTAAATCTAATGAAAAGATGACGTATGATCGTATAGTTATAACTTGTATGAGTGATTTAGGAATTATGACTTTAAGTGAAATAAATGCTATGACATTAACAGAATTTAATTATCGTATGTATGCGTTAAGTTTCGATATTTTAAGAAAAGAACATGATCTATATAAACTGGCGTTTGCAATTAGAGATGCATCAGCAACTAAAAATGTAGGAACAGAAAAGAAACCTAAAGAAGCTTATGTATTTAAAACAGTGAATGACATATTGGATTATGAATATAATTATAAAAGATTATTAGAAGGTAAACGTATTATATTTAATAACGAGAAAGAAGAAGTCACACCAGAGCAAACTGCTCTATTTGAAGTTATAGCTGAGATTAACAAAAATGCTAATAGTTAGGAGGTGGGGAATATGAGTGAAAGCACAGGCTACACTGTAAGTACTACACTTAAAGCTAACACCTTGAAATTTAAGTCTGAGATAGAAGCAGCGATTAAAAAAATAGAAAAATTCGATAAAATAGTGTCAAAAATAGATGATATTCACTTAAAAGTAAATGATAAGCTTTTAAAGTTTAAATTAAGTAAAGCAGAGCAAGCTGTAAAAAGATTTGAAAAAGGTAAACATGTTGTAAGAATTGATAGTAATATACAAAATGCACTAACTAAAGTAAGTCAATTAGAAAATATTTATAATGTGATAGATAGTAAAAAAATTGTTTCGATTCTAGATTTAAAAGATAATTTAGCAAAGTCCAAATTAACGAATTTTACACAGTCTTTTAATAATCTTGAGAATAAAATAGTAAAACCTACAATAGCTCTTGAAAATATTGAAGCGAATTCAAAAATTAATAAATTTAACTTTAATTTAAATCAAATTGATGATCGTAAAGTTGATACAGAAGTTATAGCTAAAACTAAAGAGGCAATTAATAAACTAGAGCAGTATAAAACTTTAACAAATGCATTGGGTAATGAACGAATTAATACAATTATTGACTTATCTGATAAACTCTTTTTAACAAAAGTTTTAAATGCTAATCAAGCACTTAAAAATTTAAATGGGAGAGAGGCTAAAACTAGAGTCGAAGTTGAAACTGCTGCAAGTATTGCCAAAGTTTCAATATTTAAAAAAGTGCTTAAAAGTATTCCTAATAAAATCAAAATTAAGACTGAGACAAAAAGTGACACCAACATTTTCAGTAAATCTTTAGATATAGTAAATTCAAGAGTAGAATTATTTAATAAACGTATGGATAGAATTGCTAGTTCTATTAGGACTTTTGGGACTATAGGCGGGAGTGTAGTTAAGGGTATATTAATCACTTCGTTTTCAGCTTTAATTCCTATTGTAGCAAGTATAATACCTTTAATTGCATTAGTTGGTAATTCTATAGCTATTATTGGAGGCGGCGCTCTAGGTTTAGTTGGAGCATTTGGAGTAGCTGGTACAGGAGCTATAGCTTTTGGATTAATGGCGAAAACTGCTTTGAATATGCTTGATAAAGGATTGATTGAGACATCTGCTTCAACTAATTCCTATATGAATAGTTTAGACGAATTAAAGAATACATGGGAAGGTATCATAAAGATAAATGCCAATGCAATATTTAATGCTATGTCGAACGGAATAAAAGGAGCTACAAGTGCGATAAGTCAACTTAAACCATTTATTAGTGGAGTAAGTCAGTCAGTAGAAAGTGCCATGCAAAAATTTCAATCATGGATTAGTGTTTCGTATACTGCCAAAAATGCATTTAAAGCTTTGAATACTGATGGAGTTGCAGTTTTTGATAGCATTCTGAGTGCGGCTGGTAAGTTTGGAGATGGGTTAGTTAATATTCTTACTCAATTTAGTCCACTGTTTACATATGTTGCAAAAAGTTTGGACACATTGGCCGAAAAATTTCAAATATGGTCAACTCAGGTATCTACTTCTGAGGGTATTAAAAACTTTATTAACTTTGTTAAAACAAATTTACCGATTATCGGGCAAATCTTTTTAGATGTTTTTACAGGGATAATAAATATATTTAAAGCTTTTGGATCTAATTCAACTTCACTTTTAGATACAATTTCAACCTTAGCTAGTCAATTTAATACTTGGTCTAATAATTTAGCGCAATCTGAAGGCTTTAAAAAATTTATGGATTATATAAACGAAAATGGTCCTAAGTTAGCTTCTTTAGTAGGAAATGTAGCATTAGCATTTATTAACTTTATTACTGCAATGGCTCCAATAGGCTCTGTAGTTTTAAGTGTATTGAGTTCAGTCGCTAGTTTTGTAGCTAAATTATTTGAGGCGCATCCAGTAGTAGCCCAAATAATAGGTGTTTTAGTTATGTTTGGTGGCAGTTTAATGTCTATTGTTCCTACATTAGTTAGTTTTATAACTTTTATAGCTCCTCTAATATCAAGATTTGGTTTTTTGAAAACAGCATTACTCTTATTAAGTAGAGGTTTTATCCTTTTACAGGGTCCAATAAATATTTTAAAGGCAGCATTTAGTTTATTAATGGGGCCTATAGGAATGATATCAAGATTATTACCTATTTTAGGTTCAGCACTTACATTTTTAGTTTCTCCAATTGGACTAATTATTGCAGCAGTGGTAGCTTTTGTAGGAATTATAATTTATTTATGGAAAACTAATGAAACTTTTAGAAATAAAATTATTGAGGTTTGGAATATAATTTATAATGCAATATTATCAGCCATAGATGCGGTAGTTTCTTTTGTAAAAGGAATATGGGGAAGTATGGTGACGTGGTGGCAACAAAATAACCAAATTATTATGGATACAATTATGACAATATGGAACGGTATTTCGACTTACATAATGACAATCATTAATATTATCGTTGCTATTATACAAACAAATTGGAATATAGTCGTCACTGTTATTCAAACAGTATGGTCTATTATTACTACTATAATTCAAACCGCTATATCTCTTGTATTAAGTATTATCACTTTAATAATGCAGTTAATTACTGGTAATTGGTCAGGTGCTTGGGAAACCATTAAAAGTATAGGTTTAACTATTTGGAATGCGATTGCTTCGATTGCATCTAGCTTATGGAATGGTCTCATGAGTATTTTAAGTAGTATATGGCAAGGTATTGTTAGTATTGCTAGTACCTTATGGAACTACCTTAAAGAAGTTATATTTATCAAAATTACAAGCGCTTATAATATTGTTAAGTCAATTGCTCAACAAATATGGTCAGCTATATCATCAAAATTTCAAGAGATTGTCTCTTCAGTTAGAGAGAAAATGACTAAAATTTACAATGTCATTAAAGAAAAAATCTCTAATGCTCTTGATGCAATTAAAAATTTTGTTAATCACTTCAAAAGCGCAGGAAGGGATTTAATAATGGGATTAATTGACGGTGTGAAATCTATGGCAAGTAACCTAATTAATAAAGTAAAAGATGTTATAGGAGGAGCAGTTAATGCTGCTAAGAGTTTCTTGAGAATCAAATCGCCTTCGAGAGTTTTTAAATCCTTCGGTCGTTATACTATGCTCGGCTTTATAAAAGGTGTTGATAATGAAAGTAGTTCAGTTATCGACTCTGTGACTAGTGTTGTAAGTAAATTAACAAATGCATTTAATCCAGAGTTAAACTACCCTAGTATCAATAGTATTACAGGTAACTTAAGTGGTATTAATGGTGAAATTACTTCAATAGTACAACATACACATACCATAGAAAGTGCACCTAATATGAAAACAGTTAGAATAGAGATGAATGTAGACAATGAAGCATTAACTAGCATAGTTAATGATGTTAACGCAACAAGAAACATGATATTTGAATTTTAGGAAGGTGATTAATTGGATATTGAGATTACAAAAAAAGATGGGACAACTTTTAGATTATCTGATTATAATATTCAGGTCGCCGATATAAAAGTTCAAGGCATCGAAACAACAGACAAGTATCAAGAATTTGAAGGATGTCATGGTAGACAATTAACAAGTAGTGTTTATCATAAACGTAAGATTCTAGTACCTGTCTTTTTTATTGCCGAAAATAATCTTGATTATTCATTGCAGAGAGATTTTCTGTTTCAACTTATTCAAGATAATGAACCTTTTTATTTAAGAGAGTTAAGAAAATATAATAAAGCGTCATATAAATTTAAAGATACAATTGAAGATGAGTATCAAGAAGTAGACAAAAATGGTAATTGTATTTTTAATGACAATGATAATGTATATGTTAATGGTTATCATTTTTTAGTTAAGTTAAGTAATACATTAATCCCTAATCAAACGAATAATAAATGTAATGTTGAATTAGAATTTGAAACAACTGAATTACCATTTGCAGAATCTATTAATACAAGTCTTCAATTGCACTATAGTTCAATTGATGGAAATTGGTCTTCTGATATGGATATAGATTTCGACGAGAAATCAAAACAAACTTATATATTTGAAAATATTAGTAAAGGTAAGGTTTTTTATCATGGTACAGTGGCTAACAATCAATTTAATATGTATAAAAAAGTAACAATTGTAGTTGGTAAAGAGACAGATAAATTTACATGGAATTTATCAAATAGCAAAGTAATGACAGTAAAAAATACACTACTTTTACCTGGTGACGTTCTTGTATATGACAATTTAAATATCAAGAAAAATGGTGTCATTATCAATCGTAAATCTAATATCGAAATGCCTAAATTTTCGCCAGGATTTAATAACTTTACATTCAATCAAAACGTTAAAAAGGTAATGTTTGATTTACGTTTTTATAAAAAGTAGGTGATTAATTGATTAAATTAATAAACCACGATAACAATGCATTTTTTCTACCTGTAAAAACAGAAGTGGTTGAAAAAATTAGTGGTGAAAGTGAACTGAAATTTGAGTTTAGTGAGTATAATTATAATAGAGAAATAGTCAACGCTATCACAAGAAAATGGATTATCACTAATGTAGATGGTATTGATGACAATAAAAAGTATGTAGTTACCATCGTTAGAAGAGAGTCTAATTCTAAACTCGCTAAAGTTTCAGTAATAGCAAAAGAAAAGCAAATTGATGACTTAAAAGCACGTATTATTTATCAAAATATCACTGGACATTATACTGCTAAAGAATACTTTGATTTAATTTTCGAAGATAGTGGATATAGTTATGAATTAGAATCCAAAGTTGGATCTTTAAAGTGGGAAAATGCTGGTGATGGAACGACTAGGTTAGAAAATTTTAAAAAGGGTTTAGAACGATACGGATTAGAATTTAGTTTTGACTCTAATACTAATATATTCCATTTGACTAAATATGTTGAAAATATAGCTAATTATTATATTAAAAACGGTACTAATGCATTGAACTTTAAATTAGAAGAAGACTCAAATGCATACTATACCTGCGCATCAGGTTTTGGAAATTATAGTCAAAATGATAAGTTTCAAAACGCTCAATTGCAAATGGAATATAGACATCCTTTAGCCGATTCAATAGGAATTTACGAAGCGCCACCGATTAAAGACGGTAAAATTACTAATGAAAAATTGATGAGATCTAAATTAATTGAAGTTGTAACTAATTCATTAAAACAATCCTTGACGCTAGACTTTATTACTTTAAAAGAGAAATTTCAGAATGCAATTGCTAAAGTAGGAGATTTAGTACCTGTTAAAGACGATACTATTAATGTATTTGATGAAATAAGAATTATAGAAGTCAAAACTATTAGAGATATTAATAACCAAATAGTAAAACAAGATGCAACTTTGGGAGATTTTAAGAAAAAGGACAGATATTTAGCATTAGTCAATAGCAGCGTAAATTATGTGAAAGGCTTAACAAAAAAGCGTGATGACGATTATTCTGATAAAGATAAAATAAAGAATTTAGCTATAGAGGCTTCTAAACTTATAGGTATGTCCCAATCTCTAAATTTTGATAGTTCAGGGTTAAAAAGTATTAATCAAAACTTGATTGTAGCTTTTACAAAGTCTCAGGGGATACAAATAAGTTCTGATTATGGAGTAACATACAATACTCTGATTGACGGTAATGGATTAAATATGAATCTTATTCCATTAGCTTCACTAAACAATAATGGTTTAATGTCGATTGAAGATAAAGAAAAACTAAATAATATTAATTCAGCAGGCTCTAGTAATTTAGGGTCTGTTTTTTATAAGGAAGTGAATAACTTTGACTCAAATAACTAAAGCTAGAACATTAACTTATGATGGGGAAGAAGTATATGCTAGAACTCATATTGATGTCGTAGACGGACTTGATAAAAGTTTACTATTAACACCTGATCAAAAAAATAAAATTAATAGTTTTTCTCAAGAGAGTTTAACCGTTGCTACCCCAGAAAAAGCAGGTTTAATGTCAGCAGAGGACAAAAAACGTTTAGATAGATTAAAAACAAACTCAAATGAATACTCAGCTAGGATAAATAACGTTCCATCAAATAGTACTTTAATTAAACAGGATATAAATTTATGGCCAAGTAATCAACAAACGGTAAATTTAAATAAAAGCATTTCATCTTGTAATAATGGAATTATTTTAGTTTGGCGTTTAGATGAAACTGATGATTTATATCATTACCAATACTTACCTAAGTTACATGTTCAACTGCATAGAAATGTAAAAGTGACCGAAGTCATACCTATAAACTTATCTGGGCAAATATGTACGAAAGTTGTAATTGTTAATGATCAACAAATTAGAGGGACAGATGATAATTTTAAAAATAACGCTAATAAAATTCGTTTACACGAAATACTTGAATATTAAGGAATGATTTTATATGAAAACTAATTTGTCTCCAGTATTTAGAGACTTCAAAAAAGATGTTGAAGAAAATTTCAAAGAACTTGCTAAGTTCATTCCTAAAGGTGATAACACTATAGTTAAACAGGTGAACTCTGAATTTGATAAACGCTATGATCAACTAATAAAAGAAATTAGAGCAATAATTATGCCTGAGGTGTCACCACTCGAAATAACAGAGGAATTTTTAAAAAGTAAAATTGATATGTCTGGTAATGTACATAAAACACTTTCTGAACGTATTAACAGCGATATAAATAATATCAAAAATAAAGATAGATTAAGTAATCTTAAAGTAACAACTAATGGAACGCTAGTTTACGACTACTCTGTCCTGTCAGACAGTATCAAAAAAATTAGAAATATATATTGTATAGGGGACTCTGTAGCACGTGGTAGTCGAGCTAAAAAAAATTACGGACAATTCTTATCTGAAAAGTTAAATGTTAGAACAAATAATTTTGCTGTAGGTGGCGCAACTTTTTCAACAACAAGTAATAATAATATTTATAAGCAAGCAAACCAAATTCAAAATGCGGATTTAGTTATTGTTCAAGGTACAGATGATGATTGGCTTTATGGTAATGGTATTGAAATCGGAACAGATAAAACTGATATAAATACTTTCTATGGCGCTTTTTATCAAACTATAAAATTAATAAGACTACAAAATAAAGGTGTAAAAATAGTTTGTATGACCGCTACAAGACAATTACCTGTTAATGGAAATCAGATTAGACGTAAAGATACTGATAAAAATTCGCTAGGTTTAACTTTAGAAGATTATGTCAATGCACAAGTGTTAGCCTGTACAGAATTAGGTGTGCCAGTATTTGATGCATATCATACCAATATTATTGATCCTTATAATCCTGCATTTAGATCCAAATGCATGATAGATGGATTACATCCAAATGAATTAATTCATGAAGTGATTATGTACGAATTATTAAAAAACTATTATTATTTTTACGGTTAAGGAAGGTGTAGTAAATGGCCAATCAAGAATTAACTTTTGATATTACAAAATTAGGTACTCAGCAAGAAAAGCAACAATATATTGTTAGTCGTGTAGGGGATGGCGGTTTAAAAGCGATTACTATTTCAGTAACATCCAACGGGACGCCATATAATATTACTGATTTAGAACCCATTTTTGAAGGTATAAAACCTGATGGAGAACATATTATTGATACTACTGGTGGGACAGTATTAGATCCAAAAAATGGAGTGTTTAGATATATATTTCCACAACAAGCAAGTACTGCTGAGGGTGATTATCAACAAGCATTTTTCAAATTAAAAAGAGGAGAACAAACTGATTCTACTATCGAGGTAGATGTAAAAGTTCTAAAGAATAAAGTGGAATTTGGTATAAATTCTGAAAGCTATTTTACTGAATATCAAAAAGAATTAGAACGTTTAAGAACTACAGTTGAATCAGGATTAAGAGAACTTAACAGCACTTCTGAGAATACTAAGACTAAAATTCAAAGCCAATTAGAAACTGCAAACATGCTTGATGTTCAAATTAAAGCATTAAAATCATCTATGGAAAGTAAAGAGTTGGTAACCAAATTTGAACTAAATAACCAAATAAACCAATTGACTGAACAAGTGTCTGATTTTGCAACTTCATTACAAAATAGCAAACAAAATACTGAACAAAAACTTAAAGAATTAGTTAGTGATAAGTTAGATGGTTCGATTAGTGGAGAAGCAATTGTAAATCCCGCTAATATTAATAAATCAGGATTTTATTATTTTAATTCTACAACACAAAATATGCCTGTAAGAAATAGTAATAATGCAGATGGATATATTCAGGCAATAATGAAAGACGAAAATAATGGGATGTTAACTATTTTAGGCACTGGACTATCTATCGAGAAATATAAAGGACAATTATATCAACGTTGGAGATCATCACAACCAATACTACTTTGGAGAGGATCAGCTAAAAAAGATACAACAATTGAATTAAAAGATAGTGTTCATAATTATCTCAATTTAATAATAAATGTTAGTTTCTATACTGATAGTAATGCTACTAAATTTGTTACTGTTCCAAATAATGGACAAAAAGTATATCTCAATCAAATTGGATTAAGGTTAACAAATGGAAATTTAAAAAATGGATACTTGGAAGAAATTGGGATTCTAATCAAAGATGATACACACTTAACAATTACAAAAACTCAAATAGCTACAGATAATGAGCCAGCTGTAGATTCAACAGCAACTATTACCGCAATTTATGGAATTTATTAATAAATGGAGTGAGCAAGCAGTGGATACAGCAAAGATGTACAGCATAGAGGTAGAAGATTTTATGAGTTTGATTTATTCAGGTAATAAAGTTTTTATTTATTTATTACTTATAATGATTTTTATTGATATATTTACTGGTATCTTAAAAGCTATTATTAACGGAAATCTTTGGAGCCATAAAGCAATAACTGGCTATGTAAAAAAGATTGCATACTTATGTGTAATTTTAGTGGCTAATACTTTAGATATAATTTTTAGGCTTGATGGAATATTAATAAATAGCTCTGTATTATTCTTAATCTTAACTAAAGCTACAAGTATTATTGAAAATGCTGATGCTATAGGTGTACCAGTTCCCGAGATGTTGAAAAAAAGACTTAACCAAAATAGTGATTATAAAGTTAAAGACAACTAGATGAGGTGATGAATGTGTCATTACCGACAAATCGAATACCAACAGCTGATGAAGTAGTTAATTGGGCAAGCAGCATTATAGGGCAAAGAATTGATGTTCCTGGTTCAGGTTATGGAGCTCAATGTTGGGATTTACCTAATTACTTGTTTTACAAGATTTGGGGATTTAAAACACCTGGAAATGCTAGAGATATACCTTTTTATAATAATTACCCTCGTGGATTTCAAATTATAAGAAATACACCTGAATTTATACCTGAACCAGGTGACATAGCTGTATGGACTGCGGAAAGTGACCCTTGGATAAGATGGGGACATACTGATATAGTTATCGGACCTTCTACAAAAGACTATTTTTGGGGTGTGGATCAAAACTGGTTTGATGTTAATGAAAATTATGGAAGTCCTGCTGCAAAAGTTAAACATAGTTATTACGGAGTAACACACTTTGTACGACCTCCATACACTAAAAGTAGTCAGTCTGATGTGAAGTCTGTTGAAAATAGAGAGACTTTATCTAACAATAAATCTACTAAAGTTATTAATAAAATTAGCTTTACTACTTCAATACTAGAAAAGAAAAAGACAGAAACACTATCTCACTATATAGTGGAGGGCAAAAAAAGAAGTAGTAAGCCTAGTAAAATTTTAATAAAAAATCGTGATTCTGTATTAAATACACTAGAATTATATAAATATAGAGATACTCTTAACCCGAATGATATTTCTCATTTTTATATAGATAGAAATTATATTTGGGAAAGTAGAGCAATGGACTTTGATGTGCCTAACTATGAAAATTGTATTGTTATTGAAATAAATGAAACAAGAAATATAATAAGTAGCCATTTTTTAATGAATGAAATTACTACAATGGTAAAAATTAAAGAAATATGTGATAGGTATAAACTACCTTTTAACGAGAATACTATTCAAATAGATAATAAAGCTTGGAAGACAATTGAGTTTCACGTAGGTAAAAAAATAAAAGAGGTAAGTGATTTAAAATTTAAAGATAAAACAGATGCAGTTAAAGAACTTATTGAAATTTACAATATAAGAAATGAACTTTTAAATCCTCATACAAAAGATGTATTGATACCTGTTACAATAAATATTTCTCAAGAAACTAGTAATAAAATTAATTCTAGTGGAAATAAAGTAGAAAACGTAGTGAGTAAATACACTTTGAGTGAGGCTTTAAATATACAGTTTTCTTTAAATCCTCCTCCACAAACTAATAATGGCTATACTTGGTATGGTGCAAGTAGAGATCAGACAAGTAGAGCTATGAATACCAATTTGATTTTTAATGACAATGTACAAAAGTATCAGTTATTAAAATTAAATCAATTTCAAGGAATTTCAGTAGATAAGTTGAATCAAATTCTTAATGGTAAAGGTACGCTTTCAGGTAAAGGGCAATCATTTTCAGAAGCTGGTAGAAATAGTGGCATGAATGAAATTTATCTTATTGCTCACGCCTTTTTAGAGAGTAATTATGGACGATCAAATTATGCTAGTGGAAGTTATGGTGTTTATAACTATTTTGGTATAGGAGCATTTGATAATAATCCTGATAATGCAATTGATTTTGCTAGAAATCATGGGTGGACCTCTCCTGATAGCGCTATTAAAGGAGGAGCTAAATTTGTTGGACGATCTTATTTCGATGTTGGACAAAACACTCTTTATAGAATGCGATGGAATCCATTAAAACCAGGACAACATCAATATGCGACGGATATATCTTGGGCAAAAGTTCAAGCTCAAATAATTAGTGAACTTTATAATAAAATTGGTTTAACAGGAGAATTTTATATTTATGACAAATACAAGTAGCTATTAAAATTGATAGCTACTTTTTTATATTCAAGAAAAGAGGTTTTTATAATGACAAAAGAATACATAGGAGAATGGAACGGTGTACCCGTATATACAGACTTTTTACCTTATGGAACAAGACGAACAGGACAACCATTAGACACAGGTAGCCCAATTTTTGCAGTGTACCATGATACAGGTAATCCAAACAGTACGGCGCAACACAATGTAGATTATTATAAAAATACTTACATGCAAGATTGGGATTCAACTGCTTCAGCACATTTCTTTGTTGATGATAAAGAATGTATTATCTGTGTGCCTTTAGATGAAAAAGCATGGCACGTTCTATACGATACACCAACAGATAACTATTACTTTGGAGATGATGCAAATGATGCTGCATTTGGTGGAGAATTATGTTATTTTCCTGATGATAGAGAAAAATCATTAAAAGCTTTAGATAATTTCGCACGTGTCTTTGCAGTATTATTCGAATCATGGAATATCGACCACTTTAATAAAGCTCCTGGTCATCAAGATATTCAAGATGATAAACGCGATCCAGGTAATGCACTTGAAGCATGTGGTTATGGTCGTGATGAAATCGATGTGATTGATAATTTAGTGCAACGTTATATTGATGGCGAAGATGTTGATACAGAAACAATTGTGAATCAACCTGAAGAACATGACGAAATTATTGAAAAGAAACCAGTAGGCTGTACACGTGTCAAAGTTTGGTCTGAAGAACCTTATTATAGAGGTAGAATTAAATATGATGCTTCATTACGTGAACGTGCAGGTAGTAGTTTTGATA
>NZ_KV811773.1:116014-118996 GCF_001813195.1 Staphylococcus sp. HMSC065D05
TTTATATTTTTGAAGAAATTCAAGATCCACAAGGAAATATTTGGTGTAGAACATATTCACCAAGTAACAATGGCTGGGTGCATAAGCACACTATTGAAGTAGAAGAAGTATATAAATAATTTAAAAGGGTAGTCAGAAATGGCTACCCTTTTTATGATTAAAATGTTTAATTATTTTACAAAAAGCATAAGAAGTGGTATATAATAATTTTAAAGGAGGAGATCATTATGCAGGTAATATTAAAAACCTTAAAAAACGCATTTCTGATTTCTGGAGATTTGAATGCCAATATAGGGAAAGATAAAATTCGTTATCATCGATACTTGATAGATTCTAAAGTAGATTCAGAAGAACTAAGCAATGATTGGTATAAAGTTGGTGAAGACCTGAATAAATCGATAAAAAATTATAGAAACAGAGAGTTAATGTATAATGGAAGATAATCAAATAGATAAAGTAGAAAAAGAAGGAGTAGAAGAGGAAGAAGTTTTAAAAAGATTAGTAGAAGAAGCTGATCCAGAAGAACGTAAAGTTATTATGCGTAAACTCTCTATAACTAAAAGAGGACCGCTTCCCGACTCAAAAGAGTTTAAAGAGTATGAAAGGGCATTACCTGGAGCAGGAGATAGAATTTTAAAAATGGCTGAGAAAGAACAAGAGAATCGCATTGCAATTACTAAAAATGAACAAGAAAACTATTATAAAAGCAATGATAAATTAACAATTTTAGGTGTAATAAGTAGCACAATAATTTCTATATGTGGTATAGCTGGTTCTGTGATTCTTGGTGTAATGGGTCAACCATGGGCCTCTGGTATAATCGGAGTATTATCACTAGGAAGTATAGTTGCTAATATATTAAAAGCTACAACGAAGGATTCTGAGTAACAAAACAATATAAATTTTGTTATATAGTCATAACTTTATTCGGGTTATGGCTATTTTTTGGTAGAATATAAGAAAAAGATTTCTATATTTGCGAAATATATTTGAGGTTAACTGTTGTAACAGTTACCTTATTTTTATGATTAAAAAAGATAAAAAAAGTAAAAAAAAGGGTTGTTTATAACGGTTAATCGTGATAAAATAAGCTATACCAGTTGAAAGGAGGACAAAAAAGTGTTAGAAAATATTAAAACTATAACAGAAATCGCCTTTTATATAATGTCCACATTAGCCATAATCAAGACATTAATAAAAGACGATAAGTAATGAGACAAAGCCCGAAAGGGCTTGTCTAATTATACTCTAACACTTAATAAATGATATGAAAACAATTTATATTATTTTAATTGTACTGATATGGTTAAACTTGTTTTTAGGTAATGATATAAGTCAAGGTATTATCGCATTATTAACAACATTAGCATTAATAAATTTATTAAAGGGGGGTAAAAATGGACGAAATCAGTAATATTATTGAAAGTATAAGAGGACTATTAAATAAGGATACGGGCTATAAAATATCAAAAGGTAGCGGTGTACCTTATCAAACCGTTCAAGATTTGAAGAATGGTAAAACATCAATTGAAGACGCTAGATTTAGAACGGTTATAAAGCTATATAATTATCAAGTAGAATTAGAACAAAGTGATGAAAAATAAAACAAGGCTCTATCTTTTGCTACATAAGGGATAGAGCCTTGTTAGTTGCCCAGTGTAAATAATTTATTATATTGGGCAACTAAATGGGCAACTACAATTAATTTACGATACATTAATAAAAAGTAAAAACATTGATATAAAGCGATTTAACAATTTAATAAACCTTATTATACCCAATTTGCTAAAATAGAACTCAAGTATCCGAATGAGAAAGAGAACAGTATATTAAGCAATACTAAGCGCTAAACAATTTCAGGGGAAACCTAATAGGGGTAAGGAGTTAAGGCATTTTGCCTTAGCTTCTTTTTTATTTAGTTTAGGTGGACAATACTATTAAATTACATTATAGAATTTTTACTTGTCTACTATTCAAAAATATTTTAACCATATAAAATATGAGGTAATTAAATGGAATTATATACACATATAGAATGCTTATTATTAGATATACTTGATAAAACACCATCTATTTATTATTCTTTCTTTACAATTGCGTTAGGGATTATAATTTATTCTATTAAAGAATGTATTAGATATTTTAATGAAAAAAGATTCATAAAGCTAAATACAATTTAGAATATATAAGACCTATATTACAAGAAGCACATATTAAAGTTAATAAATTAAATCAAGCTTTTATAGATACATACAACGACATAGATTCATATAGTGATTTGAATTTGGAACTTTTAAGTAAACTACCAGAAAATGAAAGAAGAAAGTATGAAAAAGAAGAAAT
Source organism: Staphylococcus sp. HMSC065D05 (assembly GCF_001813195.1). NCBI lineage: Bacteria > Bacillati > Bacillota > Bacilli > Caryophanales > Staphylococcaceae > Staphylococcus > Staphylococcus sp. HMSC065D05. The sequence goes on from NZ_KV811773.1 coordinate 118,358, forward strand.
TTATAGAATATATTATAATATTGAAACAAATATAAATAGATTAAAAAAAGCTTGTCGAGAGTTTATTGCATTTATGAATGTAAACAAAATCTATTTTTCAAATGAGATTTTTTATAAAGTTATAGAGATAGACATTACTGTAAACACCAATCATATTAGTTTATTAAAAAGCATACAAAAAGAAGTTGTAGAAAAGAAAAATCCTAATACATTGAAAGTTGGTATTTCTGAAGATTACAAAAGAAATCAAAGAGATTATAGATTTTTACAAGATGCATTAGAACAGGAAATTGAGAAGCAATTAAAAGTATGAAACTAAAATATGTAATATTCTTTAAACTTAAGAAGAAACATAAAATGAAAAATATAACAATTACATCTTTAATACTCAAAATTGGAAATATGACGAAATTAATGATGAATTCATTTGTCCGAACAATAAAAGACTAGGATTTAAAAGATATGCCTATCGCTATGATAAATATGTTTTTAAACGAGACTTTAAATTATATGAATGTGATGATTGTTCCGAGGGTCCTCTGAAACACCATTGTTTGAACTTCAATTCAAAAGCAAATAAAAAATAATGAAGAATTATAATTTGTAATATTTTAAAGCCCAAATTAATAAAAAGCTTTC
>NZ_KV811773.1:119096-128417 GCF_001813195.1 Staphylococcus sp. HMSC065D05
TGTTTTTGGATTTATGAAGGCTATTTTGGGTTTCCCTCGAATGTCCGTTCGAGGGATAAATAAAGTCAAAAGAGAACTAGGATTTGTGCTAATGGCACTTAATATAAAAAAAGTAACAGCTCAACGAGCTGAAAATAATCAAAAAATTATAAAAAAGACAATTTCTATATTATTTTAATAGAAATTGTCTTTTGTTACTTATACTAAAACTTTATGCCCCGGACTCTTTAATGTTAAAACTCTTTCTTAATGATTACCTATCTAAATGATTCATTGCATATTGTGCTTCTTCAGGAGTAAATCCTTCTCCATTTTCTGAAACGAGTTGATCATATAACGCTTGATTAGAAATGTTTATATTTTTTACGTAACTTTTTGCTAATCTCAATGCATTCTTTTTATAATCTACACTGATATGGTCAACAGCATACTGTGCTACGTCTGCCGGATATTTCTCTCCGTATTCCGAAGTTAATTGTTTGTATAAACTTTTCTTAGAGATAGGTAATGAATTTGCATATGATTTTGCTTGTGCTATAGCTGCATTTTGTTCGCTAGTTGGAGAAGCTACTTCATCATTTGCGTTATTGTTTTGATCTTTTGTGTTTTGCTTTAAGTTCACAGAGTTTTGTTTGTCTTTGTGTATTGATTTTTCAATATTTTTATTTCTAGTTGTTTTTACATTATTTATATCAGACTTTTCTTTCATAGTTGATGCATGTTCTGTTTGATTTGGTTTGTTTTCATTTAATAGACTAACTTGAAATAAAACTGTTAAAACTAAACCAATAGTATAGACTGATGAAACAACCAATTTCAACCAAATTTTCCAATACGCGTACCTCCACATTAGAAAGAGACCTAATGGAAAAATAAATAGCAATGTAAGAATAATAAACCAAGTTTTTTGGTACCACGATTGTCGTTCTTGTTGCATAGCATAGTCCTCCTGACTATATTCTTAGATGCCTGTAGTGATACTGTTTTTTATAACTTCATTTTATATTAGTTCAAGTAGTTGATTAACATTTTCTTCAGTAGTGGCCCAACTTGTTGCGAAGCGGACTACACGATGTTGATTATCATATTTCTCCCAAACTGCGAATTTTACCTTTTGTTTTAGTTCTTCAATTTTATCGTTGCTTAAAATAAAAAATTGTTGATTGGTTGGTGAATCAAAATAGACTTGATACCCTTTATCTATAAATCCTTTTTTTACCTTTTCAGCCATTTCAATAGCATGTCGACTTATATCAAAATATAAATCATCAGTGAATAATTCTAGAAATTGAACACCAGTTAGACGGCCTTTTGCTAATAAAGCACCATGATGTTTTATAATTGTAGTGAAGTTTTTAGGTTCATTTTGTTTAGTGAATACGATTGCTTCACCACAAAGTGCTCCAATCTTAGTACCGCCTATGTAAAACACATCACAGTATTTTGCAACATCTTCGATAGTTACATTAGTGTGATTGCTCATAAGGCCATAACCTAAACGTGCACCATCCATAAATAGTGGAATCTGATGTCTACGGCAAACTCTAGATAAAGATTGTAATTCCTCTTTAGTGTATAAAGTTCCGTATTCGGTTGGATGTGAAATATAGACCATCCCTGGATACACCATGTGTTCTTTTTTAAAATCACTTTCAAAAGTTTCTATATAATTCTCAACATCTTGAGCAGTAATTTTACCTTCTTGGGAGGGTATGGTTAGAACTTTATGTCCACTGAATTCTATAGCACCACCTTCATGGACTGCCACATGTCCTGTATCAGCGGATATAACTCCTTCATAACTATCAAGCATTGAGTTAATAACTACTTGATTGGTTTGCGTACCACCTACTAAAAATCGAATGGTAGCATCTGGACAGTCAATACGTTGTCTAATTTTATCTGCAGCTTGTGCCGAAAAGTCATCGAAGCCATATCCAGCAGCTTGTATTCGATTTGTCTCTACTAATCGATTTAAAACTTTTTCATGTGCACCTTCTAAGTAATCATTTTCAAATGAAATCACAAGCGTTCCCTCCAATGTTAAATCGATATTTATTAATTTATTCGATGAAAAGTGTTGATTAGCTCTCAATTAGAAAAGATTTCAATCAATTAAAAGAGGATCAATAAAGACATTGATGTGAATCTAAACTAATGAAAATTCTGAATATTCAATCGAATGTAATTTATTATACATCAATACCATTTAAATTAAAATATATTCTGTTCAAGATAATGAACGTCTGATTTATAAAAGATAATTTCTCTAAATTAATTGATATTTTGTATGAAAAGTTCTATGATTTAATCAATATAATGAAAGGGGTATGGGATTTATGCAACAAATAAAATTTAAAACTTTAACTGAGGAAACACTGGAGAGCTTAGAGAAAAGTGTTAATTCGTTTTTGAAGTCTCAAGAGGGTAATGGTTATAAATTATTAAACATTACCATTAAACAAATCGAAGAACGTGCATTTCCGCATAATGACGAGGACTTTAATGCTATTTTAACATTGGTAACTGAAGTATAGTTCGGTAAATCGGCAACTAAATTTTCTTGGTGAAAGACTGAATAGGAGTATTTAGTAATGAATTTTGGATTTTTGGGCACCATTTTAACTATATTGTTAGTACTTGGGTTTATAACTAATATAGTACTGGCATTTGTCATCATTTTCCTTGAACGTGATCGACGTACTGCCAGTTCAACATGGGCGTGGTTATTCGTATTATTCGTTCTTCCTGTCATTGGATTTATTTTGTATTTATTTTTAGGACGAACGGTTTCCAAGAAAAAGATGGAAAAAAATAACGGTGATGAATTACATGCATTTGAAGATTTAGTTCAAGACCAAATCGACAGTTTTGATAAACACAATTATGGTTATATCAATGATCAAGTCATAAAACACCGTGATTTAATTCGTATGTTGTTAATGAAACAAGATGCCTTTTTAACAGAAAATAATAAAATTTATTTATTTACAGATGGTCATAAGCTTTATGAAAAAGTACTTGAGGATATTTACAATGCTCAAGACTATATACATCTAGAGTACTATACCTTTGAACTTGATGGATTAGGTAAAAGAATCTTAGATGCACTTGAAACAAAACTTAGAGAAGGTTTAGAAGTTAAACTGTTGTATGACGATGTTGGTTCTAAGAAGGTTAGATTATCAAAATTTAAACATTTCAGAGCATTAGGTGGAGAAGTTGAAGCATTTTTCCCTTCGAAAGTACCTTTAATCAATTTTAGAATGAATAATCGAAATCATAGAAAGATTATCATTATAGATGGACAAATTGGTTACATTGGCGGTTTCAATGTTGGCGATGATTATTTAGGATTAGGTAAGTTAGGTTACTGGAGAGACACACATACACGTGTTCAAGGTGAAGGCATCGATGCACTACAATTAAGATTTATTTTAGACTGGAATTCACAGTCGCATCGTCCACAATTTAAATTTGATCAAAAGTACTTCCCTAAAAAAAATGGGGACAAAGGGAACACAGCTATTCAAATCGCTTCTAGTGGACCTGCATTTGATTTACATCAAATAGAATATGGTTATACAAAAATGATAATGAGTGCTAAAAAGTCTATTTATCTACAAAGCCCTTACTTTATTCCAGACCAATCATACATTAATGCATTAAAAATGGCTGCTAATAGTGGTGTTGAAGTAAACCTTATGATTCCGTGTAAACCTGACCATCCATTCGTTTATTGGGCTACATTTTCAAATGCAGCTGATTTATTAGATAGCGGAGTTAATATTTACACTTATCAAAATGGATTTATTCACTCTAAAATATTAATGATTGATGATGAAATTTCTTCAATTGGTAGTGCAAACATGGACTTTAGAAGTTTTGAGCTGAATTTCGAAGTGAACGCATTTATATATGATGAAGATATTGCTAAACAGTTACGTCAAGCATTTGAAAAAGATATTGAGCAATCTAAATTACTTACAAAAGAAGAATACAACAAGCGCCCATTATCAATTAAATTTAAAGAAGGACTAGCAAAATTAATATCTCCAATTTTATAAAATTTCAAAATACCCTCGTTTAAATGAACGAGGGTATTTTTTAAAAAACAGTAAATATATTATGTAAACTTTTATGCACGATATGACAAATGTCATTGTTAATTAATGACATTCGGTACTAATATCACTCACTTAAACTTGCTAAATTATAAGTAACATTAATCAAGGGGTGTGACGATAGTGATTGAACTACGACATATTTCTAAATCTTTCAAGAAACATAAAGTTTTAGAAGATATAAGTATTAATATAAAAAATAATTGTTGTACGGCATTAATAGGTAAAAATGGAGCAGGTAAGTCAACGTTAATTGATATTATCGTTGGAAATAATCACTATGATAGTGGTCAAATCGCTGATAAATCAAATTTGTTAAATAAACATAAGATGGGTATTCTTTTTCAAAAAACAGAGTTTCCTAAATACATAAAGGTTTGCGAATTATTACATTTATATCAATCCTTTTATCAAACGTTTATTTCTTTTCATCAGTTTAAAGAAATCACACAATTTAGTGACCGTCAAATGGATCAGTTTGCATGTAATTTATCAGGCGGACAGCAGAGGATTTTAGATTTTGCTTTAGCATTGGTGGGTAAACCTGAACTGTTAATTTTAGATGAGCCTACGTCAGGTATGGATGTAGAAATGCGTCAACATTTTTGGAATGTTATAGAAAAATTAAAAATGAATAATACTACGATACTATATACTTCTCATTACATTGAAGAAGTTGAAAGAATGGCTGATCAAGTAATGATGTTAGATAAAGGGAAAATTCAATTAGATGATGCACCAGAAAATATAAAAAGGAATCAAAGTTATTCTGTAATTCGAATTCCATGCAAACATCAAGAACTTATCAATCAACTGAAACATAAATACGAAATTAAATTAATAAAAAATAGATATGAGATAAAAACTACTGATGTGAGTGATGTTTTACAATTATTGAAACAATATCATGTCAATTTCAATAAGATTGAAATTCTTAAAAAGTCTTTATTAGAAGTTATGTTTTCTAATGATATGTCTAAAGGAGGGAATTACCAGTGATATCAACATATTTTAAAATAGAATTAAAGATTATATTTAGAAAGAAATTGTATTTAGTTATTTCCATATTACTACCTGTCGTGTTTTATTTATTATTTACTTCTATATTGGACATGCCAGAAGAAGCAAAACCTAAGTTTTATAAAGAGTATATGTATAGTATGACAGTATTTAGTTTAATGAACTTTTGTCTATTGTCATTTCCATTAGATTTGATTGAAGAGCGAAATCAAGGTTGGTATAAACGGTTAATGGTGACCCCATTATCATCATTTCAATATTATTTAGTTAAAATTAGTAAGACAATGTGTCAGTTTTTAATAGCAATTATTATTATTTTTTCAGTTGCTCATTTTTACAAAGATGTTCACATGACTGTTTTTCAATGGATATTCTCTGCATTAACTTTATGGATTGGGGTTAGTTTATTTTTGACTTTAGGATTGATTATCGCTCAACTCAAAGATATTCAAAAAGCAAGTAGTTTTGCCAATTTACTAAATATTACACTAGCTATATTAGGAGGTCTATGGTTTCCAGTATACACGTTTCCTGATTGGCTTCAGTCGATTTCTAAAAACATGCCAACATATAATTTAAAGCTACTTGCTATAGATTTAGCGCAAGATAAAGTGGTGAATATAGAAGCGATTGGCTATCTCATAGTCTATAGTATAATCTTTTTGAGTATTGCTTTATTCATGAATAAGAAAGGAGATGTATCCTAATGGAATCAAGAAGTTGGGGAGCGAGAATAGGGGAATTAAGTACTTTAATATATTTAATATTTCCGATTTTAGCTATATTTGTTGACAAACGTGGTAACTTATTCACTTATTTAATTGTTTGTACTATTTTTATAATCAGCTATGTGACGATGATTTTATTTTATAAACACCTTAGTGATAGTATTTTATATTCATTACTGGTTATTCATTATTTAGGAATCTTTTATTTTGTCTATAGTGTCAATCCTATGAATAGTTTGTTTTTCTTCTATAGTGCATTCGCCTTACCTTTTATTTTTAATGTTCGTGTTGTATCAAAAGAATTTATAACCTTTTTAATAGCTATGATAAGTTGCTTAATACTAACTTATATATTTAATCCAACATTTTTGGTTCCATTAAGTGCATTTTATTTGGTTATATTAATTGTTGCTGTAGGTAATTTTAAAAATAGAGACGAACGAATTATGAAAGCTAAACTTGATGAAAAGAATAAGTATATTAATGTATTAATAGCTCAACAAGAGCGTAATAGAATAAGTCAAGATCTTCATGATACATTAGGACATGTATTTGCTAGTCTTACTTTGAAGTCTGAATTAGCTGTTAAACTCATAGATACTTATCCAGAAAAAGCAAAAAATGAAATGCAGGCAATAAATCAACTTTCAACAGAAACCTTAAATAAAGTTAGACTCATTATTGATGATTTGAAGATACAATCTTTTGAAGATGAAATTTCATCATTGGAAAACTTATTGCAAAATGCTAATCTAGATTTTAAATTTAACAATAAAAGTGCGGCTAAATCATTAAACCCAGCGAAACAATCAATATTATCTATGATTTTTAGAGAAGCAATTAATAATGTTATTAAACATGCACATGCGACTGAAGTAAAAGGTGAATTGGAGGTACATGAGCATCAAATCATTTTAAAAATTAAAGATAATGGTGTGGGAATAGAAAATGAGAATGCTTCAAATTTGAAAAGTATTAAAAAACGTGTAGATTATTTAAATGGTAAATTAATTGTACAATCAAATAATGGAACACTTATTATTGTTGAAATACCTAGAGGTGATTTATTATGATATCGCTTGTCATAACTGAGGATCAATTGATGTTAAGAAAAGCTATGGTACAACTGATAGAAATGCATGAAGAAATGAATGTACTAAAAGATTTTGAAAATGGTGTAGAAGCACTCGAGTTTATTGAAAATAATGAACCCAATGTAGCCATTTTAGATATTGAAATTCCGGGTATAACAGGCTTGGAAATCTTATCTTATGTAAGAAAAAAACAACTCAATACAAGAATAATCATAGTGACTACATTTAAACGTCCAGGTTATTTTGAAAAAGCCGTAGCAAATGATGTTGATGCTTATGTACTAAAAGAGCGTTCAATTGATGATTTAATTAAAACTATTTATAAAGTGACAAAGGGTGAGAAGGAATATAGCCCTTCGCTCATGACGTCATTGTTTACTGAATCGAATCCATTAACTCATAAAGAACAAGTTGTTTTAAGAGAAATAGGCAATGGATTAAGTAGCAAAGAGATTGCTAACAAATTGTATTTATCAAACGGGACCGTGCGTAACTATACTAGTACTATTATAGACAAAATGAATTCAGATCATCGTTTCGAGGCATGGAAAAAAGCAAATGAAAAGGGTTGGATTTAATTAATAAGAGTCCACCATTCATAATTGAGGCAGACTCTATAAAATTAAATCAATCTAACAATTATCATTACTATAAAGTTTTGATAAATAAAACTTTGTAGTGAGACAAAGTTACTGAGTGCATGATGTTTAATTTTAAACTATATATACTAAATATTATCCTATTTTAATTCTTTTTTTTACGACGAAATGATTGAATTAGGTAGACGATAAAACCAACGAACATACCTAAAAATACTGACCCCACTAAACTCACGATTAAGGGTAGTTTAAAGACAATTTGTAGTACGACACCAACAATTATTGCTACTATGACGGCAATGATTGTTATTTTATTTTCATTAGACGTATCCATTTCTTTCACTCCTAACATCATGTATTATATCATGCTCTTATAATTTGGAAAGCGAGATTGTAATTATATAAATTTGATTACTTGTAATAGTATGAAATCATTTGACGTTGGATCAAATTTTCTTTAGTATTAATCGGGATATTAAGTGAAATAAGGTGACATTATTGAAATCTAAGAAAATGTCATCGCTTTTTGTAGTAGCGATGATAGGAATACTTGTTATTATTTTTCAGTTTGTAAACCATTCTGGACCGTTTAGTGGTTCAGAATCTCAACATCAATCAGAAAAATCTAATTTAAATGGTAAAGACAAAGTATATGTGAAACGAGTTGTAGATGGTGATACATTTGTTGCTCAAAAAAATGGAGAGGAAATTAAAGTCAGATTAATTGGTGTAGATACGCCAGAGACTGTTAAGCCTAATACGCCAGTTCAACCCTATGGTAAACAAGCATCTAATTATACGAAGAAGTATCTCACGCATCAAAATGTTTATTTAGAATATGATAAAGAAAAAACTGATAGGTATGGTCGTACTTTGGCGTACGTATGGTTAAAAAATGGAGATATGTTTAACGAATCATTGGTGAAAAAAGGTCTAGCCAGAGAAAAGTATTTTTCTCCAAACGGAAAATATAGGGATACCTTCGTAAACGCTCAAGAAGAGGCAAAAAAGAGAAATTTAAATATTTGGAGCTAGTAGCGATAATTTAGAGTCTGATATTGAGTGAAAATATAAAAATTCATTTGTTATATCAATAAGTAGAAACTCAGTTGAACCATTTTGTTTTGCAACGTTTTCTTATTCTAGCTAAAGAGATTAGAATAAAAAAAGAGTGATAATTAGTAGATTTCAACTACGTTTCTGATTAGTGTTTCAATAAAGTAGAAATTAGGATATCTACTTCTTAGTCTAGTGAAAAACATTATGTTTTAAAAAGATTTCTAATGTAAACTGATACGGTTTATAATTAAGTTTATTTATTCATGAAATAATTGCTATAAGTGTTGTCATATAAATGTGTGCTATGACTACTGAATCGTATTAAAACGTTAAAATTAAAAATATATATGACAACATTGTTGATAATAGATAATTTAATAAGTTGAAATGTAAAATTACAATTTAAGCTATCTTAAAATTCAAATTGGGATGAGATTTCTTATTAGAAGAAACGTTTGCAGTTAAAGAAATTTGATGCGAAACTTGTTGATGGATTTACGAAAGTTATTTTGAGTTTTATTTGTATGTCGGTTCGAAACGTAACTAAAGTCAAAAGAGAACTAGGATTTGTGCTAATGGCACTTAATATAAGAAAAGTAACAGCTCAACGAGCTAAAAATAATCAAAAAAATAATAAAAAAAGACAATTTCTATATTATTTCAATATGGACTGACCCCAATTAGTGGGAATTATATA
>NZ_KV811774.1:0-1171 GCF_001813195.1 Staphylococcus sp. HMSC065D05
TTGTTGAAGCGAATGAAGAACGTGTAAATGTAACCATCGCACCTAATGGTGAAGCAACCCAAATAGCTATTAAGTATAGAACTCTAGACGGACAAGAAGCAACACTTGTTGCAAGTAAAAACGAATCATCATGGACATTAAACAAGCAAATAGATCATGTAAATATAGATGAAAATAGTGGGAAGGTAACGATTGACTATCAAGCAGTTCAACCAGAGAGTGAAGTCATCGCAACAGAGACAAAAGGAAATAGTGATGTAAGTGCTGAGAGCCGTATCACTATGCCGAGAAAAGAAGCAACACCACTTTCACCAATTGTTGAAGCAAATGAAGAACACGTGAATGTAGTAATCGCACCTAATGGTGAAGCAACCCAAATAACTGTTAAGTATAGAACTCCAGACGGACAAGAAGCAACACTTGTTGCAAGTAAAAACGAATCATCATGGACATTAAACAAGCAAATAGATCATGTAAATGTAGATGAAAATAGTGGGAAGGTAACGATTGACTATCAAGCAGTTCAACCAGAAAGTGAAATTATCGCAACAGAGACAAACGGAAACAGTGATGCAAGTGCTGAGAATCGTGTTACTATGCCAGTTAAAGAAAAGACGCCAGCTCCCCCTATATCTATAGTCAACGAATCTAATGCAAGTGTTGAGATAATACCTCAAGTTAAAGTTACTCGGTTATCGTTACAATATATAGACGCTAAGGGTCAACAACAAAATTTAATTGCTACATTAAATCAAAATCAATGGACATTAAATAAAAACGTCTCTCATATTACTCTAGATAATAATACAGGAAAAATATTGATCAATTATCAAGCGGTGTACCCTGAAAGTGAAGTGATTGCAAGAGAAAGCAAAGGAAATAGCGACTCAAGCAATGTAAGTATGGTTATCATGCCGAGAAAAGAAGCAACACCACTTTCACCAATTGTTGAAGCGAATGAAGAACGTGTGAATGTGACGATCGCACCTAACGGTGAGGCAACCCAAATAGCTGTTAAGTATAGAACTCCAGACGGACAAAAAGCAACACTCGTTGCAAGTAAAACAAATCAACAATGGACATTAAACAAGCAAATAGATTATGTAAATGTAGATGAAAATAGTGGAAAAGTAACGATGGGCTATCAAGCAGTTCAACCAGAAAGTGAAAT
>NZ_KV811774.1:1271-75883 GCF_001813195.1 Staphylococcus sp. HMSC065D05
AAGCAGTTCAACCAGAAAGTGAAATTATCGCAACCGAGACAAAAGGAAACAGTGATGCAAGTGCTGAGAGTCGCGTTATCATGCCAAGAAAAACAGCTACACCAAAACCCCCTATTATAAAAGTAGATGAAATGAATGCAAGTTTAGCTATTATTCCTTACAAAAATACTACAGCTATTAATATACATTACATAGATGAAAAAGGCATTAAGTCTATGGTTACTGCAATTAAAAACAATGATCAATGGCAATTAGACGAAAAAATTAAGTATGTAAAAATCGATGAAAAAACCGGTACAGTTATCATTAATTATCAAATCGTACAAGAGAATAGTGAAATAATTGCTACAGCTATCAATGGTAATAGTGATAAGAGTGAAGAGGTTAAAGTATTAATGCCTATTAAAGAGGTTACACCACTTGCACCTTTATTAGAGACTAACTATAAAAAAGCGACAGTTTCTATCTTACCTCAATCGAATGCAACAAAACTGGATTTTAAATACCGAGATAAAAAAGGAGATTCAAAAGTACTTATAGTTAAAAAATTTAAAAATATATGGAAAGCAAACGAGCAAATCAGTGGTGTGACTATAAATCCAGAATTTGGACAAGTAGTAATCAACCATCAAGCAGTATATCCAGAAAGTGATATACTAGCAGCACAGTATGTGAGAAATAGTGATGCTAGTGAATGGGTTAAAGTTAAAATGCCTAAAAAGGAAATAGCACCACATTCACCATCCTTAACCTATGATAATAGAAAAAATACGGTATTGATTGCACCTAATAGTAATGCCACTGAAATGGAATTATCGTATGTGGATAAAAATAATCAATCATTGAAGGTTAAAGCGCTCAAAATTAATAATAGATGGAAGTTTGATTCAAGTGTTAGTTATATATCTATCGATCCAAATACAGGAAAAATAGTATTACAGCCACAATTCTTATTAACTAATAGTAAGATTATTGTCTTTGCTAAAAAAGGAAACAGCGATGCAAGTATATCAGTTTCTTTAAGGGTGCCAGTAGTTAAAAAAATAGAATTAGAACCTATGTTTAATGTGCCCGTGTCGGTATCATTAAATAAAAAGCGTATTCAATTTGATGAATGTAGTGGTGTGAAAAATTGTTTAAATAAACAAATATCGAAAACTCAACTTCCTGATACTGGATATAGTGATAAGGCATCAAAATCGAACATATTAAGTGTACTTTTACTAGGTTTTGGCTTTTTATCTTATTCACGAAAAAGAAAAGAGAAGCAGTAAATCATTAATGAGTCTACTCACTAATATGGGTAGGCTCTTTAATGTTAATAATCGAAGATAATATGTTGTTTAACGTTTCGGTAGTTATAATGTCATAATAAAATTTTTAGACAAATCTAGTAGTGGTGAAAAAAGCTGTGAATTTACACTAAATTCACAGCTCAAACTTATTTAATATCATCAATTGCATTAGCAATAGACTCAAAGACATAAGGAATATCTTCTTTTTCTACACAACTAAAGGCAATACGAATATCTGTACTATTTAAAGCAATAATACCAATTGAATAGTTATTAATTAAATGTTTACGTAATTCTTCTGGATCGACTTGATTTAATTTCAATGACATAAAGTATCCTGAATTAAAGTCATAGGCTTGCCAATATTTAGCATATTTATTATCATATACCACTTGTTTAGTTACTTCGTAGCGTTCTTTTAAAATATTGATATTTTGATCGATTTCTTTATCAAATTGCTCATGATGTTTAAGTACATGTTTGATAGCACTCTGAGAAGGTAGTGGAGAACTTGAAATATTGCTACGAATCAATCCTTTTACTTTAGCTTCTAGTGCATTTTTTAACGTTTCATGATTAATTCCAAACGTCATAAAGCCAACACGGAATCCCCAAGAGAAGAATTCTTTAGTAGCTCCATCCAAACGCACTGGTAAAAGGTTTGAAGATTTAACCTGTGTTAAAGCCGTGAAAATCGACTGTTGGTAAACTTCTTCATAAAATAACCCATAGTATGCATCATCGACAACAGTTACTACTTTAGTACCCTTATTAGCTAATTCTTCAATTGCATCTACAATAGTATTAACTTCTTCTTTATTTGGTGTGTAACCAGTTGGGTTATTAGGATAATTTAAAATCATAATCACTTTGTCTTTTTTATATTCTTTTAATGTTTTTACAAGCTCAGATGTAGTGAAGTGTCCTGAGTCATCAAAAATAGAATACGTATCGATATGAGCACCGTGACGTGTACTAAATACAAGTTTATAATTGCCCCAGTTGTGTGTCGGTAATAAGATGGTATCTTCTGTATCTACAAATAAATCAGCTACTAGAGAAAGACCGTGCGTGAGCGCGTTTGTAACGATGGGACGAGAGATAGATTTTGACTTTAAGTCGGGATTTTCTTTAAGCATTTTTTTCTGCCATAAATCACGTAATTCCTCTACACCTTGAGGAGGTGCATATGGGAAAATTTCATCCGGTGTAAGGTCATTAAACATTTGGTTAAGTGAATTTGCATACATTTTACCTTCTTTTTTGGTTGCCATACCAATAGTAGCATTATATGTAGTACGTTTTGCTTCGGCGGATTGTGATAAAATTCCTTTTGGATAAAACATCTCTTTACCTAATTGTGACATCATATCTAATACTTCTGGACTTGATTGCTTTATTTCATCATTCAATTTTTGGGCTAATGGATTCATCATTGTCTTAACCTCTTTTCAATAAAGTGTTTATATATATATTATCTTGTATTGCTTTAAAGATAAAGTGTTGTACTAAAGTTATAAATTAAAAATTATCTACCAAAATAGAACATATGTTCTATTTTTATGTTAAACTATTGATAGGTCATCATATTATATGACACTCATCTTTTTGGGAGGTGTAGTATAATGACGTGGTGGCAAGATGGAATCATAACATTAATTACCGGTGGCATACTCATTGTCTTTCGTATTTGGTTGGAAATAAAATGGAAAGGCAAATAGATGACAAAAAAACCCCAAGTCTGCTGGTACCAGACTTGGGGTTGTGTAGTATAATACGTGGATACAATTAAATTGTAACACTGTACTAAATAGACCGCAAACAATATTATATAAAGTGATGCTATTGAGTGTGGTTCATAGTTTTGTTTTAATTTGATATACTTTTATATTACTGAGGTGAAATAAATGAAACACTTGACTAAAATATTTGTTGGGTTAGCTATTGTACTATTTATAGTAGGGTATTATTTACAAGCGACAGATCATGATTCGCAAGGGGTAAAATTATTGCTAGCAGCAATTATGTTCATGATTTGTGCTTTTATCAATAGACATAACGAGCGTAAAAAAAAATAGATACATTCATGTGATAAAACTTCAAATATTACTTTAAGTTTTAAGTACATAAAATCAAACAGGTGAAGTATATTTTGCTATTTTAACTGTAATTTTAAAAGAATCATTAGTAAATATTTGGCAAAATTTGGTAAAATATTTAATTTTAGGATGAAATGTAGAATTCAAATGAATTCAGTTTCATCCTTTTTGTATATAGATGATATATACAGTATATTCCTGATGAAATAGAGATTTCTACTAATTTTTCGAAATCACTTTACAAAAGTGTATATATTGTATATATTATGTATATACAGAAGAAAAGGGGGACATCAATGAAAATAATTTTGAAGAACAATAGTGAAAGTCCTATATATGAACAGATTAAACAACAAATTAAAGAAAATGTTTTGAAAGGTTATGTTTCCCCTGGTGAACATCTTCCATCAATGCGTGAGTTAGCTAAAGATTTAAAAGTGAGTTTAATAACGACAAAACGAGCATATGAAGATTTGGAAAAAGATGGATTTGTAACAACTATTAGAGGTAAAGGAACCTTTGTAAAGGAACAAGATAATTCTATTTTAAAAGAAAAGCAATTTTTTGTTATTGAAAATTTAGCTCACTCTATGTCAAAAGAAGCCAAAACAATTGGAATGCCTTTAGAGGAATTAATAGAAATATTGACTATGATTTATGAGGAGGACGACTAATGAACGCGATAGAACTTAAAGATGTTAATTATCGATCTAACGCATTTCAATTGCAAGATGTCTCCTTCAATGTTCCTAAAGGATATGTTACAGGTTTTATAGGTGGAAATGGTGCGGGGAAAACTACAATAATACGATTAATTATGGATTTAATTCAATCTGAAAGTGGTACGATCACCGTTTTTGAGAAAGATATAAAAATCCATCCTCGTGAAATAAAAAATAAAATTGGATTTGTGTATTCTGAGATTTATTTTAATCAAAAATGGACAGTAAAAAAATTAGAAAATATCATTGCCCCTTTTTATGATCGTTGGGATCATGAAATATTTATAAAATATTTAAATTTTTTTCAGCTTCCATATAAAAATAAAATAAAAACTTTCTCAACTGGTATGAAAATGAAACTATCGTTAGCAATTGCATTCAGTCATCATGCAGAATTATTTATCCTAGATGAACCAACATCAGGATTAGACCCGTTAATAAGAAATGAATTACTTGAAATTATTCAACAAGAATTGATAGATGAAAATAAGACAGTTTTCTTTTCAACACATATTATTTCTGATTTGGAAAAAATTGCGGATTATATCGTTTTTCTCAGTGAGGGTGAAATCATATTCAATGAGTCTAGGGATAAACTATCGCAAAAATACAAAATCGTTAGTGGTTCTAATGAAGACTTAGATGAAGAGTTGAATGAACTCTTGATATACAAAGAAAGTAAGCAAACAGGTTATATTGGTTTAACAGAATATTATCAAACATTTAATGAACTATTTGGTAGTGGCGTTGAAATAAAAGATGCATCTATAGAACAATTGATGATTTATTTAGAAAAAAGTAAACAGGAACGAAATACAAATTCAAAACACAAAGTGAGATTTAACTATGAAGCAATTAATGATTAGAAACATAAAATTACGTAGTTGGACATTAATTCTTTACGCATTATTGCTTTTATTCTTCCCCATTTATCATTTGTTAAATAAAGATACACCATTATATTCAATTATCTCAGGACCAATCGGATTAATACTGACGATGATATGCTTGATAGATATAGGTCATTTATTTAGAGTTAACCGTAGATTAGGTGGTTCATCTTCATATTATTTCTTTTATAGTTTGCCTGTTTCAAAGAAAGATTTGCTTAACGCTAATTACATGACGTGTATTTTATTAACTTTTATAGGTGCGCTTATCATTAGTTTATATGGATACAATACAAGCACAATAAAAACAGATTCGATTTATTTTTCGACGACTTTTTCATTCATTGTAGGAAATTTCTTTTCTATACCTATAGCGTTTAGTAAGAGTACTGAACGTAAAGATCGAGATATCCCATATTTAGCTTATATTGTAGGGATTATGGTGGTTCTGCCATTTACTTTATCGGTCGTTTTCATCTTAATCAATTATCTTACACACAATGATAGCCATATCCCAATGATATACTCATATTTCTTAAATTATGGTCTATTAGTTATAAGTAGCATTTTCTTAGTCATTAATTATTTGATTCAAATTAAAAAAATAAAGAATTAACATTTTTAAGGAGGTCTATGATGAAATTACAACATATCACAAAAAAATATGGTCAAAATACTGTTTTAGACGATATAGATTTTGATTTTGGCGAGAGTCAAATCGTTGGTCTTATCGGTAAAAATGGAGTTGGTAAAACAACTTTGATGAAGGTCATGAATAATAACATTATTAACTATCAAGGAAAGGTCGACATGCCTAAAAGTGAGAATGTTGGCTATTTAATTGAGCATCCTAAGTTATATGGAAATAAGACAGGTTTATTTAACTTAAAATTATTTGCACAAGTATTAGGCGATGGTTTCGATAAGGAATATGCAAATCATATTATTGAAGCTTTTGGAATGAAACCATATATCAAGAAAAAAGTTAACAAATATTCAATGGGAATGAAACAAAAATTATCAATTGCAGTTTCATTAATGAACAAACCTAAATACTTAATTTTAGATGAACCTACAAATGGTATGGATCCAGATGGTTCGATAGATGTACTAAAGACAATTCAATCACTTGTTCAACAATTAGAAATGAAAATATTAATCTCAAGTCATAAATTAGAAGACATTGAATTGATTTGTGATAGAGCAGTATTTCTTAGAGATGGTAAGTTCGTTCAAGATGTAGATATGAAAGATGGGGGACCAGAGGATAGTACCATTCTTACTTTACAAAAAGATGACTTTAATAAAGCTTTAGATTATCTTTCTGAAAACTTTAAAGTACAGCAGTCTCAAAAAGAATCTGGAGAAATTATCATTAAAGCTCAAAATGATTATAGAGAGTTACTTAAATCGTTATCCCAACTAGATATTTATCCAAAATATATTGAAACACGTAAAAGTTCACTACGTGATACTTACTTTAATATTAATCAAAGAGGTGATAAATAATGAAGAGCTTACAATTAGTCAAATATGATTTAATTAGTATACTTAAAAGTCCGTATACTTATTTAGCATTTATACTTGTAATTGGAATGACGGTATTCCAAGCTAGCATGATGGCAAATTATAGTTCTGCACATAAAGTTAATATAGATATGGTTTTTAATTTAGCTAATTGGCTTTTCTTGTTTGCTGGACTTTTATTCATTATAAAAACAATAACAAGAGATTACTCACAAGGTACTATACAATTGTTTATGAGCAGAATAACTAGCAGAATGGGCTATATCATTACTAAAACAGTATCTATTGTATTAATTTCATTCTTATTTACAATTATTCACTACTTGGTAATAATTATTATACAATCTACAACTAAAAGTGAAAAAATAGATGGAGATAGATTTTTAAATAATATTTGGTTTTACCTTATTTTCTTTTTATTCTTTGGATTATTCTTATTATTAATCACTTTAATAGTAGAAAAACCTGCTGTCATATTTACTCTAGGTATTTTCTTAATACTCATCGTTCCCTTTATTCAGCCATTTATTCCAATGATTCCGAATATTGGCGATGATATTCAAGATTCATTTAAATATATACCATTTACGTATTTAACTGAAAAAATGACTGGTGAGATTAAATTCTCTCATTGGCAATGGTTTATCTCTATTGCATCAATAGTGGTCTTATTTATTGCAAATATGTTATATGCCTCAAAGAGAGATATTTAAATAATAAAACGTGGAGAAGTTAGTTAAGTAACTCAGACATATAAAAATTGTTTAGTCATTAATTAAAATTTATGAGGTGTATTTTATAGGGTGGGACATAGAATTCATGACGAGTTCTGTCCCACTCGTTTTATTTATATACAAGTAGATTTATTATTGAGTTAAAACTGATTCCAAAATATTGAATTAATTTTATACTTTTGACTAATAATGATATGTCTTTCTTTAAGTCAATCCTCAAAAATTAGGATGGGTTTTATCTGGCAACTTATTACTTCCAATTTTATTGACAAAATTTGTACTTCTTTTGCTTTTGGTCCCCAAACTGTTAATCGTTTGAATAAATCGTTCATGAAGACAAAGATAGGGATAGCACTTGATTAACTATTTGTTAAATATTGATCAATCAGATGTGTATCATCATCTCTATGAAAAACTCTTGCTTCGATGTTCAGAAATTCAATAATATACTTTAATATTAGAATGTTAATCATGGCATCGCCACACCAATACTCTTTAATTATAAGCACCTTAAAATAATTCGATTCTCTTAATTGGTTTAAACGTGCATCATTAAGTGGTAGGTGGAAGAAATTATAAATGGATAATAAATTGTCTTTATTTACTTGTATTTCCTTAATGAATTCATTGAGTGTTTGACTTTTATTAAAATAAGTTTCTAAATTTCTTATATAAAAACCCTCCCTTGAATAATTTAAAATGTTATATCAATTTTTTGAGTTTAAAGAAATTAAAATAACTTAATATATGTATATTAAATAATGTGACTATCTTGTTAGATGAAACTACATTGTGCATATGCTATATTAATTAGAACAAGAGTGAAAGTGGTGACTCAGGTGCGAATTCAAAGTAGATGGTTAATATTCGCTATTTTTTTAACTGGAGCTATTTCTTTATTGATAGGTTTGACTTATTACAAAAGTATAAAATCTGTTGATTTATCTGGTTACAGTGTGAATCAAATTAGTTTAAATCATGGTTTTAATCAAAAAGGATTTGTGGTTAATAAGAAAATTAAATTAGATAGATATACATTTTACAATGATAAAAATCATAAAGATTTTACAGTAAAAGTAAAAAATAAAACGCATAAGGTTAAAGGCATGGTTTTAGTCAAAGATGATAAAGTTGAAACAAATTTTGGTGTTAAAATGGGTGACCCAATTGATAAAGTCATCAATAAATTGGGAGAAAACTACAAGATTAATAAAGTAGGTAAAAATTATCACTCAATGACATATGTAGACCGTTTTAATAAACTGAAATTAAACATTTTATATAAAGATAACATTGTTAAAAGAATTGAGTTCTTTAGTAAATAATAATCAAAAAGTATTAGATATTTTTTAGTTCAGATTGAGAGCGTGCGTAAATATGGATAAAATAACCTTCTTAAATGAATTAGAATTAGCTTTAGATGATTTACCTAGAGAAGAAAAAGATAGTATTATGCACAAGTATGAAAACTTATTCTATGAAGAAGAATTGAAAGGGATTAGTGAATCACAAATTATAAAAAAGTTAAATGATCCTTATCATATTTCCAAAGAAGTAAAAGCTAGAAGTGCTATTCATTATGCTAGTTACAAACCAACCTTAGCAAACATCGTAAGAGCAATACTAGCATCGTTAAGTCTTGGTATTTTGTCGTTATTTATTATTTTAATACCGGTTGTTATCATTGCATTACTTATTCTACTCTGTTTCCTTATTTCTATTTGTTTTATCTTTGCACCATTTGTTTTATTATTTTATTCAGTATTACATGGTTTCGAAAATGCTATAAGTAATGTGTTTTTTTCAATTTCTTTTACAGGTTTAGGAATTATGTTTATTGTTATTACTTTGAAAATTGGTGAAATAATTCATAAACTTATTTTGAAATATCTTCTTTGGTATATAAAGACTGTTAAAGGAAGCGTTAAAGAATGAAAAAGCTTTTTATTAGTGGTTTAATCATATTTATCATTTTCTTTGCTAGTGGTACTATGACGTGGTTTACTATAGATAAAAAGAAATACGATAATCGACATTATAACAAAACTATAAATAGTAAAATTGAACATTTATC
Source organism: Staphylococcus sp. HMSC065D05 (assembly GCF_001813195.1). Classification (NCBI taxonomy): domain Bacteria; kingdom Bacillati; phylum Bacillota; class Bacilli; order Caryophanales; family Staphylococcaceae; genus Staphylococcus; species Staphylococcus sp. HMSC065D05. Next base: position 10,613 of record NZ_KV811774.1, read on the forward strand.
AATAAGTACAGTAACAACCAATGTTAATGTAATTTCTGGGAAAAAATTAGCTGTTTATTTTACTGGAGATAATAAAATAAATGTTACAAAAAATAATAAAAGGTTAAGTATTAAAGAAAAACGTGCAGTAGATAGAGGATATGGATTAAATTTTAATCCATTTCACTCAAATAATAGGAAGCTAACAATTGTTGTACCAGAAAAAGACCTTAAATCTCTTAATATTCAATCGTTATTGGGAGAAATTGATTTAAATCAAGTGAATTTGAAACATGTATCATTGGAAACTGATAGAATTATACAACTTAAACGGTCTGAACTCAATCAGCTAAATATCGAATCCTCTAAAGCAAATTTTTATATTACAGACTGTTTAATCAGGGAAGGTCGTATGAAGCTTGATAAGGGCTTAACTCATGTTAAAAATAGTACATTAAGTGATACTGTTTTCTTGGTTAATAGAGGTGATATTTCCATGACGGACATGAAATCTAGCAATGATATAAAAGCTTCTACACAAAAAGGTAATATTAATTACCATTTTGGCGAAAAACCCAAAAACACCTTGCTTAAACTTCATCCTGGTCATGGAAATAAAGAAATTAAAAATCGATATTTCGACAAAGGAAAAGTAGGAAACAGCGATAATATATTGGAATTTTACACTGTAGATGGCGATATTATAATTGAATAAATAATATAAATTATTCGACCCTTTGATTTATTAAGATAGGGTCGAATTTTTAATTAGTATGTGGCAAAAGTTAATGGTGTATCTATTTCGCCTTCAAAGTAATTTATATTCAATTTCTTACCTTTTAACCAATTAGAGAAATTGATTGAGGTTGGATGACTGTTTTGACCTAATGCCATCCATGCTATTAATGAATTAGGTTCATATAGTGAAGTATGAATTGTACCAGACCAACTCTTAAATAGTTTGCTATAGATTTCGTATTGCGGGTCGTTAAATAATTTGAATGCGATATCTTTATTTGTAGAAGGAGTTGTTTTATTTATTACACGATTTAAGCGTTCTTTAGATTCTCTTGTATAATTTCTATTTTCATGGGTAAGCAATTCAAAATGATTTGTACATATATGTTCATACCTTACATCTATTGATCGAGGTGTAACTTCGACAATGGCATAATTCGAATGTCTATCCATTAGTATATAACTGAATGAACTACGGTGCGGTACTTCTTTTAAAAATTTGATTGCTTCAGTTACATTTTTGCAGTTTTCAAGTATAAGCCGACCAACCATGTAACATACAAATCCATTTTCAGGCTTTTTACGATGCATAAAATTATATGCCATAACTAAACCATACTCGTTCATACCATCCATTCTACCAGTCACTCTTGAAGTCGGTCCTATTTGAGATAATCCCCCGTCATTAGGTTGAAATAATAAGTATCTACCATCATATGTTGCAGGATGATAATCATAATTTCGAACTAAAAAATCACAACCTTTATATACTGTGCAGCCGCTGTCCTTTAAATCAGTAAATCGATAATGGCCAAAATTTAAAATCATTTGTTTTGTAGGTAGATTCAATACATCTTGCATGCCAATTATTTCTTCCCAAATCTGTGGTGAATAGACTTGAAATATATCATAGGTTTCTTTGACATCAATATCAAAACGTGGAATTCTCTTTCGCCATTCTTTATTTCGATTTTTTAATAAAGGAGTGGTTTGTAACCAAAGAGCAGTCTTTACTCCTAAATCATAGTGCGAACCGCGATGAGTCATTATATCAGAACGTACTTTTTGCATTTTATAATCTCTCCTTATATTTTTACTTCAATGTAATATAAAAGTAACTTAGTATTAATTGAACTTGATTTGTGTAAATCATACAATCTAAATTAAGACAATGACATTATCTCAATAGGAGTGATCATTCTGAATATTGATAATTACAAAGTAATCACTGATAAATTAAAATCTTGGTTGCTAAGTTGATCTGTGTGTACCATGATTAAAGAAATCATTTAATTGTTTCATTTTAAGCATCTTTAGTTGATATATTATCATAATTTATATTCATATTTAGAATAATTATCCGTAAAAAGGGTATATATTTAATGACAAAGTTAAGTATGCTATCATTATGAAATGTAGCTATGCATATTAATTATAGAGGTGAAAACTAATGTGGAACTTTATTAAAGGGTTATTCAAATTTGTCTTTAGTTTATTAGCTATTACTACAGTAGTAGTAGGCATCGGTGTAGTTGCCTTTGCTTATATTTTTAAAAAAGACTTTGAAGATATCGAAAGAAAAACGAAAGAAATCGTTTCTGATATCGAAAACAACAATTAATTTATAATAATTTAGGAATAAGCCTGTACATCATTGAGATGTGTAGGCTTATTTTTATTAGTTGATTTTATCAATTATCAGTCAAAATTAATTATTGAATTCTAAAATTAATAATTAAATGGTTTCATTCAGAAAGGCTTTAGATAACACTAAGTATGTTGGTGATTATATAAGTGTAAAATGAGAAATTCATAATAAATTCATAATAAATTCTCTTGTACTCTTTATATAAAAGAAATATCTATAATATCTAAAAATGAAACTTTATGACGTTCTCTTGAATGAGGAGCAGTACCTTCAATCTCATAATTCATTGAATCAATCCGATGTATAATGAGTTCTATAAAGTTAATATATCCTTCTTCGTAATATTTGATATTGACTGGGCGTGATTGTTGTAGTGCTTCATGTAAATGTATATTTAGTTGCGAAAGTTGGTCGTCTGAAAGCACTGGTCTGCTCACTTTATTTTGATCTATCATATATTGATAAATTGTTTCAAACTGTTCTGGTAAAGTTGCGAATGGTGCCCATTTAACCATACCACGACCGGTAGGAATATTTTTATCTAACATGTCTCGTGGTATATTACGGTAATCCATTTCATTAAATATATCTTTCATTATTCAATCACCTCAATCTTTATAGTATCATTATACGAACATTTGTTCTGTTTTTCAATATAAAGTTTTTAGCAATATAATTGTTCGTGATGTTTTAGTGTGATAGAAGTAATTTCTAATTTGATTTCGTTACTATAAGTAGTAAGGTGATATGTAAAATGACTTTTCGTTGTAAATTAAACATACTTAAAGGTAAAATTGAATCAATGATTAATGATTTTATGGAGGTTTTGGTATGACATTAGGTTATATAGGTTCTTATACTAAAAAGAATGGTAAAGGTATATATCGCTTCAAATTAAATGACGAAACAGGAGTCATTGAAGCGTTAGAAACTGGTTATGAAATTGAAGCGTCAACTTATCTTACTCGTAAGGAATCGTTTTTATATGCGATTACTAAAGAAGGTGAAGAATGTGGTGTAGCTAGTTTTAACATTAAAGAAGATGGACAACTGGAATTAATTAATAAATGTCTAGCATCAAAACAGGGAACTGGCTGTTACATTCAAGTGTCTAGTAATGGTAAATATTTATTTGAAGCGGTTTATGGTGCAGGACTTGCAAGGATTTATAAATTAAATGAAATTACGGGAGCAATAGAGAAATTAATAGAAGAACTTGCGCATGAATTTCCAACTGGCTCACATGAAAGACAAGATTCATCACATGTTCATTTTTTAAATGAAACACCTGATCATAAGTATGTTGTAGCTACTGATTTAGGTACAGATAGAGTTGTAACATACAAATTTGGTGAGGATGGTTTAAACCAATATGCAGTTTCTCAATTCAATAATTCAGATGGACCTCGTCACATCGCTTTTAGTAAAGATGGGCGACACGCGTATATCGTTCATGAGCTATCAAATGAGGTGAGTGTTACAGAATACCAAGATGGTAAGTTCATTGAGCTAGAAAGACATTCAACTATTCCAAGAGACTTTGACGGGGAATCGAAACTAGCAGCAGTAAGACTATCGCATGATGGGAAGCACTTATATATAAGTAATAGAGGGCATGATAGTATTGCTATTTTTGAAGTTTTAAAAGATGGCAGGTCACTGAGAAGTATTGAAATACAACCAAGTTACGATGCCTTTCCAAGAGACTTTAATATAACTGAATCAGATAATTATTTAATTTGCGCACATCAAGAAGGGGAATCAAAAGTTTCAATTTTTGAGCGTGATAACATAACTGGTAAACTTTCATTAAAAGATAAAAAAGCTATAGCTAATGAAGGTGTCTGTGTACTACTATAAGATGTCTTTGAATAATATAAAAGCGATATAAAAGCCCTTGAGTGATTATGAGATTAAAAAAACAAAACTCTGTATATCACTCAAGGGCAATTCATATGGAGATAACTAACACTAGTTCTTGAAGAAGGTTTTAATATATTTAAATTTACCTTTGTATGGAGGGAAAAATAAACTCGATTCTAGACGTGTAGATTTAAATGTATATGATTTCATATGACTAAATGTATCAAAGGAATACTTACCATGATATTGACCTATGCCTGAAGAACCTACGCCACCGAAAGGTAAGTTAGGATTAGCTAAATGCATTAAGGTATCGTTAATTGCACCGCCCCCAAATGATAATTCTTCAAGCACTCTATGTGTCATGTTTTCATCTTCGCTAAAAAGATACAAACTTAATGGTTTTGATTTACTTTGGATGATTTCAAGTACTTCGTCGAAATTATCATAAGTAATGATAGGCAAAATGGGACCGAATATTTCTTCTTTCATAATTTTATTGTCATTGGTTATGTTATCCAAAAGAGTTGGTTCAATATATAAATCTTCCTTAGAACTATTACCTCCAAAAACAACATTATCTTTATGAATTTGAATCAAGTCATTCAACCGATTAAAGTGCTGTTGATTAACAATCCGTCCGAAATCAGGGCTTTTTTCAATATTTTCTCCGTAAAATTCAGTAATTGTTTTTTTAAGCGCTTTTATTAAATCATTTTTAACTTTCCGCTGAACTAATGTATAATCTGGAGCGACACACGTTTGACCAGCATTTGTAAATTTACCAAAACTAATACGCTCACTCGCTACTTTGATATTGGCTGTATCATCGACAATAACAGGTGATTTACCGCCAAGTTCAAGAGTAACTGGAATTAATTTTCTTGCTGCAGCTTCATAGACAATTTTTCCGACTTTTTCACTTCCAGTAAAGAATATATAATCAAATGGTAAACTTAATAACGTTTGAGTTTCTTCAATGCCACCTTCAACAACAGAGACGTATGTTTCATCAAATGTATCTTCAATGATGTCCCTAATCACAATAGCAACATGAGGTGTTAACTCTGAAGGTTTAACTATAGCAGTATTTCCGGCAGCTATTGCTCCTATGAGAGGTTCGAAAACTAATTGAACCGGATAATTAAATGGTCCTATAATAAGCACCGTACCGTAAGGTTCTTTTTTAATATAACTCTTTGTAGGGAATAAGTAGAGTGGTGTATCCGTTTGTTTGGTTTTCGACCAATTTTTTAACTCTTTGCGCATTAGTTTTATGCTTTTCAAAAGCATACCTATTTCAGTTGCGTATGCTTCAACCTTACTTTTACCTAAATCTTTATATAAGGCATCTAATAATTCATTTTCATGATTTTTGATATTTTTACTTAGTAATTTAAGTTGTTGTTTTCGAAATTTAAGGTTTTTTGTTTTATGCGTATTAAAAAAAGCTTTACTATTGTTAAATTTATCTCTAATTATTGTCATAAAATTACCTCCAAATTATTTTTTTGGTAAAGAGGTTGAGATAGTCCTGAATATATTAAATGAGAACATAAAAAGATTAGTGATTATTTCTTCTTAAATATAAAAATTTTGTTTAAAAAGTTACAAAAAGGGAGTGGAATAGAATTCATATCGAATTCTTAGTCCACTCCTGAAATTTAGAACTAACAATTTAATAACACCTGATATCAATGTGTTATTAAATCAATCAACTACTGAGAAATTACTCTAGGATGAAAAAATATATCATTGGCAACAACATAGTTTTAATGGTTTTAAAATTATTGAGTTAAAACTTCAGTGATTTGAGGAACAACTTGTTTTTTTCGTGATACAACACCAGATAAGAAAGCCATACCATCATCTAGTTGTACTTTAAATGCTTCTCCAACTTTATCTTTTTCAGCACCAACTACAAGGATTTTAGAATCGCTGTTAATAATATCAGTAACTACAAGAACGAATAAATCGTATTTTTCATTGGCACTCATTTCTAACATAACTTTTTCAAATTCATCTTTACGATCTAAAACTTCATCAATATCTACAGTATTGACTTGAGCAATACGTGTTACATAATCTCCCATATTGAATGATTTAGCATCCATATTGACAAGTGTTTCAGCAGATTTATCTGTTGTTGAAGCACCTGCTTTTAACATCTCTAAACCATATGCTTCTAAATCAACATTTGCAATATCTTTAAGTGCTTGAGCAGCATCTACATCTTCTTTTGTGCACGTAGGTGATTTAAATAATAAACTATCAGAAATGATAGCTGAAATCATAAGTCCAGCGATTTCTGGTTTAATTTCAAAACCACGCTCTTTATACATTTTATATAAAATTGTTGCACTACAACCAACAGGTTCTGCTCTATAGTATAAAGGGCCAGCTGTTTCAAAGTTAGAAATTCTATGATGATCTATCACATGTTTAATTGTTGCGTTTGAAATGGTATCTGCACTTTGTTGAAACTCGTTATGGTCGACTAAAATAACATCTTGTCCTTTTAAATCTTCGTTTAATAATTCTGGAGCTTCTACGTTAAAATGATCTAGTGCAAATTGAGTTTCCGCACTTATTTCACCTAAGCGATAAGCTTTTGCTTCAGTATTACCAGTTTGTTGCTCAAAATCAGCCATAATTAAAGCTGAAGAAATAGCATCAGTATCTGGATTTTTGTGACCGAAAATAAAAGTTTTTGTCATTTTCAATATCTCCTTATACATATATTGTTAATCATATTTTATCATGATTGTTGTTTAATCTTCTACTTTTGCACCAAGGGAATTTTTAAAATGAGAGAGTGCCCATTGATGACCATCTTGGTTAAATGATGCTACGCCTCTAATTGGGATAGTGATGTTATAACCTAAATTGTATGCCGAAACAGCGGTGTGCAAAATACAAATATCCGTGCAAACACCTACAATTTCAATATCATTGATTTGTCTTTCACGTAATAAACTATCTAATGGCGTGCCGTAGAATGAATCGTATCTCGTTTTATCTAAATAATGTACATTCATTTGGTCTTTAATAGAGTTGTATAATCTTCCTACCTCTCCATATAACTCACGACCTGGTGTTTGATGAATATTATGATTGGGGAATAATTTACTTTCAGGATGAAATTGATCATTTTCATAATGCAAGTCCATTAGGAAAAATATTTCCTGTTGATTATCATGATAATTTTTTATACGTTGAGTAATAAAAGTTTCAATTTCTTGTCCGGGTTTGCCACATGTTAATTTACCATTATCGTCAATAAAATCAAAAGAGTAATCTACAATGATTAATGCTTTGTTACTCAATAGAACTTCCTCCCAATATGTGTTTGAAAAGCGTTAGATTGGTATATTTATATAAAGCTAAGACTTTTGTAATCGTTTAAATTAAATTAGCACAAAAAATATATATACCATAATTAAAACGAAATGTAATTATAGTATATAGACTTTACTTTAAGCACACAATCATTATTTAAAATATATGAGGAGTTATAACATGTTTATCAATGCAAAAGATTTCGGATTAAAAGGAAAAAGTAAATATAAAGATACAAGAGCGATTCAAAAAGCATTAAATTACGCAAAAAAAGGCAGACACACTGTTTATATACCTAAAGGAACTTATTATATCAGAAAAGCTTTAGTTATTTATGATTCTACAACATTGTTATTGGATGAAGGTGCAATACTTTTAAGACAAGGGAAAGACGCACTATTAAAAAATGGTAGACGTTTAAAGCTATATCACGGCTATAATGGAAATAGTCACATTTATATTAAAGGAGGAACTTTTGATATGAATGGAGGCGAATATCCATATAATAATACAGCCATGTGCATGGGACATGCAGAAGACATTCAAATTTTAGGTGTAACATTCAAAAATATTGTTGGGGGGCATGCACTCGACGCATGTGGAATCAATGGTTTACACATATCAGAATGTGATTTTAAAGGATTTCTTGATATTGATGGAGATCGTTCTTTCTCTGAAGCAGTACAATTGGATATACAAGTACCTGGCGCTTTTCCTAAATTTGGAACTACAGATGGAACGATTACGAAAAATGTTGTCATTGAAAAATGCTATTTTGGTCGTTCAGATCATCCTAAAATGAAAGCGTGGAATAGAGCTATTGGCTCTCATGCCAGTAGATATAACTGCTATTATGAAAACATTCATATCAATCAAAACATCTTTGATAATTTAAATGAGTATGCTTTAACTCCTCTAAAGTCAAAAGACACATTTATTACAAAAAATAAATTTATAAATTGTAATGGTGGAATAAGATTTCTTGGAGTGAAGGATGGTAAAAATGCTGCCGATCCTATTACAGGACAAGTGATGGAAACTCAAGCTGGCGAGAATTTCAATGTGATAGGTAATACTTTTATTGGGAAGATGAAAAGAGATGCGATTCATATTAGAAGTTATCATAACGTCCGACATCAACACGTTTTTATAGCGGCAAATCAATTTGAAGATGCTTCACAATCAATACATTTAGAAAATATTAATGGACTTACTTTAAATCAGGAACAAACAAAAATCAAAATCAAGAGTATTGATGTGAAAAAAATTAGTAATTAAAGATTCAGAAATATATTAATCATTGAATCATTTAGTAAAAATATAAGAGTACAATCTTTAATAGGTAAAATGATTAACGAAATTTTGATAGAACTTGGTGACCAGCACATATTCACACGATTAAAATAGAAAATGTGACAAGAAAAGATGTTGCACCACGATAATGTCTGTATTCAGTCTTAGGAATTGTTTCTACACTATCATTAGTGGGGATAAGGACTGAAGTTTCCTTTGGTAAAGTAAGTTGAGCCGCATTATATTCTTTATACATTAGGCACCTTGTTAATTTAGTTTAGTGGTATTTATTAAATTATACGAAAGGGCCTAATTTTTTAAGTATTTCAATGTAAAATGACATATAAACACAAAGTATTTTGGAGAGACTCTTGAGGGAACAGGACAAGCTGAAGACTACAGGATGAAGCTGTCCCCTAAGAAATCAATCCAACAATACGAAGTATTGTAAATAAAGAAGCCCGTAAATGAATTTATAAAAAACTCATTTACGGGTTATTTTGCTAGGAATTATGTCCTAGCCTTTTAACTTTATGGAATTGTAAAAAATATAGTGCTTTCAAGAATTTTTATCAATCATGTAAAGTTAGTTTTTCTTGTTAAAAGCGCCTATGATTTTAACTTGAAAATCCAAAGTCTCTAAAATTGAAACAATTTTATTCACATCATTATTTATAGCAGTATCGGCTTGAACATAAAAATGATACATTCCTAATTGAGTTTTAAGTGGTCTAGATTCAATCCACGATAAATTTATGTTGAATAAAGTAAAAGTATTTAAAACACTGGCTAAAAGTCCTGGCTTATCATACTTAGGCGTGATAAGAAAGATAGTAGTGTTTGGATGTTCAATAAAATGAGTATGATTTTTTACTACTAAAAATCTAGTTACATTATGAGGATAATCTTGTATATGTTGATCTAAAGTATGGTAACCATAAGTTTCCCCACTCCCAAGAGGAGCTATTGCTCCAATACCATCTTTTATCATGTTAAGGCTTTGAATAGTGCTATCTACATAATCATAGTCAAACTGTTGACGATGAATGTAGTTTATTGTTTGACTGATTGCTGGAGCAATTGAATATACTTTATGAATATCATCAAGTGAATTTGAATGATGACCGTAAAGTGAAAAATCTATATCTAGTTGAATTTCACCATGTGCGTATACATCATGATGTGCTAATGAATCTGCCACGATGTTGATAGTACCTTCAATAGAGTTTTCAATAGGGACAATTCCTACAGCCTGTTTATCTTTAGATACGGATTGAATGACTTCATGCAAGTTGGATAATGGAATGAAGTCATACTGTTCGTGTGATTCAAATTGCTTAGCCGCTAGATATGAAAAAGTTCCTTTAGGTCCTAGATAATATAAATGCATTATGCCACCTCGTTTAAATTAATGGAAAGGGCACTTCATAGGTTCTTCTTTTTTATAGAAGAAATTCGTATGATGCATTGTATTATCATATCCATGATGATAGTTAGAAGTTAAAGTTGGTGAAAGTGGAGGTGCCAGCCAAGACCACTTACCAGTAACATCTCTGTTTTGTTGATGTTCATTTCGTTCAAACATTTCAAATTGCTTCGCTGCAGTTAAGTGGTCAACAATAGAAACACCATCAGCTTTAAATGAATGATACACAGCATGATTTAACTCTACAAGTGCTCGATCTTTATTAAATGAATTATTTTTAAGTGTATCAAATTCAAAAGCTTCTGCAACTTTTTCTAAAAGATTATAACGATAGGTGTCTGTGAAATTACGTACAGCAATTTCGGTTACCATATACCATCCATTAAAAGGTGCTGTAGGGTAAGTAATACCACCGATTTTTAAATCCATATTTGAAATAATAGGTACTGCATACCATTTTAAACCTAATTTTGAAAGCTTGGGATAGTTTTCATGATGTATAGAAACTTCTTTTACAATATCATGTGGAAGTTCGTGTATTTTTATAGTGTCGTTTGGCAATTGATAAATCAGAGGTAAAATATCAAAATTTGAACCTTTACCTTTCCAACCTAGATGTTCAGCCAAACGAGTAACCTCTTTTTCAGATGGATCGCCAGCATTTTCATAACCAGCATAACGGATCAATTGATTATTATAAATTTTAGGTGTATCTTCAGGACTAAAAATTGTAATATATGGTTTGATTTTTCCACCGTTTGTAGCTTCTTTAATATGTGTATGTATAAATTTTATAAATTCTTTTTCGTCACATACATCTCGGGCATCTTTAACATTTAAAGAATCCCAAAACAATCTACCAATACAACGATTTGAGTTTCTCCATGCCATTTTTGCACCGTAAGATAATTCTTCATAAGTATGTGTGTAACTACCAGTCAAGTTAATTTCTTGCTCAATCTCTTTCATTCTATTTTCAATTTCATTAGCATTATATTTTAATTCGCTATACATGGTCTGAATAAATGATTTTGCTTTATCTATTAGCATTTAAAACACCTCAATCGTCATTATACGTGAGCATATACTGTTTCTTGAATAATATAGGGAATTGTCATAAATTTGTCGACACTAAATTAGAATTTATTAAGAAATAAATGTAAATCAAACATGCAAGTACCTACTATATATGAATTATGATAAACTAATTGTAAATATTTAGGTCGATTGGAGAGGTTAATGTGTACCAATATAACGACGATAGCTTAATGTTACACAATGATTTATATCAAATTAATATGGCTGAAAGCTACTGGAATGATGGTATCCATGAAAGAATAGCTGTTTTTGATTTGTATTTTAGAAAAATGCCATTTAATAGTGGATATGCGGTATTTAACGGATTGAAACGCGTTGTGAATTTCATCGAAAACTTTGGGTTTACAAATGAAGATATCACATATTTAAAATCGATAGGTTATAAAGAAGATTTTCTAAACTACCTAAAAGATTTGAAATTTACTGGGAATATTAAATCTATGCAAGAAGGTGAAATTTGTTTTGGCAACGAGCCATTATTAAGAGTTGAAGCCCCTTTAATCCAAGCACAACTTATTGAAACTATTTTGTTAAATATCATTAATTTCCAAACATTAATTGCAACTAAAGCCAGTCGAATTCGTCAAATAGCAACTCATGACACTTTGATGGAATTTGGTACAAGAAGAGCTCAAGAAATTGATGCTGCACTGTGGGGCGCTAGAGCAGCCTTTATTGGAGGGTTTGATTCGACAAGTAATGTTAGAGCAGGAAAACTTTTTAATATACCTGTATCTGGCACACATGCACACGCACTAGTACAAACATATGGTGATGAGTACATAGCATTCAAAAAGTATGCTGAGCGACATAAAAATTGTGTGTTCTTAGTTGATACTTTCCATACTTTAAAATCAGGAGTACCAACCGCAATTAAGGTTGCGAAAGAGTTGGGAGATACTATTAATTTTATAGGTATCAGATTAGATTCTGGTGATATTGCGTATCTATCTAAAGAAGCCCGTAGAATGTTAGATGAGGCAGGTTTTACAGAAGCTAAAATTATCGCATCAAATGATTTGGATGAGCAGACTATTACAAGTTTAAAAGCACAAGGCGCTAAAGTTGACGCATGGGGAGTAGGTACAAAACTCATTACAGGATATGATCAACCAGCTTTAGGTGCAGTTTATAAATTGGTTTCTATTGAAACAGATGATGGCACAATGAGTGATCGCATTAAATTATCAAATAATGCTGAGAAAGTCACTACACCAGGCAAAAAAAATGTTTATCGTATCATTAATAACAAAACAGGCAAGGCTGAGGGCGACTATATCACGCTTGAAGGTGAAAATCCTAATGACGAATCTCCATTGAAAATGTTCCATCCTGTTCACACTTATAAAATGAAGTTTATTAAATCATTTAAAGCTGTTAATCTACATCAATCTATTTTTGAAAATGGCAAACTTGTATACCATCTTCCAGATGAATTTGAAGCTCAGGACTATCTTAAAAATAATCTAAATATTTTATGGGAAGAAAATAAACGATATCTTAACCCGCAAGATTATCCAGTAGATTTAAGCACTAAATGTTGGGAAAATAAGCATAAGCGTATTTTTGAAGTTGCTGAACACGTTAAAGAGATGGAGGATGAAAATGAGTAAATTGCAAGATGTTGTAGTTAATGAAATGAAAGTAAAAAAACAAATTGACAGTGTGAAGGAAATCCAAGAAATTAAGCAATTTATTAAAGCGTATGTAAAATCACATTCATTTATACAAACTCTTGTTCTTGGAATATCAGGCGGTCAAGACTCCACTCTAACAGGTAAGTTAGCACAATTAGCAGTAAATGAATTGAAGGAAGAGGGACGTAACTGTAAATTTATAGCAGTGAAATTACCTTATGGTGTGCAACAAGACGCTAATGAAGTAGAAGATGCACTTGAGTTTATTAATCCTGACATAACGTATACAGTTAATATTAAACCAGCAGTTGATCAGAGTGTTCAATCACTTAGTGAAGCAGGCATCAAACTTACTGATTTTCAAAAAGGTAATGAAAAAGCACGTGAACGAATGAAAGTTCAGTTTTCAATTGCTTCTAATACTCAAGGTATAGTTTTAGGAACTGATCACTCTGCCGAAAATATTACTGGATTTTACACTAAATATGGAGATGGTGCTGCGGACATTGCACCTATTTTTGGGTTAAATAAAAGACAAGGTAAGCAATTACTAGCTTATCTAGGACCACCTAAACACCTTTATGAAAAAGTGCCAACAGCTGATTTAGAAGATGATAAACCTCAGTTACCAGACGAGGAGGCACTAGGCGTATCTTATCATGATATTGATGATTATTTAGAAGGTAAAGAAATTCCTGCAACTGCTCGTGAAACAATCGAAAAACATTATGTTAGAAATGCACATAAGCGTGAACTTGCTTATACACGATACTCATGGCCTAAAAATAACAAATGAAAATTTTATAAGTGACAAAATGATTGGCGACTGATAAAATAATCTGGATTTAAAAGTAAGAAAAGAGGAATAATATGTCAGCAATTGCTCAAAATCCATGGTTAATGGTCTTAGCAATTTTTATAATTAATGTATGTTATGTCACATTTTTAACAATGAGAACGATATTGACTTTGAAAGGTTATCGTTATGTTGCAGCAGTAGTTAGTTTTATGGAGGTCTTAGTTTATGTCGTTGGTTTAGGGTTAGTAATGTCTAGCTTAGACCAAATTCAAAATATTTTTGCTTATGCATTAGGGTTCTCCGTCGGTATTATAGTAGGAATGAAAATCGAGGAAAAACTTGCGTTGGGTTATACAGTTGTCAATGTTACTTCATCGGAATATGAGTTAGATTTACCAAATGAATTAAGAAATTTAGGATATGGTGTTACCCACTACGAAGCATTTGGTAGAGACGGAAGTCGAATGGTAATGCAAATATTAACACCAAGAAAATATGAATTAAAGTTAATGAATACTGTAAAGAACTTAGATCCTAAGGCATTTATTATAGCGTATGAACCAAGAAATATTCACGGAGGATTCTGGGTTAAGGGTGTACGTAAACGTAAACTGAAAGATTATGAACCAGAGCAATTGGAAGTTGTAGTAGATCACGAAGAAATAGTAGGTGGTAGCTCAAATGAGCAAAAAGTTTAGAGTTGAAGATCAAGAAACAATTGCAGATTGTCTCGACAGAATGAAAAAAGAAGGATTTATGCCAATACGTCGTATTGAGAAACCAGTTTATAAAGAGAACAAAGATGGCAGTATAGAGATTTTAAAACAGGATATTATATTTGTAGGTGCGTTAATCCAATAAATATGATTAACTATAGAATAATAAAGCCTAGGACATCCACTATTGTCCTAGGTATTTTTATGCATTGATTACTGATCATAATGTTAATGCCAGTCTTATATCAATTGCTTTTAGACACTTGGTGATTCAACTGAAAAGTGTTGTTCTAAAATTTTATAGGCAAAACGAGTTGAAAATTTCACACTAAGAATTAAATAAAGCATTATCTTACATCTAATTATAGTTTTTACTAGATTGTGTTTCTAGATTGATTCAAATAAAATAGTAATAACTAGATAAACACTTATACATTTTAATCAAGTTCTGTTAAACTATAGATGAAAGCTTAGAAACGAACTTTTCTTATAAAAAATGTGATAATGTACAGTTTTTGTAGGAGCTATAATACATACGATAGGAGTTTACAAAGAATGATAGAACGTTATTCAAGAGATGAAATGTCTAGTATTTGGACAGACCAAAATCGCTATGAAGCATGGTTAGAAGTAGAGATTCTAGCGTGTGAAGCATGGAGTGAGTTAGGTTATATTCCTAAAGAAGATGTAAAAAAAATTCGTGAAAATGCCAAGGTAAATGTTGAACGCGCTAAAGAAATTGAGCAAGAAACACGACACGATGTAGTTGCATTTACACGCCAAGTTTCTGAAACTTTAGGTGATGAACGTAAGTGGGTACATTATGGATTAACTTCCACTGATGTAGTTGACACTGCCTTAAGTTATGTAATTAAACAGGCAAATGAAATCCTTGAAAAAGATTTAGAAAGATTTATAGATGTATTAGCTGCCAAAGCTAAAAAATATCAGTATACATTGATGATGGGGCGTACACATGGTGTTCATGCTGAGCCTACAACTTTTGGCGTGAAAATGGCACTTTGGTATACTGAAATGAAACGTAATCTTAAGCGTTTTAAAGAAGTGCGTAAAGAAATAGAAGTAGGGAAAATGAGTGGAGCAGTAGGAACATTTGCCAATATTCCACCTGAAATTGAGGCTTACGTATGTGAACATTTAGGAATAGACACTGCAGCTGTTTCTACACAAACATTACAAAGAGATCGTCATGCTTATTACATTGCTACATTAGCACTGATTGCTACATCAATGGAAAAATTTGCAGTAGAAATTCGTAATTTACAAAAAACTGAAACTAGAGAAGTCGAAGAGGCATTTGCAAAAGGACAAAAAGGATCATCAGCTATGCCACATAAAAGAAATCCAATTGGTTCTGAAAATATTACAGGTATATCTCGTGTGATTCGAGGATATATTACTACTGCATACGAGAATATTCCTTTATGGCATGAAAGAGATATCTCTCATTCTTCTGCAGAACGTATCATGTTACCTGATGTGACAATTGCTCTAGATTATGCACTTAATCGATTTACGAATATTGTTGATCGACTTACAGTTTATGAAGATAATATGAGAAATAATATTGATAAAACGTATGGTTTAATCTTCTCACAACGCGTTCTACTAGCATTAATTAATAAAGGCATGGTACGTGAAGAAGCTTATGATAAAGTTCAACCTAAAGCAATGGAATCTTGGGAAACAAAAACACCATTTAGAGAGCTAATTGAACAAGATTCATCCATAACTGACGTTCTATCAACTGAAGAATTAGATGATTGCTTCGATCCTAAACATCATCTTAATCAGGTCGACACTATATTCGCACGTGCAGGTTTATCTTAATTAAATCAAATTTAATACAAGACAAATGATTCTAATTTCCTATACATTTTTCATGAAACTACTACACTTTAACGAATTAGTAAGTTAAAATAATGAGAGAATATTTGTATAGGGGTTGTTCGAGATGCAAATTGAAAAATTAAGAGGTCAGTCATTAGATGAATTATTTGATGCGATCTTAGCACTAGAAAACAGAGAAGAATGTTATCAGTTTTTCGATGATTTATGTACTGTAAATGAAATACAGTCATTATCTCAGAGACTTCAAGTTGCTAAAATGATTAAACAAGGTTATACTTATGCAACTATTGAAGAAGAGTCTGGTGCATCAACTGCAACGATTTCTAGAGTAAAGCGTTCGTTACAATGGGGTAATGATGCTTATACAATGATTTTGAATAGACTAAATATTGAAACAAAGGCATAAGAATGCATATATTTTCGTCTGATTTCACTGTTTCATTTAATACATTAATAGCTTTGAAAGATTTATTGAAATCTTTCAAAGCTATTTTTTAATGAAGCTAAATTTTTAAAGATAATTAATTTAAGCATTCTGTGTGAACTATTATAACGAATCCACACTGTATCTAGTTATTGAATTTAATAGCAAGATACTCATTTTTGCTTAAAGCATATGTTAAATTAAATATGACTTAAAATCATATATGATTAACTCATTTAGTCTTTAGAACTTAAAACTTAAAAATGCTATAATTTAGGGTATGTTAAATAAAGGAGTTTCATAAAATGTACGACATAACCAAGTGGAAACATATGTTTAAATTAGATCCGGCTAAATCAATTTCGGATGAAGATTTAGAGGCACTGTGTATGTCTAACACTGATGCAATAATTATTGGTGGGACAGATGATGTAACAGAAGATAATGTTATTCATTTAATGAGTAGAGTAAGACGTTATCCTTTACCACTTGTCTTAGAAGTTTCGAATGTAGAAAGTGTGATGCCTGGTTTTGATTTCTATTTTATTCCAACAGTCATGAATAGTAAGGATACAAAATATCATAACGAAATTTTGCTAGAAGCCCTTAAAAAATATGGACATGTGATTAATTTTGATGAAGTTTTTTTCGAGGGATATGTCGTTCTAAACGCGAATAGTAAAGTTGCAAAAATTACCAAAGCTTATACTCAATTAGATATAGAAGACGTCGAAGCATATGCACAAATGGCAGAAGAATTATATCGATTTCCAATTATGTATGTAGAATATAGTGGCACATATGGAGATGTTGATAAGGTTAGAGCGATTGCAAATATGCTTCAACATACGCAATTATTTTATGGCGGTGGTATAACAAACATTGACAAAGCTAAAGAAATGTCTAACATTGCGGATACCATTGTTGTTGGCGATATTATATATAACGACATTAAAAAAGCATTAAAAACTGTAAAGATAAAGGAGTCTAATAAATGAATGCGCTAGTAAAAAATATGAATTCAGAGCAAAGTGAAGCGGTTAGAACAACAGAAGGGCCATTACTTATTATGGCAGGTGCTGGATCAGGAAAGACACGTGTGTTAACACATCGCATTGCGTATTTATTAGATGAAAAAGATGTATCACCTTATAATATTTTAGCTATTACGTTTACAAATAAAGCAGCTAAAGAAATGAAGGCACGTGTAGAACATCTTGTGGGAGAAGAAGCGCAAGTGATTTGGATGTCCACTTTTCACTCCATGTGTGTAAGAATTCTGAGAAGAGATGCTGATCGTATTGGCATTGAAAGAAATTTCACTATCATTGATCCTACAGATCAAAAATCAGTGATTAAAGATGTATTGAAAAGTGAAAATATTGACAGTAAACGATTTGAGCCGCGTATGTTTATTGGTGCAATTAGCAATTTAAAAAATGAATTAAAAACACCTGAGGATGCTCAAAAAGAGGCGAATGATTTTCACTCTCAAATGGTTGCAACGGTATACAAAGGTTATCAAAGACAGTTATCACGTAATGAAGCACTCGACTTTGATGATTTAATTATGACAACTATTAATTTATTTGAACGAGTACCCGAAACTCTAGAATACTATCAAAATAAATTTCAATATATACATGTAGATGAGTATCAAGATACTAATAAAGCACAATATACTTTAGTAAAACTATTAGCAAACAAATTTAAAAATTTATGTGTTGTTGGTGATTCTGACCAATCTATTTATGGTTGGAGAGGAGCTGATATACAAAATATTTTATCTTTTGAAGAGGACTATCCTGAAGCAAAGACAATTTTCCTCGAACAGAACTATCGTTCAACTAAGAATATTTTAAATGCTGCAAATGAAGTTATAAAACATAATTCTGAACGAAAACCTAAAGGTCTATGGACTGCAAATTCTGGAGGAGACAAAATTCAGTATTATGAAGCTATGACTGAAAGAGATGAAGCAGAATACGTTGTTAAAGAAATAATGAAGCATCAACGCGGTGGTAAAAAATATAGTGAAATGGCTATATTATATAGAACAAATGCCCAATCACGTGTACTTGAGGAAACATTTATGAAATCAAATATTCCTTATACAATGGTTGGAGGTCAAAAATTCTACGACCGTAAAGAAATTAAAGATTTACTTAGTTATTTAAGGGTTATTGCTAATAGCAATGATGATATTAGTTTGCAACGTATTATTAACGTGCCTAAACGTGGTATTGGACCTTCATCTGTTGAAAAAATCCAAACCTATGCACTTCAAAATAATATAAGTATGTTTGACGCACTGGCTGAGGTAGATTTTATAGGTCTCTCTAAAAAGGTTACTCAAGAATGTATCAGCTTTTATGAAATGATTCAAAATTTAATCAAAGAACAAGAATTTCTCGAAATTAGTGAAATCGTAGATGAAGTACTACAAAAATCAGGCTATAAAGACATGCTTGATCGAGAACAAAGTATTGAATCACGAAGTCGATTAGAAAACTTAGATGAATTTATGTCTGTACCTAAAGATTATGAGGAAAATACACCTTTAGAGGAACAATCGCTTATTAATTTTCTAACAGATTTATCATTAGTTGCTGATATTGACGAAGCAGATACACAGAATGGTGTTACATTGATGACAATGCATTCAGCAAAAGGTCTTGAATTTCCTATAGTTTTTATTATGGGAATGGAAGAGTCGTTGTTCCCGCATATAAGAGCAATTAAAAGTGAAGATGATCATGAAATGGAAGAGGAACGTCGTATTTGTTATGTAGCAATTACACGAGCAGAAGAGTTGCTTTATATCACAAATGCAACGACCAGAATGTTGTTTGGTCGTTCTCAATCCAATATGCCATCTCGATTTTTAAAAGAAATCCCAGAAGACCTACTTGATAGTCATACCGGTCAAAAAAGACAAACTATATCTCCTAAATCTCAACCTAAAAGAGGGTTTAGTAAGCGTACGACATCAACTAAAAAACAAGTTTCCTCATCTGATTGGAAAGTAGGAGATAAAGTTATGCATAAAGCATGGGGTGAAGGGATGGTTAGTAACGTGAATGAAAAAAACGGATCTGTAGAGTTGGATATTATATTTAAATCAGAAGGTCCAAAACGATTATTAGCTCAGTTCGCACCAATAACAAAGAAGGAGGACTCATAGGGGATGCAAGATGTTAAAAAGCGTGTGGAAAAATTACATGATTTGTTGAATCAATATAGCTATGAATATTATGTACAAGATAATCCCTCAGTGCCTGACAGCGAGTATGATAAGTTATTACATGAGCTGATTGAAATTGAAGAAAAATATCCAGAATTCAAATCGACAGATTCTCCAACAGTGCGTGTGGGTGGCGAAGCCCAGTCTTCTTTTGAAAAAGTAAATCACGACACGCCGATGTTAAGTTTAGGTAATGCGTTTAATGAAGAAGATTTAAGAAAATTTGATCAACGTATTCGTGATAGTATTGGTCAGGTCGAATACATGTGTGAACTTAAAATAGATGGTTTGGCTGTTTCACTCAAATATGAAAATGGCCGTTTTGTCCAAGGACTTACACGTGGTGATGGTACGACAGGTGAGGATATAACTGAAAATCTAAGAACTATACATGCTATACCACTAAAAATTAAAGAACCTCTCAATTTTGAGGTCCGTGGGGAAGCTTATATGCCACGTCGTTCATTCATTCATTTGAATAATGAAAAAGAACAAAATGGTGAACAACCTTTTGCAAACCCACGAAACGCTGCTGCTGGTTCTTTAAGACAACTTGACTCTAAACTAGCTGCGAAAAGAAAATTAAGTGTCTTCTTATATAGTGTGAATGACCTAACCGAGTTTAATGCAACAACACAAAGTGAAGCGCTAGAGGAATTGGACCAACTAGGTTTTAAAACTAACCAAGAACGTGAACGAGTATCAGATATTGAGGGCGTACTTAATTATATAGAGAAATGGACAAGCAAAAGAGAATCTTTATCATACGATATTGATGGTATTGTTATAAAAGTTAACGATTTATCTCAACAAGAGGAAATGGGTTATACACAAAAATCTCCAAGATGGGCGATTGCTTATAAATTTCCAGCTGAAGAAGTTATTACAAAATTATTGGATATCGAACTAAGTATTGGACGTACGGGTGTTGTGACACCAACTGCAATTCTAGAACCTGTAAAAGTAGCTGGTACTACAGTTTCAAGAGCCTCTCTTCATAATGAAGATTTAATACATGAAAGAGATATACGTATCGGAGATAGTGTTGTTATTAAAAAAGCCGGGGACATCATCCCTGAAGTTGTAAAAAGTATTTTAGATAGACGACCTAACGAATCGGAAATTTATCATATGCCAACACATTGTCCTAGTTGTGGACATGAATTAGTTCGTATTGAAGGAGAAGTTGCTTTACGTTGTATTAATCCAAAATGTCAGGCACAGCTTATTGAAGGACTTATACATTTCGTTTCAAGACAAGCGATGAATATAGATGGCTTAGGTACCAAAATTATTCATCAGCTATACGAAAATCAGTTAATCAAAGATGTCGCAGATATTTTCTATTTAAAAGAAGAAGATTTATTACCATTAGAGAGAATGGGAAAGAAGAAAGTTGATAATCTTTTATTAGCAGTAGAAAAATCTAAAGAACAGTCATTAGAGCATTTATTATTTGGACTAGGTATTAGACATTTAGGTGTAAAAGCTAGTCAAGTACTTGCTGAGCGATATGAAACGATGGATCAACTTTTTAAAGTAACAGAAAGTGAATTAATTGAAATTCAAGATATTGGAGATAAACTTGCACAATCTGTTGTAACATATCTCGAAAATAGTGATATTCGTTCATTAATTGAAAAATTAAGTAATAAAAATGTTAATATGTCTTATAAAGGAATTAAAACAACTGAAATTGATGGTCATCCTGATTTTAGTGGGAAAACAATTGTATTAACAGGCAAACTCGAGCAAATGACAAGAAATGAAGCATCTGAATGGTTGAAAATGCAAGGTGCTAAAGTTACAAATAGCGTGACTAAAAGTACTGATATTGTCATAGCTGGAGAAGATGCAGGGTCTAAATTAGCCAAAGCTGAGAAGTACGGTACTGAAATTTGGACTGAAGCAGCATTTATAGAAAAACAAAATGGAATCTAATAATTAGAGGAGTACGTGAATGAAGCGAACAATATTTTTACTCATGTCGATACTGTTATTATTAACGGCTTGCGGAGATGGACATAAACAAACTTCATCAGATAAAGAACAAAATGAACATAAGGATAACCATAATAAAAATCAAGTGAAACAAATAGCGACTGATAAAAAAGTTCAAGGAGATAACTATAGGACTATATTGCCCTTTAAAGAAAGCCAGGCTCGTGGGTTATTACAAGATAATATGGCAAATGGTTATAATGGAGAAGATTTTGAAAGTGGTTTACTAGAATTAAGTAAAGAAATTTTTCCAACAAATAAGTATTTATATCAAGATGGACAATATTTAGATAAAAAAACGATTAATGCATACCTAGATCCGAAATATACAAAAAAAGAAATTGACAAGATGAGCGAAAAAGAAAAGCAAAGCAAAAATGCTAATGAGAATCTTGGACTCAATCCATCTCACAATGGTGAAACAGATGAAGAGAAAATAGCTGAAAATTCTCCAGCCTATCTTTCAAATATACTCGAGCAGGATTTTTATGGAAACAGTGATTCTAAAGGTAAAAATATAAAAGGCATGTCAATTGGTTTAGCTATGAATAGTGTTTATTATTACAAAAAAGAGAAAGATGGCGAAACATATAGTAAAGATTTATCTGATAAAGAGATTAAAAAGCAAGGTAAACAGATGGCTAGTGAAATGCTCTCTCGTTTACGTGAGAATAGTGATTTAAAAGATATTCCTATTCATTTTGCTATCTATAAACAATCTAGTCAAGATTCCATTACACCAGGTGAATTTATAGTTGGTACTACAGTTGAAGAGGGTAAAACTAAAATTAACTCATGGGATAATATTAATGAAAAAGCAGCCTTAATTCCTTCGTCAACTGCAGCTGATTATGATGAAACGCTGAATAATAACTTTAAACAGTTTAATGATAATTTGCAATCGTATTTTTCAAACTTCACACAAGCAGTTGGTAAGGTTAAATTCGTAAATAAAAAAGCTAAACAACTTACAGTTGATTTGCCTATAGATTATTACGGACAGGCAGAAACGATAGGTATTACACAATATGTTACAGAACAAGCCGAAAAGTATTTTGATAAACTAGATGAGTATGAAATTAGAATCAAAGATGGAAATACTCCACGTGCTCTCATTAGTAAAACTAAAGACGATAAAGAACCACAAGTTCATATTTATCATAATTAGTTACCTATGAAGTATGACACCCATTTCATTGTATAGAAAAGAATAGGATAGAATTCAAATTAAGTTTACTGGTCAATCTAACACCAAAGGAATATATTTGCAATTTGATATTATTGATAATTTTGACTCATTTTTCGAGTCGTCAATAAATTTAAATATAAAAAATTAGCTATGAAGAAATTTATATTGATAGATTTCTTCATAGCTATTTTCTTAAGTGAATGAAAGAAATTGACACTGTATATTAGAAAAGTATTTAAATTATACTTGTAATTGTTATTTAATTAATCAATTTTATAATGTTGATATAGTCTGATAATTGTACATTTATTCTTTAACGATGTGTTTAACTTTATTTAGATTTTCAATAACAACATCATCAGGTTTTTTTGTTAATTTACTTACGATGTAAGTAATCAATACGCTAACTATGAAACCTGGTATAATTTCATACATACCAAAGAATGCATTGATTGCAGCCAAAGGTTTAATCCAAGAAATCCAAACAATAACAACTACAGCACCAGCTACCATTCCGCTAATAGCTCCTGCACGTGTTAAATCTTTCCAATACAAAGAGTAGAGTACTAAAGGACTAAAAGCAGCTCCAAAGCCAGCCCAAGCATTACCAACTAAATTTAATATTGTATCGTTTGGATGCCAAGCAATCGTAATAGCAACTATCGCAACAAGTAAAACTGATAAGCGTCCAATCAAAACAAACTCTTTTTGGTGTGATGATGCTTTATCTGAACCTCTGATTAGTTTATAGAAATCTTCAGTTAAAGAACTTGATGTTACTAGTAATTGTGAAGAGATAGTACTCATTATTGCAGCAAGGATGGCTGCTAATAAAAATCCACCTACAAGCGGATGAAATAAAATTTGACTCATCACAATAAATAGTGTTTCAGGATCTTCTAATTTAATGTGCTTTTCAGATATAAATGAAATTCCTGTTAATCCCACACCAATCGCTCCTAATAGACCGACTGCCATCCAACTTATTCCCAGACGTCTGGCTTTTGGTAGTAATTTATGTGATTTAATAGACATAAATCTTACTATAATATGTGGTTGACCAAAATATCCGAGTCCCCATGAAAATAATGAAACAATGCCTAAAATAGTGGTTCCTCTAAATAAATCTAAGTTTGTAGGTTTCATTTGAGCAACATCATGAAATGTATCCCAACCGTTGAGTTTAAGCATTGCAACGATAGGTACCATTACCATAGCAATAAGCATAATCACACCTTGAAAAAAATCAGTAATTGATACAGCTAAATAGCCACCAAAGAAAGTGTAAAAAATAACTATAATAGCCACTATCAAAAGTCCTACGTGATAGTTTAATCCAAATGCACTTTCAAAGAGTTTTCCGCCAGAAACGAAACCTGAATGCGTATATAGAGTGAAAAAAACGACAATAATCAATCCTGAAATAATTTTAATAATATTCTTCTTATCATCTAGTCTATTTTTAAAAAAGTCTGGGAGTGTAATAGCATCTCCCGCAATCTCAGTAAATACACGTAGTCTTGGAGCAACAACAAAATAATTAATATATGCACCTAAGGTTAATCCAATTGTTATCCAAATGGCGGATAAACCTGTACTGTATACTGAACCTGGAAGTCCCATAATCATCCATCCAGACATATCAGAGGCACCAGCAGATAATGCTGTGATATATGGTCCGATACTACGCCCTCCCAACATAAATTCACTTAAGTTTCCTGTAGCTTGTCGATAACCATAGAAGCCGATAATTAGAAGGATTAAGAAATAGACAATAATCATAACGTAAGTCTGCCAATTTGCATCAATTTGATTACTGAGAGCTGTACCTAATGTAAACATAATTAACACTCCCTTTATTAAATAATGATATAAGATACATGTAATATTATACAATGTAACTAAATGTTCAGAAAAGTAAAACTTTTAATGGTAGTATTAAAAGTCTTTGATAAAAGGTGTTTAACCGTAAATGTGTCTTTTGATTAATCAATATCTATTGCATAAATATGTACAAGATTATTATTAGAATTAAAATTTAATTCATCTATCATTTTAAGACATAGAGATGACAATTAGCGGTATTCATATGTAAAAGTTTATTAAACACCTTAAATATCAAGTGTTTATTTTGAGTAACTTATTCATAAATATTTAGATTTTTGGTCCGAAATTTGATACAATTTGGTGATGAATGAGTATTAAGGAGGCTTTTATTTAATGACTAAAGTTACACGTGAAGAAGTTGAACATATTGCTAATTTAGCTAGACTTCAAATTTCTTCTGAAGAAACAGAAGAAATGGCTAATACTTTAGAAAGTATTTTAGATTTTGCGAAACAAAATGATAGTGCCGATACAGAAGGTATTGAGCCAACTTATCACGTATTAGATTTACAAAACGTATTACGTGACGATAAAGCAATCGAGGGCATTCCTCAAGAATTAGCATTGAAAAATGCGAAAGAAACAGAAGATGGTCAATTTAAAGTGCCATCCATCATGAATGGGGAGGACGCTTAAGATGAGTATTCGTTTTGAATCTATCGAAAAATTAACTGAATTAATCAAAAATAAAGAAATTAAACCTTCTGATGTAGTAAAAGATATATACGCAGCTATTGAAGAAACTGATCCAACAATCAAGTCATTCTTAGCTTTAGATAAAGAAAATGCAATAAAAAAAGCCGAAGAATTAGATGAATTACAAGCTAAAGATCAAATGGATGGTAAACTATTTGGAATTCCAATGGGAATCAAAGATAATATCATCACAAAAGATGTAGAAACTACGTGTGCAAGTAAAATGTTAGAGGGGTTTGTACCTATTTATGAATCCACTGTAATGAACAAACTACATGATGAAAACGCGGTATTAATTGGTAAATTAAACATGGATGAGTTTGCAATGGGTGGCTCTACAGAGACTTCATATTTTAAGAAAACATTAAATCCTTTTGATCACACAGCAGTACCAGGTGGATCTTCAGGTGGTTCTGCAGCAGCAGTTGCAGCAGGTTTAGTTCCTTTTAGTTTAGGGTCAGACACTGGTGGTTCTATTAGACAACCTGCATCTTATTGTGGCGTAGTTGGTATGAAACCGACTTATGGCCGTGTATCACGTTTTGGTTTAGTTGCATTTGCTTCTTCTTTAGATCAAATTGGACCAATCACGCGTAATGTTAAAGATAACGCATTAGTACTTGAGGCAATTTCCGGTGTTGATGCGAATGATTCTACAAGCGCACCTGTTGATGATGTAGATTTTACTTCTGATATTGGTAAAGATATTAAAGGTCTTAAAATTGCATTACCTAAAGAATATTTAGGTGAGGGTGTAAGTGAAGAAGTGAAGACTTCTGTAAAAGAAGCGGTTGAAACGTTAAAATCACTTGGTGCTGAAGTTGACGAAGTCTCATTACCAAATACAAAATATGGTATTCCATCATATTATGTTATTGCGTCATCAGAGGCTTCAGCAAACTTAGCGCGATTTGATGGTATTAGATATGGATATCATTCTAAAGAAGCACAATCGTTAGAAGAATTATATAAAATGTCCAGATCGGAAGGCTTTGGTGAAGAAGTCAAAAGACGTATCTTTTTAGGTACTTTTGCTTTAAGCTCAGGTTATTACGATGCATACTATAAAAAATCTCAAAAAGTTAGAACGTTAATTAAAAATGATTTTGACAAAGTATTTGAATCTTACGATGTTGTGGTTGGACCGACAGCACCTACAACAGCATTTAATATTGGCGAAGAAATTGATGATCCTTTAACTATGTATGCGAATGACTTATTAACTACACCAGTTAACCTTGCTGGTTTACCTGGTATTTCAGTTCCTTGTGGACAATCAAACGGACGCCCAATTGGTTTGCAATTAATTGGTAAACCTTTTGATGAAAAAATGTTATATCGTGTCGCTTATCAATTTGAAACACAATACAACTTACATGACGCATACGAAAATTTATAAGGAGTGGAAATCATGCATTTTGAAACAGTAATCGGACTTGAAGTTCATGTTGAGTTAAAAACGGACTCAAAAATGTTCTCTCCATCACCAGCACATTTTGGAGCTGAACCAAATTCAAATACAAATGTTATCGACTTAGCTTATCCAGGTGTGTTACCAGTAGTTAATAGACGTGCAGTAGATTGGGCAATGAGAGCTTCAATGGCATTAAATATGGATATTGCTACAAATTCTAAATTCGATCGTAAAAACTATTTCTATCCAGATAATCCAAAAGCATATCAAATTTCTCAGTTTGATCAACCTATTGGAGAAAACGGCTATATTGATATTGAAGTTGATGGAGAAACAAAACGTATCGGTATTACACGTCTTCATATGGAAGAAGATGCAGGTAAATCAACACATAAAGATGGATATTCTTTAGTAGACTTAAACCGTCAAGGTACACCATTAATTGAAATTGTATCTGAACCCGATATTCGTTCACCTAAAGAAGCATATGCTTACCTTGAAAAACTACGTTCAATCATTCAATATACGGGTGTATCTGATTGTAAAATGGAAGAGGGCTCCCTACGTTGTGATGCTAATATTTCACTTCGTCCATATGGTCAAAAAGAATTTGGTACAAAAACTGAATTGAAAAACCTTAACTCATTTAACTACGTTAAAAAAGGTTTAGAATATGAAGAAAAACGTCAAGAAGAAGAATTATTAAATGGTGGAGAGATTGGTCAAGAAACACGTCGATTTGATGAATCTACTGGTAAAACAATTTTAATGCGTGTGAAAGAAGGTTCAGATGATTACAGATATTTCCCTGAACCAGATATTGTACCATTGTATGTAGATGAAGATTGGAAAGCACGTGTGAGACAAACAATTCCAGAATTACCAGATGAACGTAAAGCTAAATACGTAAATGATCTTGGACTTCCAGAATATGATGCGCATGTATTAACATTAACTAAAGAAATGTCTGATTTCTTTGAAGGCGCAATTGACCATGGTGCAGATGTTAAACTTACTTCCAACTGGTTAATGGGTGGTGTTAACGAGTATCTTAATAAAAATCAAGTTGAATTAAAAGATACGCAACTAACTCCTGAAAATTTAGCTGGTATGATAAAATTAATAGAAGACGGAACAATGAGTAGTAAAATCGCTAAAAAAGTTTTTCCAGAACTAGCTGAAAATGGTGGAGATGCTAAACAAATTATGGAAGATAAAGGTTTAGTACAAATTTCTGATGAAGCAACATTACTTAAATTTGTAACTGATGCTTTAGATAATAATCCACAATCAATAGAAGATTATAAAAATGGTAAAGGTAAAGCTATGGGATTCTTAGTGGGTCAAATTATGAAAGCTTCTAAAGGTCAAGCTAACCCACAAAAAGTTAATAGCCTATTAAAACAAGAATTAGATAACCGTTAATTCGAAAATTATAATACTTTAAGCTTCTAACAAAGGATATGAACTTTGTTAGAAGCTTTTATTACTTTTGAAAAGTATAGGTATTAAGTTTCTTAATGTTTAAAATTACATATATTTTACCTTTGTAGTACCGAATAGTTTAGAGAAATCGGAAATAAATACTTTTAACTGATGTATAAATCATATAATATAAGTAATGAGTATATGAATTTGAGGGATTAACTATGAGAAAACGTGCAAGAATTATATATAATCCAACATCAGGAAAAGAACTTTTTAAACGTGTATTACCAGATGCACTGATTAAACTTGAGAAAGCAGGTTATGAAACGAGTGCATATGCAACTGAAAAAATTGGTGATGCTACTTTTGAAGCTGAAAGAGCACTAGAAAATGAATATGATTTACTCATTGCAGCTGGAGGTGACGGTACGTTAAATGAGGTGGTCAATGGAATCGCCGAGCAACCCAATCGTCCTAAATTAGGTGTAATACCAATGGGAACCGTTAATGACTTTGGAAGAGCGCTTCATTTACCAAACGATATAATGGGAGCGATTGATGTAATTATTGATGGTCATACAACCAAGGTAGATATTGGAAAGATGAATAATCGTTATTTCATTAACCTAGCTGCAGGGGGAAAACTAACACAAGTATCTTACGAAACACCAAGTAAGTTGAAATCAATTGTAGGACCTTTCGCGTATTACATTAAAGGATTTGAAATGTTACCTCAAATGAAAGCGGTAGATGTACGTATCGAATATGATGATAATATCTTCCAAGGAGAAGCTTTACTATTCCTTCTAGGTTTAACGAATTCAATGGCTGGCTTTGAAAAATTAGTTCCAGATGCGAAGCTTGACGACGGTTATTTCACGTTAATTATTGTAGAAAAAGCAAATCTTGCTGAATTGGGCCATATTATGACATTAGCGTCTCGAGGTGAGCACACAAAGCATCCTAAAGTCATTTATGCTAAAGCGAAGTCTATTAATATTTCATCATTTACTGATATGCAACTTAATGTTGATGGTGAATACGGTGGGAAATTACCTGCAAATTTCCTTAATTTAGAACAGCACATAGAAATTTTCACACCTAAAGATGTATTTAACGAAGAACTATTAGAAAATAGTACAATACCTGATATTACGCCAGATAAGCAATGAAATTATTATGAATAGTTACGACATCAAATTTAAGGTTAGGAATGCCACATATTATATTCCTAACCTTTTTGTATGTGGGAGGGAAAAAATTGGAAACATTTAAGAAAAACGAAGTTAAAACGGGAAAGGTTATTGATTTAACTCATGAGGGACACGGAGTTGTTAAAGTTGATCGATATCCAATTTTTATTCCTAATGCTTTAATTGATGAAGAAATTAAATTTAAATTAATTAAAGTGAAAAAGAATTTTGCTATAGGAAAATTGATAGAGGTCATAAGTGAAAGTGATGATAGAGTGACACCGCCTTGTATTTATTATGCAAAGTGTGGTGGTTGTCAATTACAACATATGACATATAGAGCACAATTGGATATGAAAAGAGAACAAGTAGTTAATCTTTTTCACAGAAAAGGCCCTTTTGAGAATACCATCATAAAGGAAACTATTGGCATGGATAATCCTTGGCGTTACCGTAATAAATCTCAAATCCCTGTAGGTCAAGGTAACTCCAATCAAGTTATAATGGGATTCTATAGACAACGTAGCCATGACATTATAGATATGGATAGTTGTCTTATACAAGATAAACAACATCAAGAAGTAATGAATCGAGTGAAGTACTGGCTCAATGAATTAAATATATCTATATATAACGAAAAAGCGAAAACAGGTTTAATACGTCATTTAGTAGTAAGGACTGGTTATCATACCGATGAAATGATGGTTATCTTTGTTACAAATGGAGCAACATTTAAACAATCAGAACTGTTAGTAAACAAGCTGAAAAAAGAATTTCCAAATATAACAAGTATTAAACAGAATATAAACAATAGCCATTCTAATGTTATTATGGGGCGTCAATCAATGACTTTATATGGTAAAGACAAAATTGAAGACCAATTAAGTGAAGTAATTTATCATATTTCTGATTTATCATTTTATCAAATTAACTCATCACAAACTGAAAAACTTTATCAGCAAGCTCTGAATTATGCTCAATTAACAGGAAAAGAAATAGTATTGGATACGTATTGTGGTATAGGAACGATTGGGCTATATATGGCACCACTAGCCAAACATGTTTATGGAGTAGAAGTTGTTCCGCAAGCCATAAAAGATGCGGAAGACAATGCGACTAAAAACCAACTAAAAAATACGACTTTCGAATGTGGAAAAGCAGAAGATGTTATCTTAACATGGAAATCACAAGGGATTAAACCTGACGTAGTCATGGTAGATCCACCTAGAAAAGGATGCGATGAAACTTTCTTAACTACTCTTTTAAAATTAAATCCGAAAAGGATTGTTTATATATCATGTAACCCTTCAACGCAACAAAGAGATGCGCAAATATTGGCTGAACAATACGAGTTAGTAGAAATTACACCAGTTGATATGTTCCCACAAACAACACATATTGAGACTGTAGCTTTATTTGTACGTAAAGACGAAGAGTGAATTTAATAGAAGTCAATTCATTATTATTTTGAAGTGATTGTTAAGATTGTATTACAGGCAACTTACTTTATTGAAAAAGGTCTTTTTTAGCTATAATAAAAATTGTATACTATTTTTGAAAATAGAGAACTGGAGGGGTGAATGTGCATAAAATAGATTTATCAGGCAATAAATTTCAAATCCAACGATTTGTTCTGTTACAAATTGTATTGGCGCTATTTACAATACTATTTACTTATAAATGGGCTTATCAAACAACACATATCATTGAACAAAATCTTGTCATGAATCTTATTTTGGGCTTTGTAGGTTTCGCAGTGTTAGTTATTTTGCACGAGTTTATCCATCGTATTTTGTTCATTATATTTTCTAAAGGTGAAAAACCATCTTTAAAATATGATAAAAACAAAATTATTGTACAGTTCTCTCAGACTTGTTTTCATCGGTGGCAATTTACAATTATCATGATAGCACCACTTGTTATCATAAGTGCGACCTTACTAGCACTTATTCAAATATATTCCTTCTCATCTTTAATCTTTATGTTTAGTATACATACAAGTTATTGCATGATAGATGTGTTTTTAGTAGCATTGGCATTACAAAGCAAATTCAAATATATACAAACTTATGGAGAAGGTTTGTATCTTTATCAACAAAAGCCCACTCAAACCTATTATGAATAATCACTAATTATACTGACAAGCGCATATATTAAAGTTGATAATTGATTTAAAAATTTCATTTCTTATTTTTCAACTCGTTTCCATCGTAATAAACAAATATCTCATTAAAATATGCAACTACATTCACATAACCACTTATGTAGGAAAGGATAGGACTATGAATTTATTCTAAAATTGTAGTCCTATTTTTTGCTATTACATTAAGTAAATAAACAATACAAGTATTATCATGTGCACAATACATGTAATGATAAAACTGATGGCGTATAATAGTATAAAGCTATTTTTTGGAAGACATAGTGAGGTGAGTCGATGACTGAAAGAAGAATTATTCATATAGATATGGATTATTTTTTTGCTCAAGTTGAAATGAGAGATAATCCTAAATTAAAAGGAAAACCTGTCATCGTTGGTGGTAAAGCGAGTCATCGAGGCGTTGTTTCTACGGCATCATACGAAGCAAGAGCTTATGGTGTTCACTCTGCTATGCCTATGACTCAAGCACATAAGCTGTGCCCCAATGGCTATTATGTAACAAGCCGTTTTGATGCTTATAGAGAGGTATCTGGTCAAATCATGGAAATATTCAGAAGTTATACAGAATTAGTAGAACCTATGTCTTTAGATGAAGCTTATTTAGATATTACACATTTAGTGAGACCGGATTTATCAGCATCAACTATTGCAAATTATATTCGCAGAGATATATACGAAGTAACACGTTTAACTGCGTCAGCTGGCGTGTCTTATAATAAGTTTTTAGCTAAGTTAGCGAGTGGTATGAACAAGCCAAATGGTTTGACAGTTATTGATTACAATAATGTACATGAAATATTAATGCAATTAGATATTGGAGATTTTCCAGGGGTAGGCAAAGCGTCGAAGAAAAAAATGCATCAACATCATATATATACAGGTCAAGATTTATATAATAAAGATGAATTTGAATTAATACGCTTGTTCGGTAAAAGAGGACGAGGTTTGTATAATAAAGCTCGAGGTATAGACCATAATGAAGTAAAGGCGAGTAGAGTTCGTAAATCTGTTGGGACTGAAAGGACATTTTCTACAGATGTTAACGATGATGATGTTATTTTAAGAAAAATAAGAGAGCTTTCAGGAAAAACAGCAGAGCGTTTAAATAAAATTCAAAAATCAGGAAAAACAGTCACTGTAAAGATAAAGACTTATCAATATGAAACAATCTCAAAACAAAAAAGTTTGAGAGATCCTATTCGTACTGAAACTGATATTTATAATATTGCATATACTTTATATAACGACTTAAAAGATCCAGAGATTCCGATTCGATTAATAGGTGTTACGGTCGGGAGTTTAGAGCAATCTGATTTTAAAAATTTAACAATATATGATTTTATTTAAATGGCTGATGAACACAGGTTAAGTGGACAATCAGCCTTTATCTTTAAGATTTTTTCCATATATACTTAACATGCTTTGAAGATCATCATAATGTTTCAATAAGCGGTAGGTAATCATTGCACAAGCTTTAGCATCATTTAACGCATCATGATGACCGTGAAAATCTAAATGGTAATGGTTCATTAAATGTTTTAGTCCATATCGATATGCATTAATTGTTCGTTTAGCTAATTGATATGAACAAAAGTATGTCAAAGAAGGAGTATCTATATTAAGACTTTTTAAACTTTGATGTAACACATTCATATCAAAAGCAGCATTATGGGCAACAACAGGAAGTTGATCAATAAATTGTAACATATATGGATAGACATGCTTGAATCCAGGAGCATCTTGCACATCTTCGGGGTGGATGCCGTGTACATTAATATTTGTTTCAGTAAAGTAGTCAAAAGGATTCACAAGGGTATGAAATGACTCTGTTATTTGATTATCAATAACTTTGACCATTCCTACAGAGCATATGCTTGTTCGTTTACCGTTAGCAGTTTCAAAGTCCAGTGCAACAAATGCATTTTGTGCCATTATTTCATTCCTTTCAATTATTTTTGGTTATGTGAGTATTTAATGTCAATATTTTATTACAATAACAATTTTATAGATAGTAAAACGGGTTAAAACAAATGATTTATGCATTAAAAAAACCCTTAAATCATTTATCTTTGAGGAGATTTAAGGGTAAATAACACAATATTTAGGAATAAGTTATTGTAATTATTACTCGTTGAATGAACGCGCTGCTAATTCTTTTTCATATAAGTAAAGTGTATTACAATCGTCACCAATACGAGTAAGGTAATCTATATGAGTTTCAAATGTAGATTCCTCTTCAACTTGTTCATCTAAGAACCAGTTTAAAAATGAAATTGTAGCATAATCTTTATCATTCCGAGCTAATTCCGATAGATTATAGAAACGTTGAGTAACATCACGTTCTTGAGCTAAACTATCTTTAAATGTTTCTAAAATAGAAGAAAATTCTACTTTAGGAGCTTTAATTGTATCAAAAATAGCATGTTCGCCACGATCATTGATATAGTCATAGATTTTTTTACCGTGGAAACGTTCCTCTTTAGCTTGTTCTATATAAAAATTTGCAAATCCGTCATAAGATTCTTTATCACAGTATGCCGCCATTGCCATATATGCGTGCGCTGCAAAATATTCTTGATTCATCTGTTCATTTAAAGCTGCTAATAGTTCTTTACTTAACATCTTCAATCACCCCGTATAAATAAAAATAAGATTCTTGTATATTATAACAAAACATTTCTCAATAGCAAATAATAATTATTCTAATCTATAAGTAGTGATTATCGTTTTTATTAATAATTATTCTAATTTGTGAAATGAATAGCACATCTTAGATGAGAATCTTTTTTGTTATACCCTTTACGTGTTATAATTACTCGAGTGCAAATTGGAGGAGGAAACGCATGAGACAATGGACTGCAACCCACATGGCTAAGTTAGCAAGGAAAGCAAGTATAGCTGTAGGTAAAAAGGGTACAGACTTGCCGGGACAGATTGCAAGACGTGTGGATCATAATATTTTAAGAAAATTAGCTAAACAAGTAGATGACATTGTTTTTATTAGTGGGACTAATGGTAAAACGACTACATCTAACTTAATTGGACATACTTTAAAGAAAAATCAAATAAACATTATTCACAATAATGAAGGGGCAAATATGGCAGCAGGGATAACTTCTGCTTTCATTATGCAAAGCTCTAAGGATACTAATATTGCGATAATTGAAATAGATGAAGGATCTATACCACGTGTTTTAAACGAAATTACACCCTCTATGATGGTGTTTACAAATTTCTTTAGAGATCAAATGGATCGATTTGGTGAAATCGATATTATGGTTGATAATATTGCAAAATCAATAAGTAACAAAGGGATAAAATTATTATTAAATGCAGATGATCCGTTTGTGAGTCGTTTGAAAATTGCAAGTCATTCCATTGTGTATTACGGAATGAAAAAATTTGCACATGAATTTGAACAAAGTACAATGAATGAAAGTAAATATTGTCCTAATTGTGGACGATTATTGCAATATGACTATATACATTATAATCAAATTGGACATTATCACTGTGAGTGTGGATTTAAACGAGAAGTACCTACATATGAAGTGTCATCATTTGAAGCTTCACCATTCTTAAAAATGATAATAAACCAAAGTGAGTTTAATATGAAAATTGCAGGAGATTTTAATTCTTATAATGCAATAGCAGCTTATACCGTATTAAGAGAATTGGGATTAAATGATGATGCAATACGCAAAGGTTTTGAAACATATACGTCTGATAATGGTCGAATGCAGTATTTTTCAAAAAATAAGAAGGAAGCTATGATTAATCTAGCAAAAAATCCAGCTGGAATGAATGCAAGCCTATCAGTAGGCGAACAAATTGATGATAAAAAAGTTTATGTGATTAGTCTTAATGACAACGCGGCAGATGGTCGAGATATTTCATGGATATACGATGCTGACTTTGAAAAGCTGGCTACCCAAGATATCGAAGCTATCATTGTAAGTGGTACACGTGCTGAGGAACTACAATTACGTCTCAAACTTGCTGAAGTTGAAGTGCCTATTAAGGTTGAAAAGGATATCTACAAAGCGACTGCATTAACTATGAAATACAGTTCATTTACGGTAGCAATTCCAAACTATACATCATTAACACCAATGCTTGAACAACTTAATCGCTCATTTGAAGGAGGGCAATCGTAAGATGAATGAACTAACGGTTTATCATTTCATGTCAGATAAGCTTAATTTATACAGTGATATTGGTAATATCATGGCATTAAAACAAAGAGCTAAAAAAAGAAATATTAAAATAAATGTTAAAGAAATCAATGAGACTGAAGGAGTCACATTTGATGATTGCGATATTTTCTTCATTGGTGGTGGGAGTGATAGGGAACAAGCGCTTGCCACAAAGGAATTAAGTAAGATTAAAACGTCGTTAAAAAATGCAATTGAAGATGGTATGCCTGGGTTAACTATATGCGGTGGTTATCAATTTTTAGGTCATAAGTATATTACTCCTGATGGTACCGAGTTAGAAGGATTGGGTGTTCTTGATTTCTATACCGAGTCTAAAAAAGAACGCTTAACTGGAGATATCATTATAGAGAGTGATACTTTTGGCACGATTGTTGGATTTGAAAATCATGGTGGTAGAACATATCATCCGTATGGAACATTAGGTCGAGTAACGTATGGTTATGGTAATAATGATAACGATCGAAAAGAAGGTATACACTATAAAAATCTATTAGGTTCTTATCTTCACGGCCCAATTTTACCAAAAAATCATGAAATAACTGATTATCTACTTGAGAAAGCATGTGAAAGAAAAGGAATACAATTTGAGCCTAAAAAGATTGATAACACTGAGGAAGAAGCTGCTAAGCAAATTCTAATTAAACGTGCAAAAGAAAATAAAAAATAACTCAATATAACTTAATTTTTAATAATGCTTGTTAATCATGACGATAATTGATTATTTGTAAAAAACTTATTATATTAATGCCACTAGAACATCAATGCATGTTCTAGTGGCATTTTAACGTATTAGCAGCCATTGACTGAATTGTAAATAACTTATGAAGATGTTAATTAACAAAAGGTCAGGAACGAAGTGATGAGCATTTTCTTCTAAAACGCTAAAGAAAATGTGGAAAGTGGGATGTGTTGAGATGAAAAAAACAATTTCTTCTATATGAATACGTAGCACCTTTTGATATACATTTAGGAAACGTTAATGTTCATTGACCTTGAAACATTGACACTCAAGTGCTAATTTCTATTATCTACGAAAAAAATACTTTGAAACATATAATAGTTGTTAAACTGTAATTGAACCATACAATAAATATAGGAGTGAAAATATGAAGATTTTTAAATTGACGTCATTGACTCTAGCTGCTTTAACGTTAGCCTTTCCGTTTTCACATGTCGCACAAGCACATACTTACTTAGAAAAGCATCATCAAACAAACGAAACCAAACAATCTCATAGCTTTTCATTAGAAGGTGAGGCAGGTAAAAATCCAACATTTTTAACTCAACCTCAATTTATTACTTCTCTAGATAATGGTCATTTAAATATTAATGGTTATCAGATTCAACAAGATGATACTAATGATATTGAATACAAAAAGATTTATGATCAAGAAATCAGAGCTACAAGCAATCATACAGCGATAAGTGTACGTTTCAGTATTAATAATCAATCACTATCACTTGAAAGTATGAAAGATGCATACCCAAAAGAGAGATTGAATCATATTCCACATACAAGCAGTGATTCACAATATCCAGAAGACGGTATATATGTGTATCATGGTAAAATGATTAAATTACAATACAAAGTGACACAAGGATTTGTTACGAGCGTGACGATAGGTGAAGGTGTAGATGAATAGTTTGCCAAACATTCAAATTTAAAGCGTTAACGAGATTTATGCGTATATTTATATGTATCAAGAAAGCCGTAGATAAACTTTGTTCTACGGCTTTGTATCATATTTAATTATTTTTTGAATAGGTAATAAAGTAATTATTTTTAACGTCATATTATTTTGCATAACGTGAATCTAAAATTTTGTATATGAGTAGAATTTCATATATGAGTGTACTTTTCATTTGATTTTGGTCAAACTCATCCATCTGTTTAACAGAAGACTTTAATGTTGCAATAGATTCTTTTTGACGAGTAAAGCTTCCTTTTTGAATGATGCCATTAATACTATTACTAATATTAATCAATGCTATCTTCTCATTAGCATCAAATGCAATAGACGTATGTTTGGGTAAATAAATAATGTTAGATAAATGTGAAATAAATAAACGGTTGTTATAAGCGCGATTTGTAAGGCGATTTAATAATTTCCAATTATCTTCATTTTTATGATAATGAAGTTCATCTCTTTGATAACTCATTAATGTTTCAGCTTTTTGAGCAATTATGTTTAATTTTGATAATTCTTTACTAGTCTTCTCTGAGCTAAATTTTCCTAATAATAACTCATTACAGCGTACATAAAATAAATTATACATTTTTTTCTCACTAAGGGCTAATTGCTCTTCAAGTTGATGATAATACTTAGGTGGTAAGATGATAAAATTGACTAATCCAGCCGTAACAAGCCCTATAAGAGCTGTAAGTAACCGTGAAAAGAAATTGAATACATATGCTTCATGTATACCTGGAATCATCGCAACGGAAGTTAATACTGCAACAGTTGTTCCTACCTGTAAATTAAGTTTAGTGCAAATCAAAATGGTAAATGTAGCACTTAAAGCATAACTTAACGGCGATTGATCACCGAAGACATATGTAAAGACAACAGCAAATAACGCACCGATAACTGTTGCTGGTAGCCTTTTATACCCCTTTTTTAATGATGCTTTAGCAGTAGGTTCAATTGTAACAATTGCAGTAAGTATGGCAAAAATTGGAGTGAGGTTTAACAACATACAAAATAAAGACGTAAAAAAAGTAGCCAAACCAGTTTTAATAGTTCGCGCTCCAATTATATGTCTATACCATTTATCATTCATATCATACTGACTCCTCTTAAGAAAAGGAAATTCGAAAAGACTTTACTTTAGACAAATTCTCTTTCTTTGAAAATTAATTTAACTATTACGAATCGTTATACATTCATATTTAGTATATCAAAAAATTTTTGCTATAATAAGATGTAATATAATTTATAAAGGAACGGGATAAAATGATTGTTAAAACTGATGAAGAATTACAAGCGTTAAAAGAAATAGGTTACATTTGTGCAAAAGTCAGAGATACTATGAAAGAAGCTACTCAACCTGGAGTGACTACCCGTGAATTAGATCACATTGCCAAAGATTTATTTGAAGAGCATGGAGCGATATCAGCGCCTATTCATGATGAAAACTTCCCAGGTCAAACTTGCATTAGTGTTAACGAAGAGGTCGCACATGGAATCCCTGGTAAACGAGTAATTCGTGAAGGTGACCTAGTCAATATTGACGTATCAGCTTTAAAAAATGGGTATTATGCTGATACTGGTATTTCATTTGTTGTAGGGAAATCAGATCAACCTCTTAAGCAAAAGGTCTGTGACGTAGCCACAATGGCTTTTGAAAATGCTATGAAAAAGGTGAAACCAGGTACAAAATTGAGTAATATTGGAAAAGCTGTTCATGCAACGGCACGACAAAATGACTTGACTGTGATTAAGAATTTAACTGGACATGGTGTTGGACAATCACTTCATGAGGCACCTAATCATGTCATGAATTATTTTGATCCTAAAGATAAAACATTATTAAAAGAAGGGCAAGTCATTGCAGTAGAACCATTCATATCAACACATGCTACATTTGTAACTGAAGGTAAAAATGAATGGGCATTTGAAACTAAGGATAAAAGTTATGTCGCCCAAATTGAACACACGGTTATAGTAACTAAAGATGGTCCGTTACTTACAACTAAGATTGATGATTAATTAAATATTAGTAATTCAAATTAGAATTTAAGATTATGATTTACTTTTTTCATATCTCGTCAGACTAAAGTATGAAGCGTATATGGTTCCGAAGCCTATTTCATTAGGTTTCGGAATTGTTTTATAATAAAGCTTAATCAGTGACGAGGTGATATCATTGAATATTTTAGATTCATATTTACAACAATTTATAAAACGTATTACTAAAAAAAGTATCAATGACTATAAAATGTCATTAGATAAGCAAATTAAAAATATTGATACTTATATTAATTATTTAAGAGAAAAAAGATTACAACTAAAGAAGTTAATTGACACCCTCACGCTCTCATTAGAAAATAAATATATAGATTTAGTAAACAATCAAGCAATCTATTGTGCTGAGGAAATACATGATAATGATATTGATATGATTAAATCACAATTAAATGATGCTGAGTCTTATTATGCGAGAATTGAAGCGGATATAAATTTACAATCTAGAATGAAAATAACTACTGAAGAAGCATTCCACTTTATATATCATATGAGTGCTGTAGCATAGAAAGGTGGCGAAATATGACACGCAAATATATATCAACTGAAAT
Source organism: Staphylococcus sp. HMSC065D05 (assembly GCF_001813195.1). Lineage (NCBI taxonomy): Bacteria > Bacillati > Bacillota > Bacilli > Caryophanales > Staphylococcaceae > Staphylococcus > Staphylococcus sp. HMSC065D05. The sequence continues at coordinate 51,172 of NZ_KV811774.1, forward strand.
GTTGATTATTTTTACTGCTTTAATGATTATTGCCAATTTTTATTATATATTTTTTGAGAAAATTGGTTTTTTACTAGTACTCCTATTAGGATGTGTACTTGTATATGTAGGATATGTGTATTTCCATAAAGTTAGAGGACTATTATCTTTTTGGATAGGAACTTTATTAATTGCTTTTACACTTTTGTCTAATAAGTATACGATTATTATTCTATTTGTCTTTTTAATTGTAGTCATCATACGTTACTTGGTTTATAAGTTTAGACCTTTAAAAGTGATTGCTACAGATGAAGACATCACATCACCCATTTTCATTAAACAAAAATGGTTTGGTGAACAACATACACCAGTGTATGTATATAAATGGGAAGACGTACAAATTCAACACGGTATAGGAGACATACACATTGATATGACAAAAGCAGCAAATATTAAGGAAACAAATACCATAGTTGTGCGTCATATTTTAGGTAAAGTACAAGTAGTTGTACCTCTTAATTATAATATAAATTTACGTGCGACTCTCTTCTACGGTACTGCTTATGTGAATGATAAATCTTATAAGATTGAGAATAACCATGTTCAAATTGAAGAAAAAACGAAAGATGATAATTATACTGTTAATGTTTACGTTTCATCATTCATTGGAGACGTAGAGGTGATTTACAGATGAATCACTACATAAGAGCTATAGGCTCAATGCTTATATTAGTATATAGTATGTTTATTGCTTTTTTATTTATTGATAAAGTGTTTGTAAATATTATCTTTTTTCAAGGGATGTTTTATACACAAATATTTGGAATACCTGTTTTTCTATTTTTAAATTTATTAATAGTTTTTTTATGTATTATAGTTGGATCTGTTTTAGCTTATAAAATTAATCAACAAAATGATTGGATTATTTCCCAAATAGAAAGATCAATAGAAGGACAAACAGTGGGTATCAATGATCAAAATATCGAATTATATATAGAAACGATAGATATTTATCATACACTAGTTCCATTAAATCAAGAATTACATCGACTTAGAATGAAGACTCAGAATTTAACTAATGAAAACTACAATATTAATGATGTAAAAGTCAAAAAGATTATCGAAGATGAGCGACAGCGACTTGCTAGGGAATTGCATGATTCTGTTAGCCAACAATTATTTGCTGCGAGCATGATGCTATCAGCAATAAAAGAGTCGAAATTAGAACCACCTTTAAATCAACAGATACCAATTCTTGAAAAAATGGTTCAAGACTCACAACTTGAAATGAGAGCTTTGTTGTTACATTTAAGACCGATAGGTTTAAAAGATAAGTCTCTAGGTGAAGGTATTAAAGATTTAGTCATCGATTTACAAAAGAAAGTACCAATGAAAGTTTTGCATGAAATTCAAGATTTTGAAGTGCCAAAAGGTATTGAAGATCATTTGTTCAGAATTACACAAGAAGCTATTTCAAATACATTGAGACATTCAAATGGTACGAAAGTAACTGTGGAATTATTTAATCAAGAGGATTATCTTTTACTAAGAATTCAAGATAATGGAAAAGGATTTAATGTAGATGAAAAATTTGAACAAAGTTATGGTTTAAAAAATATGCGAGAACGAGCGTTAGAAATTGGTGCGACGTTTCATATTGTATCTTTACCTGATTCAGGTACACGAATTGAAGTTAAGGCACCATTGAATAAGGAGGAGAATTCAAGTGGCGATTAAAGTTTTATTTGTTGATGATCATGAAATGGTAAGAATCGGTATTTCAAGCTATCTTTCAACACAAGAAGATATAGAAGTAGTAGGTGAGGGTGCTTCTGGTAAGGAGGCTATCACTAAAGCGCATGAGCTAAAACCAGATTTAATATTAATGGATTTACTTATGGACGATATGGATGGTGTAGAAGCTACTACTGAAATAAAAAAAGATTTACCTCAAATTAAAGTAGTCATGTTAACAAGCTTTATAGAAGATAAAGAAGTTTATCGTGCACTTGATTCTGGAGTAGATAGTTATATTTTAAAGACAACAAGTGCAAGTGATATAGCTGACGCTGTGCGTAAAACGTATGAAGGTGAATCAGTATTTGAACCAGAAGTGTTAGTAAAAATGCGCAACCGTATGAAAAAACGTGCCGAGCTTTATGAAATGTTAACAGAAAGAGAAATGGAGATCTTATTACTTATAGCTAAAGGATACTCTAACCAAGAGATTGCAAGCGCCTCTCATATCACCATCAAAACAGTAAAAACTCATGTAAGTAACATACTGAGTAAATTAGAAGTACAAGATCGAACACAAGCAGTAATCTATGCGTTTCAGCATAATTTAATTCAATAAATTATTAAAGGCGAAAGTAACGGTGCATCTACCGATACTTTCGCCTTTCGATATTATCAGTCGGTTGTGTGATGTTCTTCTTTAGATTGATGATTGATATTATAAGTATCATCTTCATTAGAAATATCTACATCTTTATTATCTTTGTAGTATTCATAAGTCGTATTTTCGTTATAATGATTTTCATTGTTATCCTCATGTTTAATAGCAGCTTCTTCAGGTGTGTGACCAGCTATGACTTTTCTTTGGTGAATAATTGCATTGATTTCAGCACCGATAATAATAATAAAGCTTGTGATATACAACCATAAGAATAAAATGATAATACCAGCTAAACTTCCGTATGTTTTCGAATAGTTACTAAAGTTTGAAATATAGTAACCGAATGCAAACGACCCTAGTAACCAAATAATGGAAGTGAAAATAGCGCCAGGAATAACGGAACGTAATTTTGTTTTAACATTAGGTGCAACTGAATAAAGTACAGTAAATATGATGAAAATAATAATCAATGGAATAACAATTCGTACTAAATTAAAAATCCATTCAATTTGATTATCAATACCTAGTGGTCCAAATAAAAATTTATTAATGACTGGACCTAGTGTAATAAGTACAACAGCAACAACAAATACTGCACCTAAAACAAGTGTGTATAGTATACTTAATAATTTAACTACTATACCGTTTCGAGAATCTTCAACGTCATAAGCAACATTAAATGAGTTAATGATAGCGGACATTCCATTTGATGCTGACCAAATAGCTAAAATTAACCCAACTGACAAAATACCTCCACTGGCAGTGTCAGAGATATCTTTAACAATTCCGCCAACGATACTAGCTGTTTCTTGATCAGGGACATATTGACTTACTTTTTGATTAATCTGATTAGCATCAATCGTGATGAATTGACCAAGTAGCGTAAGTAAAAAAATTAGCATTGGGAAAAGTGCTAATACAAAATGATACGTCATCTGTGCTGCTAAACCTGCAGCGTCATCTTTACCTATCCTATAAATAAGGTAGGAAAAGAAATTAGAGTTTTCGGTGTATTTTGCTGGTTTATTCAGCCGAGAAACAAAAAATACTTGATTCTTTTTTTTAGGTTTCTTCGATTGGAATTCTTGCGGTTCTATATATGTACGGTCAACTTCTATTTTTTTATTCTTTTTATGCTCTTTATCTTCTATTGAATTAAGATATTTAGAAGTTGTTTTCTCTTTTTTTGACATAACAATCTCCTTCGCTTTTTATGTTTTACATTTAAACTTGTATTCCCATATTTGCGGTATAGTAAAACAAAAATGGTTTTATTTATATATGATAAATCCAATACCCTTTAAAAAGTAATGTATTTTTAACACTCAATGATTATTTTGGCCTAAATTAAATAGAAAGGCAATAGTTTTTGAATATTGATTTATAGTTTTAAACACGAGTTAAAGTATTAAACAAGGGCGAGTCAAAGTTTAACAATCAATGTAGAGTTTATAATCAACAAAGATAAAAAGAGTGGAGCAGAATTCATTTAGAATGAATTCCGTTCCACTTCATAGTCATTGAATATCATAAACTTATATGCCTACATTTTCCAATTGAAGTCCTACTTTCTCAGAAAATGCTACGTATTTAAAAGTTTATTTACCTAAGCGTTGATTTTTACGATTTACAAAAGTTTCTTTAGCATCTTTAATTGAACGTTCTAATTCAGGATTATTGCGACGTATTTCTTCTAATGTATCCTTCCAATACATTACTTCATCTTTGATGCTACTTATTTTTGAAGGTTTACGTGTACGATTTCCTTCTTTGATGTCTTTGAATGATTGTTTTAAAGAATGACGTGTAGATTTATCAGCAAGAGCAGCCGCGCCACCAATTACGGCACCAATTAAAATACCAGGCACTAATTTATTTTCCATAGTTGAATTACCTCTCTTTCAAATTTGCATCTTTTACGATGTAGTCAATTAAATTATCACAAGATGATTGCACCATCTCGAAAACACCTTCAAAATTATTAGTGTAGTATGGATCTGGTACATCACTCTCTTCCATGTTACTAAATTCTAGCAATTTGAACAATTGTCCTTGTAAATTTGGATTGATTTGTTTGATATTGTCTACGTTACTTTGGTCCATAGCAATAATATAGTCAAAATCATCATCAGGTTCGAAAAGTTCGCTCACCATACCATCATAAGGAATATGGTACTTCTGTAGAATTTTTTGTGTTCCATTATGTGGAGGTTCGCCTAAATTCCAACGTCCTGTACCTCTAGAAAGAACTTTTATATCTGAAATGCCTCTTTCTTGTAGTCTTTGCCTCATGATAGCTTCAGCCATTGGAGAACGACATATATTACCTAGACATACAAATGCTACATGTATCATAAGTATTCACTCCAAACTATGTATTTATATGCCCATTTTATATACTATCTAAACAATAAGAAAGTACTTAACCTCAAATTCTATCAAAGTTTAACAAAATATGATATTTTGATAGAATATTGAACTAAAGAGGTGAATTAAATGTCATTATCTAATGAAGAAATGATTTCTAATATTAGACAAAAATTAAATATTGTAAATCAAGCATTACTTAATCCGGAAAAATTTAAATCAACACCTCATCAAGACATAAGCGAAATATATGAATTCGTAATGTCTAAAGATTCATTCTCGCCTAGTGAGGTTACGGCCATTGCGGACCATTTAGGACAACTTAGACAAGATATGGAGGATTAATATGACGAGTTATCATAATAAGTTAAAACAATATGCAGAATTATTAGTAAGAGTGGGAATGAATGTACAGCCACATCAACCAGTATTTATACGTTCATCTGTCGAAGCTTTAGAATTAACTCATTTAATCGTTGAGGAAGCATATAAAGCAGGGGCAGAAGATGTTCGAGTGAGTTACACAGACCCGAGATTAAAAAGATTAAAATTTGAAAACGAATCAGTTGAACACTTTGAAAACCAAGAACTCAAACAATATGATATTGAAGAGCGTCTTGATTATGTTAATCGTGGTGCAGCGAACTTGGCACTCATTGCTGAAGATCCAGAGCTATTAAGTGGAATAGACGCGCATAAGTTAAAAGCGTATCAAACTGTATACTCAAAAGGATTTAAACCATATATGGAAGCAAGTCAAAAAAACCAGTTTCCATGGGTAGTGGCTGCTTTTCCTACGCGAGATTGGGCACATCGTGTCTATCCTGAGTTGGATGTTGAATCGGCATATATTAAATTCATTGATGAAGTATTTGATATTGTTCGTGTAGATGGACAAAATCCAATTGAAAATTGGGAAAAACACGTTAAAGATTTAAGTGTTCACGCTAAACGATTACAAGAGAAAAACTATCAAGCTTTACATTACATATCAGAAGGCACGGATTTAATAGTAGGGTTACCTGAAGGACACATATGGGAAGATGCAACAAGTTATGTAAATGGGGACGGTCAACCTTTTATTGCTAATATCCCTACAGAAGAAGTTTTTACAGCTCCAGATAGAAACAATGTTAATGGATATGTAACAAACAAATTACCTTTAAATCTTAATGGTAACATTATAGACGGGTTTACATTGATTTTTAAAGATGGTGTGATAGTTGATGTCAAAGCAGAAAAAGGTGAGAAATTACTTAAAGATTTGATTGCAACTGATGAAGGTGCATGTAGATTAGGGGAAGTAGCACTAGTGCCCGACGATTCACCAATATCAAACCGACGCACAATATTCTATAACACTCTTTTTGATGAAAATGCATCATGCCACCTAGCTATTGGGTCAGCTTATAGTTTTAATATCAAAGGTGGTACTGAAATGACTACAGAAGAAAAAATTACAAATGGACTTAATGATTCCAATATTCATGAAGATTTCATGATTGGTAGTCCTGATTTAACAATTTATGGGATATTGCAAGATGAAACAAAAGAATTAGTTTTTAAAAATGGAAATTGGGCTAAATAGTATAAGTGGAATAAACAATCAATTTATTGAAATGAATTGGGAGTTTGTTTAAATATTATAAATTGGGGAGATTATGATTTATGGCTAACACAAATAGAAAAAGCAAAAAAATGTCAGATGCTAAATGCGTCAAAACAAGACAGGTATATCCACAAGATACCAATCATCATCACACAATGTTCGGTGGAACTTTAATGGCAAATATAGATGAAATAGCTGCTATTACTGCTATGAAGCACGCTGGGAACCCAGTTGTTACTGCATCAACAGATTCTGTTGACTTTTTAAGACCTATTACAACAGGAGATATTTTATCATATGAAGCAATGGTTTCTTATGCTGGAACAAGTTCAATGGAGATATGTGTTCAAATTGTTATCGATGATGTTTATAAGAACGAGCGCCATTTGGCTGCTTTAAGTTTTTTAACTTTTGTAGCATTAGATAGTGATGGAAAGCCAACATCAGTACCTGATGTTGAACCTGAAACATCTGTAGAAAAATGGTTCCATGAAACTGCACCACAACGTGTTGCTAGACGTAAAGAACGTCGTAAAGAAAGTATAGATACAATTGAATATTTATCTAGAGTTAGACATATCGAAAAGTAAGAATTTAGTAATTAATTTAAATGATAAGATAATATAATTTTAACAATAAAGTTTTCTCTTTTAATAAAACAGTAACCACTCTATGAATGTTAAAAACTACATAGAGTGGTTACTGTTTGTTTATACCAAAATTAATTACGAAAATATTTGATATTGATGCATTTTTTGTTCTTTTTTCTTGAAATCAGTATTTGGGTAATACATATTTTTAACTAAAACATTTGGACCAAGACAGTGATATTCTGCACAATGACAATTTAAAGATTGTGCAAGATCAGTGTTTAACCACTTGTTGAATACATCTGTCAATTTATCCTTTTGTATATTAGATATTGTACCATTTTCATCACCAAAGTCAGTCACAATAACATCGCCAGTAAATACATTAACATTCAAACGGCTACGACCATCTGGGTCATTTCTCATTGTAACATTCTTTGATTTTCTTAAACGTTGCAATAAATGTTGATCATATTCATCATTTAAACAAGGATAGATAGGTAGAGTACCAAACAACATCCATGTGTTTTCATCACGTATATCTAATAAATGATGAATAGCTTCTTTCATTTCTTTAAGAGATAATACATTTAATTGACTAGCAAAATCAGATGGATACATTGGGTGAATCTCATGACGGCTACATTTCATGTCATTTACCACTTCGTTATGTATTTTATTTAGATAAGGGACTGTGCTTTGATTAAGCATTGTTTCTGCCGAAACGAACATACCTTGGTCTGATAAAGTGCTGGAATTTTCAAGCATTTGCTCATATAATTTCAACTTGGCTTTTAGAGGAGGTTGTTTTCTCATTGCACCAAAGCCAACATCAGTAAACTCTTGAATGGTTCCCCAATTATGTGAAATGTGCATAACATCTATGTATTCTGCAATATCTAAATACCGGTCTTGAGGTAAAGTTAAATTTGAATTCATTTGAACATAAATACCACGATGTTTGGCATACTTAAGTAGAGGTTTAACGACGTTTTTGATTGATTTTTTGGAAAACATGGGTTCTCCACCTGTAATAGACAATGTTCTTAAGTTAGGTATCTCGTCCAAACGTCGATAGATGATATCCATTGGAAGAGGATCAGGATCTTTAGTTTGTAAAGTGTAACCAACTGCACAATGACTGCAACGCATATTACATAAATTTGTAGTTGTAAATTCTATATTACTCAATGTTAATTGGTTATGTTCTAAAATATCATTGTATGCTTCCCATGGGTCATTGTTGATAGAAATAGGGGATTTGTTTGATATTATCATAATTTATTACTCCTAAAATTAAAAAATTTCCATCTACTTTGTTTTGATTATGTGCAAAATGTACAATGAATATTATTATGATTATATCGCTTTTTGTCAAATTCTGTTAGGATAATATTATCGTAGTAAATACAAGTAAAAAGGAGTTCCAATATTTAATGAGTGAACAGCAAACGATTGATCAAATTAAAACACGATTAAACAAATTTATTGAAGACATTGATCACGTAAATCCGGATGAGGTACGTGTAGAAGATATTGATGAGTGGATTGGTTTACTTGATCAGTTGGAAGAAAAAGTGAAACAAGTTTCAAAATAATTATTTAGGAAGTCTAGGACATCAATCACAATCCTAGACTTTCTTAACGTATAACCACTGAATAATTAAAACATAAAAGTTTTCCATATAATTTAGTATTGGGGCCCCAACAAAGAGAATTTCAGATAGAAATTCAACAGACAAAGCAAGTTGGGGTTGGAGAATGACAATGTAATAATATTAATAAGTTTAGCTTTTTTTAATTTGGAAAATTTAGCAATAGATGTTTAACACCCTATTTTTTTGTCTATACTATATTTAGATTGAAAAGCAGATAAATGAAAGGTGATGTCAAATTATGACAAAAAAAGTAGCAATTATTCTAGCAGATGAATTTGAAGATATAGAATTAACAAGTCCTAAAGAAGCATTAGAAAATGCTGGATTTGAAACAGAAGTGATTGGTGATACAGCTAACCATGAAGTTGTTGGTAAGCACGGTGAGAAAGTCACTGTTGATGTTAGCATTGCTGATGCCAAACCAGAAGACTATGATGCATTATTAATTCCTGGTGGATTTTCACCTGACCACTTACGTGGTGATGAAGAAGGTCGCTATGGTACTTTTGCTAAGTATTTCACTAAAAATGATGTTCCAACATTTGCAATTTGTCACGGTCCATTAGTATTAGTTGATACTGACGATTTAAAAGGACGTACAATTACGGGTGTTATTAACGTACGCAAAGATTTATCAAATGCTGGTGCGAATGTTGTAGATGAATCAGTAGTGGTAGACAACAACATTGTAACAAGTCGTGTACCTGATGATTTAGATGACTTCAATAGAGAAATTGTAAAAAAATTAGAAGCATAAATCGCGATTTACAATGAACTAATTTGCATTCATTATTATGATTTTAAATTATTGATTAAGGCTGTTGTTAAAGTTTTTGACTTTCTCAACAGTCTCTTTTTTATGGCATCAAATAAATGATTAAAAACTGAATTTTGACAGGTAAATGATATCTTTTAAATGACAACTTGAGTATAAATGAATAAATTATACTTTTGACTTTACTTAAGTCTTAAAATTACTGCTACACCTTGGGACTGATTTTTTAACTTAACTATAGCTAAACGGTTAAACAATTGGTAAACTCACTTTAAAAGGGTGAGTTTGAGAAAAGGAGATAACCCATGAAAAGAAGCGATAAATATACGGCTGATTATATTGAACAACATTATGAGTCTCAACGACCTCATTACAATACGTATTATCAACCAATAGGGAAACCACCGAAAAAGAAAAAAAGTAAAAAAATTTTCTTAAAAGTAATTATCACTATATTAATTTTATTAATTATATTTTTTGGTGTCATGTACTTTATTTCTTCAAGAGCAAATGTAGATGATTTAAAATCAATAGAAAATAAAAGTGATTTTGTTGCTACCGAAAATATGCCTAACTATGTAAAAGGCGCATTTATTTCAATGGAGGATGAGCGTTTCTATAAACATCATGGCTTTGATATAAAAGGAACGACAAGGGCATTGTTTTCAACTATTAGCGATAGAGATGTGCAAGGTGGAAGTACAATTACGCAACAAGTTGTAAAGAATTATTATTACGATAATGAACGATCCTTTACAAGAAAAATCAAAGAATTGTTTGTAGCGCGTAAAGTCGAAAAGCAATACAGTAAAAATCAAATTTTAAGTTTTTATACGAATAATATTTATTATGGTGATAATCAATATACTGTAGAAGGTGCTGCAAATCATTATTTTGGTGTAACGGTAGATAAAAACAATTCAAATATGAGTCAGATTAGTGTGTTACAAAGTGCCATATTAGCAAGCAAAGTAAATGCGCCAAGTGTGTATGACGTAAATGATATGTCGAATAATTACATCAATAGAGTTAAAACCAATTTAGAGAAAATGAAACAACAAAATTTTATTAGTGAATCACAATATCAAGAAGCTATGTCTCAACTTGGAAATTAAACGACAAACAAATAAAGATGATATAAATATATTGGTATTAGTTTATAGAAGCAATACTTTTATTAACTATTTAATGATGATGTTGTGTCAATCTTTTAAAACATTTTAAGTCGATAGCTAAATAAATTTGAAGGAGTAGGACAGGATGAAATCTGTTTTACTTCTTTTTTATTGCATAAAGTAAATATATAAAATTCAAAGTCTTTTATGAAACATCTAATGATGTGTAATAATATATGTAAGAAAAAACGTTTGAATATAGAAGTAGGGATAGTAAAATGTCAAAGGTAACTAAAATAGAAGTACAAAAAAAGAATAAAGAACGCTTTAATCTCTTTTTAGATGGAGAATTTGAAATGGGAATAGATATTGATACACTAGTTAAATTTAACTTAAAAAAAGATCAAATACTTGAACCGTCAGATATGCAGAACATTCAAGAATATGATCACTACCGTCGAGGTGTTAATCTCGCAATTCAATACTTGTCTTATAAGAAACGTACTGAAAGAGAAGTTATACAGTATTTAGAAAAAAACGATATTCAAAGTAATGCTATTCAAGATGTCATTGACTATTGCTATAAGGAAAAGTTTATTGATCATGAAGATTACGCAGAAAGTTTAAAAAATACCATGATACATACTACAGATAAAGGGCCAGAAATATATAGACAAAAACTCTACCAATTAGGTATTGAAGCTACGATTATTGAAAAATATGTCAAAGCATATGAACAACAACAACCATTAGATGACGTTATTAAAGTTGGTAAAAAAGTGATGAAGTCTAAAAAAGGCCCTGAAGCAAAGGTAAAGCAAAAAGTAACACAGTCACTTCTCCAAAAAGGATATAAACTTGAAACGATTCAACTAGTTATGAATGAAATAGATTTTTCTCAAGACGAAGAAACATTAGACCATTTATTGCAACGTGATTTAGAGAAAGTCTATAATAAAAATTGTAAAAAATATGACAGTGATAAAAGTGTTATTAAAACCATAGAGGCACTTATGAGAAAAGGCTATAATTATGATAAAATTAAATCTAAATTAGAAGAAAGTGGTATATCGTATGAATAAAAAGAAAATGAGTGAAATGTCCGAGCAAGAACTTAGACATGAAATACAATTATTTAAAGAAAAAATGCGTAAAGCAGAGATGAATGGCATTATGAATGAATATGATGTTTATCAAAGTAAAGTGATTATAGCAGAAAGCTATCTAGTGGATCGCAATAAAATTGAACCTGGAAAAATCTATAAACTCAATGATGGTAGTAAACAGTACTTTAAAGTAGAACGACTCAAGGGTGTATTTGCATGGGGGTTTAGAATAAACAGTAGTGAACCTGAGGAAGGTCTACCATTAGCATTATTAAAATTTTAGAAGGATGTATAATTGATGGGAAGCTCAATAGTTTTAAAATTACTCAAGGTAACACATTATTATAGAAATCATAGTTCAAAAAAATGGTATCGACCATTGGGTTATGATGCCGAGGACATCAACCTAAATAATATTTCTTTGCACATTTATCAAGGTGAAGCATTAGGTATAATCGGTGAACCTGGATCTTCTAAAACTTTGATTGGTCGAATTTTAAGTGGTTCAGTGAAACCTGATAAAGGTAAGGTTGTCCGAACTAAAAACTTGTATTTCGGTGATATTGATGATCGAAAGATTAATAATTTAACTGTGAGCCAATATGTGAGCGAACTCGTACAACTTTTTCCTTATGAAGTAACTGAGCATAAAGTTGAACAAATTATTCATTGGGCACATTTAGGTGATCATATAGAGGAAAAGGTTTCTAATTTAAGCGAAAAATCATACGCACAACTTTTACTTAGTATTGCACGTTCTTCAAAAAACGATATTATCATCTTAAATCACGTTTTATCACATTTAGATGAAACATTTATAGAAAGAGCTTCCATTTTATCAACAGATTATATTGAAGCAAATAAAACTCTAGTCTTAATCGATAATGATATAGAAAAGATAAGTAAAACAAGCAACTACATAACATGGGTATCACATGGCCAGATACGCAAGGAAGGTTCTCTAAATCAGGTGTTACCAACTTTTAGAGAACATGAAAAAGATCGTAATAGTTTAAAATCAGAAATGGAAATTGAGAACTTTGATTATGATTGGAAGAAGAATCGATCTCGGATTCCTGAAATGACTTATAATTTCAAAAGAATAGAACGTTATAATCATGCTAAGCCACCAAAATTTCTAGTGAGATTTTGGACATTATTTGTCAGCTTTTTGATGGGGCTTGTTTTAATGACTGTACTTTTCTTTAATAACTTAGGTATGGTCAAACTAGGGAATATTAATACTCAAGCATCCATACAGAATCAGAATAAAGATACTTACGAAGAAAAACTTGCATATGGATTAGCATTAGATGGATCAGTTACTTTAAACGGGTCTAAAAATTTAAAAGTACCTAAGTATAGTTTAATTACAATTACGGGTGAAAATAACAAAAGGTACCGCGTCGAATTGAATCAAAAGACATATAGTATTAGTAAAAATCAAGTGTTTTATTTCAATCCAGCTGGGTTATACGAATCTCATACTTTTAAGAAATTATCACCCTATATAAAATCAAATTATAGTACTTACGTAGAGTACTTTAACAGTCACTTACATCAAAAACATGATAAAGTAACAGAAACGCTTAGACCTGATAAAGATAAACAGTATGTTGTACCGATTACGCAACAACCTATAAAAATGATATTTGGTGATAATGATAAACTGTCTGGATTTGTTATTCCAATGACAAATAAAACGGAATTGAAAAAAACATTTAATATCACGAAGGATGTATGGATTACAAAAAATGGAAGCGGTTATTTTATCGCTGACATGAAAGAAGAAAAATGGATTTATATTGAATTGTAGGTGTGAAAATGATAGATAATTTAATTGTATATATTAAAAACTTACCACATCTTTTTAGTTTTTGTACTCAAAGGCTTAAGCAAACATGGAAGTGGTTTGCAATTAGCCTAATTATAGGACTAGTAATTATTCTAGCATTAGAAGGATTTTTTAATTTTAACCATACTACTGATATTGTTCAAGTGCGTTGGTTATTCAGAATTTCATCACTCATCATATTCAGCATAATTATACAATCTATTTATATAGCTTATAAGTACTATATCAGAGATTTCGTTGTCATGAAGTCATTTCATATATCTGCTGTCACACCTACCATAGTTATAGCGATGTTAGGTTTAATAACAATACTTATTCTGGGTATAGTTATTATTATCCTTAAGCCTGTGAATTTTGAAGCATCAATACTTTCATTTTTATATTATTTAGTAATTATAGCCATTTTTATCAGTGTGACTTCGATAATGTTGGGCTTATTGAATTATGCAATTAAACATGTAAAACTGATATTTATTATAGTAAGTGCTATCAGTTTTTTTATGGTTCCAATTACATACATCCCTAAGACAAATTTAAATGTGATTAATCATATTATGATGTTAAATCCTCTGTATTATTTCGTAAATGGTAGTTCGCAAGCAATAATATTTGGTACAGTCAGTATGAGCAATTTACCTTATCATTTATATATTATTATTTTAATTGGAATCATGTGTGTGATTAATTATGCGCTTGTGCGTCACATAGCATTTGATAAATATCAAAGCCAATCTAACCAAAAGAGTTATTCAAAAGAGAAAAAGAATAAAGAAAAGAAACGTTTAAACGTAAATTTAGATAAATAAATAGTTCAATAAAGTGTACGATATTTTATTAATTAAGAATGCCTCAGACATCAATTAAAGTCTGAGGCATTCTTAGTTTATAGGCAGTCGATGGCTAAATTGAAATTCTTTCATATCAAGTTTTCTCCAATGTTAGCATCGTAGTTAATACGAATTTTGTAACACTCAAATATATTATGAAAATAATTTACGTTGTAATTTATCTTCGCTAAATACCCACCCAATATAAGAGTGATCAATTTCATTTTCATGTGTTAAATGTGCAATAGCTACAAAAGAATAACGACCTTTATTTAAGTATCTTAAATCCATAAGTCGAATTTCCGTTGTGCCATCATCTAATGGCGTAGTTTGCCAACGATAAATTGAAGAAAAGTTTAAAAATGTATAAATATCTTTATTACCTTTAACTTTCCATAATATCGAATCAGGAGTCATAGACTGGCGTTTAACTTTATCAGTAAAAACTACATTTTTCCATTTGGAAACACCGACATAATCATGCTTATCTGTTTGTATTGCGACCCGCCATACATGAAATTTCATTGTTGGAGCTACGAATACTTTTACTGGTGTATGCGATTGCTCAATTTTTTGAAGTGCTTGTTTTCTAATTGCTGCTTGCATCTTAAATCTTACAATATAATAGCCTATGAGAATTAATATGATTGGAAAGAAAACAATATATGGATGAATACCTAATATCCACAATAAGACACCTATACTTAAAATAATAAATATTATCGGATCAAAGGTATTAATCACGCTTAATTGAATCCATTTGTTAGTTATGGGACGCAATGCTTGAGTACCATAAGAATTAAAAATATCTACAAAGACATGTAAAAACACTGCTAGTTGTGCCCACAACCATACATGTAAGGGGTTCGTGTGACTAAATATTACAAATATAAAAAATGTAATTAATATAGGCCATAATATTGTAAAAGGTAATGAATGTGTAATTCCTCTGTGATGTGAAATATATGTCGCATTATCCTTTAGTTTCAGTACGGTGTCACCGTCTGGTATTAAAGAACCTGCGATTAAAGTCGTCGCAGTAGCAGCAAATGATCCTGCCATAACTGGATCTTGCGTTGCTAAAGCTGTAAGACCCACACCCATAACGATATGTGTGGCTGTGTCCATAATTGCTCACTCTTTTCTTCTTTATTTAATATATATTATAATCTAAAAGTTGAAATAACAAAATTAACTTACTTTAAATAAACATATACTAAGTAATGTAATATGGAGTCATGTTAAAGTTAACATAAGAATGCTTTTAATAATACATTCTTATGAAACTAATAGAGAGGGAAGGTTTTATGTATCTAGAAAATTCTTTTAAAAAAGATATTGAAGATTGGTTTCATAAAAATCAAAGAGATATGCCTTGGAGAGAAACGACTAATCCTTATTATATTTGGCTAAGTGAAGTGATGTTACAACAGACGCAAGTAAACACTGTTATAGATTACTACTATAGATTTATACATAGGTTCCCTACAATTCAGTCGTTGAGCGAAGCTAGTGAAGATGAAGTGTTGAAGTATTGGGAAGGTTTAGGCTATTATAGCAGAGCGCGTAATTTCCATACTGCTGTAAAAGAAGTTAATAATAATTATGATGGTGAGGTACCATACGATCCTGAAACATTTAAAAAGTTAAAAGGTGTGGGTCCATATACTCAGGCGGCGGTCATGAGTATAGCTTTCAACCATCCTTTAGCAACTGTCGATGGTAATGTTTTTAGAGTATGGTCACGATTAAACAATGACTATCGTGATATAAAGTTACAGTCTACTCGAAAAGCATTCGAACAAGAATTACACCCATATGTGTTGAAGGATGCGGGAACATTTAATCAAGCGATGATGGAGCTAGGGGCGTTAGTATGTACTCCAAAATCACCATTGTGTTTGTTTTGTCCTATTCAAGAACACTGTGAGGCATTTCATATGGGGACTGCACAAGAATTACCAGTGAAAACTAAAAGTTTAAATAAAAAAAACGTTGAGCAAAAAGTTTTTCTGATTCGTAATGATAATGGTCAATATTTACTTGAAAAGCGTAAAGAAAAACTTCTTAACGGTATGTGGCAATTTCCAATGAGAGAACAAACAAATGCAAACGATGTGATATCTGATGATTTAGGAAAAAGAATCGAAACAATTAACGAACCAGTATTTAAATTAAAACATCAATTTACCCATCTTACATGGGATATTGAAGTATACAATGTTACAGCACCTCTTAATATACAGGAGAATGATTTACCTCAACAAATGACGTGGTTTAATTTAGATGATAGGGATCAGTATACATTTCCCGTACCAATGGATAAAATATATAAGTTTATTGAAGGTTAATTTATAAACATCAATCTCATATGCCACTTATAAATGATAGGTTAATCAAGCATATTAAAATATGATATAATCTAAATGGTTAAATACGATAAAGGTGGTGTGGAGTATGGTAAAGGAATCCATACCTAAAGAAGGAGAAAATATTAAGATTCAAAGTTATAAACATGATGGTAATATTCATCGTGTCTGGTCAGAAACCACAATTTTAAAGGGAACAGAACATGTGATTATTGGTGGTAATGATCACACTTTAGTAACTGAAAGTGACGGGCGTACATGGATTACTCGAGAACCAGCAATTGTATACTTTCATTCTGAATATTGGTTTAATGTTATTTGTATGTTTAGAGAAGATGGTATTTATTATTATTGTAATTTATCTTCGCCTTTTGCATGTGACGAAGAAGCTTTAAAATATATTGATTATGATTTAGATATCAAAGTTTATCCGAACGGAAAATATCATTTACTTGATGAAGATGAGTACGAGCAACATATGAACCAAATGAATTACCCTCATGATATCGATATTATTTTAAGAAGAAATGTTGATATTTTACAACAATGGATAGAACAAAAAAAGGGACCTTTTGCTCCTGACTTTATAAAAGTATGGAAAGAACGTTATAAAAAAATTAGAGATTATTAAGCAAAATAGATGTAAATAAGATTAAAATAATTTATATTGTAAAAGTAATCTATAAAAATTCATAAATGAAGTGTAACAACAATGATAATTTGTTAGTTCATCTTTCTAACTTAATATCTGATAGAGTGTCTTCGTGTATTAGAGGTTGAGACATTAACATTTGTATCTTTTATTTTTAAAGTGTATACAAATGCAATGTGCCAACCTCTCTTCATTTTCAAATTATTAGGAGGGAAGGCGCATGATAAAACGATATTTAAAGTTTGTAAAACCTTATAGATATCGTATTATTGCAACAATTATAGTAGGAATTATTAAATTCGGTATTCCCATGCTCATACCTTTATTGATTAAATATGCTATAGATGGCGTGATTAATAATCATTCGCTTACAAATCAAGAAAAATTTAGTCACCTTGGTGTAGCGATAGGAATTGCATTATTTATATTCTTAATTGTTCGTCCGCCGATTGAGTTTATTAGACAATATTTAGCTCAATGGACAAGTAATAAAATACTATATGATATTCGTAAACAATTGTATAATCACTTGCAAGCACTAAGTGCTCGATTTTATGCAAATAATCAAGTCGGTCAAGTCATTTCAAGAGTGATTAATGACGTCGAACAAACAAAAGACTTCATTCTTACTGGATTGATGAATATCTGGCTTGACTGTATAACGATTATTATCGCACTTTCTATTATGTTCTTCCTTGATGTAAAATTGACGTTTGCTGCTATTTTTATTTTTCCATTTTATATTTTAACTGTTTATTTTTTCTTTGGAAGATTACGTAAACTTACACGTGTGCGCTCACAAGCTCTAGCAGAAGTACAAGGCTTCTTACATGAGCGGGTTCAAGGAATGTCTGTTATTAAAAGTTTTGCTATTGAAGACAATGAAGCGAAAAATTTTGATAACCATAACAAAAACTTTTTACAACGAGCATTCCAACATACAAGATGGAACGCGTATTCTTTTGCTGCTATTAATACTGTTACAGATTTAGGTCCAATAATTGTGATTGGCGTGGGTTCATATTTAGCAATTACCGGGTCGATTACTGTCGGAACTCTAGCAGCATTTGTCGGTTATCTAGAACAATTATTTGGACCACTTAGAAGACTAGTATCTTCATTTACTACACTTACACAAAGTTTTGCATCTATGGACAGAGTATTTCAATTAATGGATGAGGATTACGACATCAAAAATGGCATTGGAGCACAGCCAATTAAAATCAGTGAGGGTCAAATTGATTTAAAACATGTGAGTTTCAAATATAATGAAAATGAAAAAGAAGTATTACACGATATTAATTTAACAATTAACAAAGGTGAAACTGTAGCTTTTGTAGGTATGAGTGGTGGTGGAAAATCTACTTTGATTAATCTTATACCAAGATTTTATGATGTGACTCAAGGTGAAATACTTATCGATCATCATAATGTTAAAGAGTTCCTAACTGGTAGTTTGAGGAATCAAATAGGCTTAGTACAACAGGATAATATTCTTTTTTCTGATACTGTTAAGGAGAATATTTTGTTGGGTAGGCCTGATGCGACTGATGATGAAGTCGTAGAAGCTGCAAAAATGGCGAATGCCCATGATTTTATTTCAAACTTACCGAATGGATATGATACTGAAGTAGGGGAACGTGGAGTTAAATTATCAGGTGGACAAAAACAAAGGTTGTCAATTGCACGTATCTTTTTAAATAATCCTCCTGTTTTAATATTAGATGAAGCAACAAGTGCATTGGATTTAGAGAGTGAAGCAATTATTCAAGAAGCACTTGATGTTTTAAGTAAGGATAGAACAACATTAATTGTTGCACATCGTTTATCGACAATTACTCATGCAGATAGGATAGTTGTAATGGAAAATGGACGAATTGTTGAGACTGGCACACACCAACAATTAATTAATAAACGCGGTGCATATGAGCATCTTTATAGTATTCAAAATTTATAAAACATTGAAAATGCCTGAGACTGTTGTTGTCTCAGGCATTTTTGTACTGTTGGCAGTTATTAAAAATAAGAACTATTTTACCTATAGTCAAAACAGCTAACTAGTAGAATTTCACTGGTTAATCCAATAAAATTCTGATTTACCATTGTATTATAAGTCAAAGTCCTCATCTGAAATGTCTATATCAGTATCAGAACGGTGATAGGTAAAGAAACTTAAACGGATGCGATCTAAGTGTTCAAGTTGATATCTGTATTCTTCAATTTCAGCAATAATTTGCATCATATTGCTATAAGAATATTGCGTCTGATGTGGGTTTTTAATTAATTCTTGCTGAAAAGCATCCATCAAGTTTTTCTTCTGAGGATTGTCAACTTCATAATCTAGTTGAGTGACATCATATCTAGCTTTTTTAGATAAACTCTTAAATATTTGTTCATGTAAAGTAACTAATGAATCAAGTTCTAATTTGATTTGTAAAAGTAATTGATTATTTAGTTGATATAAATCATTTTGATATCGTGACATTCGTTTTAGCACTTCATATGCTTGTCTAGTCGTTCTAACTACTTCTCTAAATAGTATTTTTTTTCTATTCTGTTGATAAATATGTTTTTTTGTTAATGGTCTTTCTTCATTGTAATAGTCGAAAATCTTTTCTAATTTATTGATGCGTGAGTTTAGTTGATCACCATCCTGTTTAATATTATGAAATTCTGATGTGTCATTGAGTACAAGTTTAAACCACACAAATATATCAGAAGAAATATTCATTGAATTATAATAAATTTTTGTTTCAAACTTAGGAGGTAAAAAAATTAGATTGACAATAGAAGAACTCAATACACCAATCATCACTAGTACAAATCTAAAAAATGCAGCAACATAGAAAGAACCAGTATGTTGCCCCATAATTATAAGAGCAGTTACGCTTGCAAGTGTTGCTACATGAGCTAGATTAAATTGGAACAAAATTGCAATGAGTAAAATAACGGTAACGCCCATGATAATGAAATTATCACTGAATATCGTTACCATTGTTACTGCAAGTAGTGCACCAATCACATTACCAATAGCTTGTTCAGAAACAGTTTTGATTGAGCGATAAACACTTGGTTGCATGGCAACTACTGCACTGACACCTGCTAACGTTTTTAGACCAATATTATCAGGAAGTAAAGAAGCGATAGACATAGCTAAGATAATGGCTATACCAGTTTTGAAAATCCGAGCTCCAAGTCTCAAATTAAATGCTCCTTTTAATTATTTTGAGTAATAATAATACTCTCATTCATTATTGTTATACACCCCTGAACTTAAATAATCAAGTTTATCTATATGCAATGTGGTTTTTAGATGAAAAATTTTAAGAAATTAAGTAAATAGTTTTATTTTGTACTTTATAAGCTATTAAATTTTATAAACTATCATAAATTTTACTTAAGAAAAGTGAAAACGCAAATTTCAATTAAATTTTCAACAGTTAATCCATAATTGAACATAAAAAGAACTTGAACACATAGGTAATGTGTCAAGTTCTCATACTGTAGGTTATTTCATTTTACTAAATGCATAATCAGCTGCTTCTAGTGTACGATCAATATCTTCTTCAGTATGTTCTGTAGTTAAGAACCACGCTTCAAATTTAGAAGGTGCGAGATTAATACCTTGGTTCAACATTAATTTAAAGAATTGAGCGAAAGCATCTCCATCAGAGTTTTCAACTTGTTCATAGTGCGTAACTTTTTCATTTGTGAAATACAATGTCAGTGAGCCATAGATTCTATTTATTGTTGCTGTAATTTGATGCTTATCTATTAATTTTTGTAACCCTTCTTCAAGACGACGACCTAATTGATCAAGTTTATCATAAACACCTTCTTGTTCAAGAACCTCTAATAAAGCAATACCTGCTCTCATTGATAACGGGTTACCGGCCATTGTTCCGGCTTGATAAGCTGGACCTAGTGGTGCAACGTGCTCCATAATATCTTGTCGACCACCGTAGCCACCAATTGGTAAACCACCGCCAACAATCTTACCAAAAGCTGTGAGATCTGGTTTAACACCTAATAAATCTTGAGCTGCACCATAATGGAAACGAAAAGCAGTGATAACTTCATCATAGATAACTAATGTTCCATTATCATGAGAAATTTTATTTACTTCTTCTAAGAAGCCTGGTTGTGGCATGACCATCCCAAAATTACCCACAATCGGCTCTACTAATACTGCTGCAATATCGTCTTTCCAATAATCAATAGCTTCTCTATATGATTCTATATCATTAAACGGTACTGTAATAACCTCTTGTGCAACACTTTGGGGGACACCAGCAGAATCAGGAGAACCAAGTTGAGAAGGTCCACTACCAGCTGCCACTAAAACTAAATCAGAATGACCATGATAAGAGCCTGCAAACTTAATAATTTTGTTTCTTTTAGTGTAAGCACGAGCAACTCTAATTGTCGTCATAACTGCTTCAGTACCTGAGTTTACGAAACGGATCTTTTCTAAAGAAGGAACAGCTTCTCTAAGTTTTTTTGAGAATTTTATTTCTAATTCAGTAGGTGTCCCATAAAGCACACCTTTTGCTGCTTGATCTTGGATTGCTTCGGTAATATGCGGGTGTGCATGACCAGTTATTATTGGTCCATAAGCTTGTAGATAGTCGATATATTTATTACCATCTACATCATATAAGTAAGCGCCATGACCTTCTTTCATTACTACTGGTGCCCCGCCACCTACTGCTTTATACGACCGTGAAGGTGAATTCACACCTCCCAAAATATATTCATTAGAAAGTTGCTGAAGACGTTCGCTTTCAGTAAATTTCATATCTATCAACCTCTTTTTATTTAATATTTTCAATTAATATCGTATCATAAAAGCAACACAATTAAGAAATAGGTGAGTATATGATTAGTAAAGGTGAACAATTTCCCTCTTTTTCTTTAGAAAATCAAGATGGTAATTTTATTTCAAATGAAACAATTAAAGGTCGTAAAACAATTCTTTATTTTTATCCAAGAGATAATACACCAACGTGTACTACTGAAGCTTGTGAATTTAGAGATCACATTGAAGATTTTAACCAACTTGATGTAGATATATATGGAATAAGCGCAGACTCTAAAAAGAAACATCAAAATTTTATAAAAAAACATCAATTGAATTTTGACTTACTTGTAGATAAAGATTATCAACTTGCTGATAAAGTAGGGGTTTACCAATTGAAAAAATCATTTGGCAAGGAGAATATGGGGATTGTAAGAACAACATTTATTCTCGATGAAAATGGTAACATTATTGATGTGATTGAAAATGTAAAGGTAAAAACGCAAATTGAAACAATAAAAAATATTCTGGAGGGTTAATTTTGAAAATTGTTAGCTTAAATAGATTAAATGAAATAGAAAACGAATTAAGAAAACAATTTCCAAACGAAGAATTTAAATTTTATGACAAAGCTATAAATATCCCAATCAATGATAGAAAAACTATGGACATTTTAATAGGTTATGATGGCAAAATAGATCGTCACTTTATCGAACATTGTATCAACCTTAAATGGATTGCATGGTTTGCAACAGGTGTAAATAATTTACCGTTAAATTATATTAAAGAGCGAGATATCATTCTAACAAATGGTAAAGGTATACAAGCTAAACAAGTTTCTGAATATATAATGACATTCATTTTGGATGATTATAAAAAAATGAAAACTTCCTATAGAAATCAAATTGAAAAAAATTATGACTCCAGAATTACTGGTAAAAGATTAAACGAAGAGACTTTATTGTTATTGGGAACAGGTGCGATTGCACAAAGGGCTGCTTATTTAGCCAAAGCTTTTGGAATGAAAGTGATAGGGGTTAGTAAGTCAGGAAAAAATGTTGAACAATTTGATGAAGTATATACAATTGAAGAGTTAGATAATGTTATTGAAAAGGCGAATATTATTGTTAATGCATTACCTGAAACTGAAGAAACAATTCACTTATTAAAAAGAAAACATTACATACAAATGGACAATAATGTTTTATTTATAAATGTAGGAAGGGGAACAATTGTTGATGAGGAAATGCTCATCAATGTACTCAAGGATCGATTAATCAGACATGCTTATTTGGATGTTTTTGAAAAAGAACCACTTAGTAAGGATAATCCTTTATATGATTTAGACAATGTGACTATAACTGCTCATATTACAGGTAATGATTCTAATAATAATAGAGAAGCTACGGATATTTTCAAAAAGAATCTTGAGCATTTTCTCAATAATTATGATGTAATTGAGAATAAAGTAGACTTAGATTATGGTTACTAATTGAAAATAGCAAGTATTTATTGACATTTATTTATAGCAACAGTTATATTAATATTAAGTAATAATAATTATTATTTAGAAAGATGGTGAAAAAAGTGAGTGCGGAACTTGAATCTATTGATCATGAACTTGAAGAGTCCATTGCGTCATTAAGACAAGCGGGCGTTCGTATTACACCCCAAAGACAAGCAATTATGCGCTATCTTATATCTTCACATTCACATCCAACAGCAGATGAAATATATCAAGCACTTTCACCTAAATTTCCTAATATAAGTGTTGCTACTATCTATAATAATCTAAGAGTATTTAAAGATATTGGTATAGTCAAAGAGTTAACATATGGTGATTCATCTAGTAGGTTTGATTTTAATACACATAATCACTACCACATTATATGTGAAAAATGTGGTAAAATCGTTGACTTCCATTATCCACAATTGGATGAAGTAGAGCAATTAGCTCAACATGTAACAGATTTTGATGTTACTCATCATCGGATGGAAATATATGGAGTATGTAAAGATTGCAAAGAAGAAGAAAATTGATGAAAGTAAGTTCATAGAAGCAAAATAAAAATTTAGTCATTATTGATACTTTTGTGAAGTTTTATTGAGATAAAATAATGATGAAATAGTATGACTGTTTAGCAATTTCATATAATTAATCGTATATAAGTAGTAGGGGCTGTAATAATTTGTACAGCCTCTTTTTTTTACATAAGACTTCGTTTTGCAGATGTACAAAACGAAAGTATTTACACTATATAATTATAATGTACTATATGTAGATATATATTCACTCATTAAGTAAATTTTAACTTAAAAAATCAACAATAAATATTGACGTTACGTTTATATCTTGATACTATATAAAAGTCGTCAAAAGCAGTTTAATTAATTGAAAAGAAAAAGTTAAGAACTTTAAAATTTAGTTAACAAAGTGTAATTTTGACTATTGAAATTAAAATCAATACATTATAAAATGTTATTTGTTGAATTAATTAAGAATCGACAAGAAATAAAATATAAATTAATTCTTGACTTAATAAATTCCATTTGTTACAATAATGTATTGTAAGTGTTAAAGAACATTGAAAACTGAATGACAATATGTCAACGT
>NZ_KV811775.1:0-50179 GCF_001813195.1 Staphylococcus sp. HMSC065D05
TTTATATAATTCCCACTAATTGGGGTCAGTCCAATTTTCCTAGGTTCTTTATTATTAATCACAAACAATGACAGAATTGAAAAGTTATTCTTCTCAATAAAAGATGTAGCCCGAAAATGAAGAATTTCACCGGAAAATAACACAGACAATGTCAATTGAGGCACATGGTTAGTATGAATATTGTCCCCCCTTCTTTTAATCTTACGTGGTAAAATATGATTCAATAAAACGGGTTATTTGTTTATATTGTATGTAACCATCTGCTACATATTCATCATTCATCGTAACTAATGGGTAAAACAACTCATCTTCATTAATTCTTTCTATAAATTGCATATCATGATCAGTTAAATTTTCAGTATCATTTCGTATGTCAATATATGTAAATTCAAAATGATGTTGAGGAAACTTTCTTAAAAGTAATGCTTGAAGCCATTGATAAGTATCTATAGAAGTAGGTGCATTTACACAACTCGCACAAACGACTTCTGCTCCATATACGACAACACTAATTTTAGTCATTAAAATCCCCTATCTTATTTTATAGATTTTTACTACTTTATCTATTATAATGTAATAATAATGATTATGAAATAATTGCTCTGAAAGGAGACATGTCACATGCCTACTGAGAATCCAACAATGTTTGATCAAGTAGCAGAAGTTATAGAACGTTTGCGTCCATTTTTATTACGAGATGGTGGCGATTGTACGCTTGTAGATGTTGAAGATGGTATAGTTAAGCTACAATTACATGGCGCTTGCGGAACATGTCCTAGTTCTACAATAACCTTAAAAGCTGGCATCGAGCGTGCGCTTCATGAAGAAGTTCCAGGTGTAATAGAAGTAGAACAAGTATTCTAATATATCCCTATATATTTATAAACCTAGGACTCATAGTAACGTCCTAGGTTTTTTTAATTTGATAGAAATGAATAATACTTTACATCGAGGTGTTTCCCTTACAAATCTCGTTACACGGGATGAACAACGAATTCTGTACCTAGTTCACCTAATTTTATTTCGGTTAATAATATTATTTGTTGCCTTGATGTTAATCATCTTGACGACCTTTGTGATGTTTGTGTGGTGGTTTATTTTTAGAATAATCGACTTCATGATTTTTAGGTGCATGACCATCCATATGTCTTGCGATTTGCTGGTCGACATAAACCCAACCTTTCCATCCAATATGAACAGCATCACTAATTACGTACTTTTCATAGTCCTTGTTTGTCAAATCATAAATTTTTCCACCATTATCAACTACTGTTGAATGAATCTTTTTATATACAGCTTCACGTCTATCTTTTTTGATACCTATATGATCATACCATCTTCCATTTGAAGGTATACTAACATATTGTACATCAGCTCCAGCAGCATGTAGCGTTTGCACTAATAGTTTTAAATCTTGGAACTCAGGTGAGTTAATGTTGAACTCATAATCCCTTTTGATTTTACGCTTGTTTTGTTTTATCAATTTCCAATATGGATCTCTTATATCATATTTATTAGATTGAGTATTTGCTTTGCCTATATCGACAGCTTTATGTTTCATTTCATCCCATGAAGCATCTTCTCTTGTTGCCGGTTTTACTTCTTCTAAAGGTGGCTTAGTGAATGAGAATAATGATTTAATAGCTTCAATCTTAGTTAATTGATTTTCTTTAAATGAAGAAATGTAGTTTCCAGAGACATCATCAGGGCGTTTTGCTTGTTCTCTAAGGTATGACTTATTGTGTGCATGCGGAAACTGTAACAATCTTTGTGCATACCGTTTCTTCAAATTAGCTGGCATATCTTTTTGATTAAACATCTGATTGATTTGACTTTGTGACATACGAGCATCAAAGTTTTGATTTGTTAATCCATGATTCGTAAACCATTGTGGAGAAATAATAAATGTAAATTTCTTTCCTTTTAAATTGTCGTATTGCGCTGCAAGTTCAACTGCATTAATTAAATCTGTCGAACCTCCCGCACCAATAAGGAACGTTTCTTTACTAGCATTTTGTTTATTTAGCGCTATACCTGGATTAAAAGGATCATCCTTTTCCAGTTCACTGGAACCATAAATCGGGTAATACTTATTTGACTCGAATAATTTATTTTGAATGAGCGTGCCTTTTAAAACTTGATCAGTTAAAGAAATTCTATTATCAGCTAACGTCTTATTTGTCACAAGACCAGTAAACCAACTTGCTGGTAAAAATAAAAATATAATAAATATGACGCTGCTGATTATAATGGGTAAGAATGGTTTCAGTTTCATCGTAACTCTTCTAAAGCTTCTACAATTTTATTAGGAGTTGCCCACTCATCTCTATCAAAGTCCATAATTGACACTTCAATATCCAATTTATTTTGAATTTCTAAAAGTAAACCTACAGTTTGAAATGAATCAATAATACCTTCTTCAAAGATTTCTACATCTGGGTTTTCCTTCACAATGTTATTTTCAGCTACTTCTGCTAATAAATCTAATACTTGTTCTCTAAATTCCATAATTAATTACTCCTTTATTAAATAAATTTGCCTGAGAAAATTAAGAATCCGAAAGTTACAAAATGGAAGGTAATGATAATACTTATAGCTGTAGTGAAACCATTTTGCCAACGTGGTGGATGCTTTTTACGCCAACGCTCATAATAACCATAACCTATGAATAACGCTGCGTGGTATAATCCATATACAATGTAATATACTTCTAGACCATGCCATACTCCCATTATGAAAAAGTTTAAAAAGAACGCTACATTTGACATTGCAAATTGACTTTTTAATAACTTCTTACGTGACATGTAGAATAAAGATCTCATATAGATACAATCTCTAAACCAGAAAGATAAAGTCATATGCCATCTATTCCAGAAATCTTTAATATTTTTGGCTTTAAACGGTTGTTTAAAGTTAGGTGGCGTCTTAATACCATATAAATAACTCACTGCAATCGCGAATAAACTGTATCCTGCAAAATCAAAGAATAAATATAAGCTATAGACGTACATATATAGCCACATATGAGTAAACCCATGTAGGTTAAGTTGTAAAGGATTAACAGCGTATGTCTGAATCAAATACGCAATAATATATTTATATAAGAACCCTAACATAATCATATGAATTGCTTTGATAACAAGCTCTCTGTACTCTGCACCACTAGGTACTTTCTTATCATCTTTCACAAAACGTTTATATCTATCAATAGGTCCAGATGAAATGGTTGGGAAGAAAGAAATGAATTGTATCAATTTCCCTACTTTGATTTCTTTAATAGAACCATCACGAATCTCCATAATTAATTGAACACTTTTGAAAGTGACGTACGAGATACCTAAAAATCCTACAAATTCAATTAATTTACTTTCATGGAAGTGAATTTGATGTCCACCTAACCATGAACTCTGTAATATCTTAACAATTGCTAGAGGGAGAATAGACAATACCATAATTGTTACAAATTTTGTAAATGTATTCTTCCTTTGTCGTGATTGATAGTAGTACATAATGAGGGCAACCTGCCATATGACATAAATAATAAAACAAAAAAGTTGTGCACTTAGATATTTTTGCCCTAACAGATTATGTTTATCTGATGCAAATATAATGACAATCATGATTGCTGTACTTATACCATTGTAAATATAACTTCGCTTACCTAAGAATCCAAGTATTATCACAGGTATAAGAACGATAAATGCAATTAAGAAAAATGTAAATGTGCCATAAGGTATCATCCGTTTACAACCTCGGCAATTTTCTTACGATCTAATTTACCATTTAATGTGAGTGGTAGTCGTTCCATCCATTCGAACTTTCTAGGAATCATATATTCTGGTAAGCGTGATTTAAGTTCGTGTTTAATTTGAGTTGTCATTGCTAAATTATCTTCTACAGATTCAGTAGGTACTACTGCTCCTATTAAATGTACGACCTTTCCATTTTTATAAACCGGCACAACAACAGCCTCTCTTACATGTTTTGACTGGCGTAATTGTGTTTCAATTTCCTCTAGTTCCATACGATAACCATTTAGTTTAATTTGGAAATCAATACGTCCTTGAATAAACCACAATCCATCTTCAATTTTAGCTTTATCCCCAGTATGATATGTTCTGACACCGTCTTCAAAATTAAATACTGCGGCTGTCTTTTCTTCATTCTTTAAATAACCTAAACTGACGCTTTGCCCCTCAATGACAAGTTCTCCTTCTTCAGTAGCAAATAATCTTGTACCAGGTCTAGTCACACCAACTGGTAAAGGATTATATTGATTTAAAATTTCTTCTGTGATTTGTATACTTGTGACTGCAACAGTAGCTTCAGTTGGTCCATATGTGTTATAAATCATTGAATTCGGAAATCTTTCAACTAAGACTTTAGCTGTTTTATGCGGTAAAATTTCCCCACAGAAAAAGAATTGCTTTAAGCTATTATATTGTTGTTCATTTAAATTAGGTAATAATAAACACATTTCTATAAAAGAAGGCGTAGAAACCCAAACATTCATCGGTGTTTGAACTAACATTTCGTTCAATAGTTTAGGTTTTTTGATCATATCTTTATCAACAAGATTTAAAGTACCACCTGATGTTAAACAAGGATAGATTGCCATTACTGATAAATCAAACGAAAATGGCGCTTGATTTAACCATTCTTTACCAGTACCAGTTTTATTTAAAGATACCATCCATTCTGCGAATTCATTTAAACTTGCATATTCAATTTGTACACCTTTAGGTTCTCCCGTAGACCCTGAAGTAAAAATTGTATATACTACATCGTTTTGCTTCATTTGACTATCAAAGACAATTGGATATTGTGAATCCTGAATATCGCTAACCTTAAGCACTTGTGCATTTGTCTGTTCCAAAGTCTCATCTGAAGTATTGAAAATGATTTCCGGTTGTACTTTATCAATAATCATATTGACACGTTCTTTTGGAACAGAAGTATCGATAGGAACATAACCGCAACCGGATTTAATCGCTCCAATCATACCAACAATCATGTAAGGTGACATGTGACCATATAAAATCATTGGCTTTTTACTATCTTGTAATAGATGTGCTAACTTACTTGATTCTTCATCAAGTTGCTTATATGTTAGCTCATCATTTGTATGTCTAACCGCAACTGCTTCAGGTTGTTCCTGAACAAAGTGGTTTAGAATATTAATTAAGTCTGCCATAACTACTCTCCCTCATTAGAATTCATTATAAATGAAGTTGTTTTGTGTATCACCACTACCATAAATTAAATACAGCGCTATAAAAATAGCTAAATATAACAAAGTGATTAAGTAAGGCTTCATTTTATCAAAATATTTGTTAGAAGGCTCTTTTCCTTTCATTTTTAAATAGCACCTCTCAAACTCTAACTATTATTAATCGTAAATCTTCTCAATGTTCTTATATTAAATCATGTACTATGAACCTTAATCATTACTAATAGACATCAAGCAATACAATATACATTTTATAATTTAATTTTACAATTCATTATATCTTTGTTTCAAATATAATTCAATTCAAATTTTATGTCTTCATTAAAATTGTATTGAAATTTTTACATATTCAAATCATATGTCAACGACTTAATTAGAAATGGTTCTCTCTTTTTAAGAACAACATTATTTTAATTCTAAAGCCATAATTAGACAATTACAGTGGATATAACAAAATTGTTAGTTTTATCAAATAAAAAAATTCACGTTATCACATTCAATTGATGGAATATGACTAACGTGAATAAATTTTAAATGTGTAAAGGGGTTACAGGGGTTAGTGGTGCATCATTATTTAATACTGCTTTAATATTATCTATACAAAGTTGTACCATTCGATTTCTAGTGACTTGAGATGAACTTCCTATGTGAGGTAACACCACAGCGTTAGGTAATTTCAGTATTGGATGGTCAGGTTGAATAGGTTCTTGACGCATAACATCTAAACCACAGGCTTGTATCTCATGATTTTTTAATGCTTCTAAAAGTGCTTCCTCATCTACAATTGCACCTCTTCCAATATTAATGAAGACAGCATCATTTTTCATTTTATTAAAAGCTCGATTATCAAATTGATTCTCAGTTTTCTTTGTTAAAGGTGCTGTGCAAATAATAAAATCACTTTGTTCAAGTAAAGAGCTAAATGTTACATATGTAGCATTTAACTCACTTTCAGCAATTAAATCACGTTTGCGGTTGTGATATATTATCCGTGCATCAAACCCTTGTAAGCGACGTGCAAACGCTTTTCCTATATCACCCATTCCAAAAATACCAACAGTTGCACCGTATACATCTTTTCCTGATAATAAGTATGGTCCCCAACTTTTCCACTTACCCTCTTGAATATATGAAGTCGCTTCTATGATTCTACGGGCTACAGTAAGCATCAATGTAAACCCTAGTTCGGCAGTTGTCTCTGTCAGTACGTGAGGTGTATTAGTAACAACTACACCATGTTTCTTTGCTAATGTAATATCAATATTATCAAAACCTACAGCCATATTAGCAATCACTTTAAGTTGTTGTGCCCTGAGAAATACTTCTTCATCAATATGCTCACTCAATGTGATCACACATGCTGTTGCATCTTCAACGTTAGCAAGAAATGACTCTCTAGACATGGGCGTTAAATCGTGTTCCCACATGACAACTTGTCCTATTTTTTTAAGTTGTTCAATGTAGTGTTGTGGAATTTGACGTGTTACGAGTATTTTATTCATATGCACACCTCTATTAATTTCAAAACAGATAGATGATAATTTTATTTTTCTAATTCTGCAATAGCTACATTTAAATCTTTAAATGAATACGTAGGCGGTATTTCTTTAGATTGAATATCTTCATACGTACTCACACCAGTTTGAACATGTATCGTATCAATACCCACGTTAATACCTGACATAATGTCTGTGTCATATAAATCACCAACCATTGCCACTTCTGATTTTTCTAATCCAAGTATATCTAAAGACTTAGACATTATAATTGTTTCAGGTTTACCAATAAACTCTGGCTGAATGCCGGTAGAGACGCTGACCACACTCGTAATAGCACCATTACCAGGTAAAAAACCTCTCTCTTTAGGTATTGATACATCTGGATTGGTAGATATAAATTTAGCTCCATTACGTACAGCTAATGTTGCAATTGATAATTTTTCATATGTGACCTTTTCGTCTAAACCAATAACTACATAATCAACATGTTCATCGTTTTTTATTGAAAGCCCTGCATCAGTTAGTGCAGTTTTAAGTCCATGGCCACCAATCATATATACAGTTGCATTAGGATGCTGTTCAGAGATATAATCCGCTGTTGCCAATGCTGACGTTACAACTTCATCTGGTTTAGCATCAATATGCATCTCACGTAATTTCTCAGTAACTTGAACAGGTGTCTTTGTAGAATTATTAGTTACATATAGATGAGGGATATGATTATTATTTAAATAATCTATAAATTGTGCGGCACCGTCAATTTCCTCTGTGCCTTTATACATTGTCCCATCTAAATCGATTAAGTATGCCTGATAATGTTTCACTAGTTATTCTCTCCTTTTCCAAATGCGGTAATTGGTACATTTTCATTTTCTAAAAATTGTCCTACTTCTTGAATAAATTGCTTATAGTGTGGTAGTGCATCATCAAATAACGGCTCAATTTTATTCATATTCAAATCGATATAGTGATGTGCAAACTGTTTTCTAACATCAATAGTTCGATTGATATGTGATTGTGTTTCTTTTGAAATAACATTTTCCAATTCTAAAATATCTATTACATCTTTATAATTACCAGGATCTCTTAAAATAAACCCATCTATAATCATATTGCCGATATCTACAGAAGATTCAATTAACATTTGGCCAATTCGTTCAAAAGCATATGGATTCCTTTTATTATCATTGTAATCTTCAGTGAGCTTTTGTAAGTAAGTGATTTTCTGAGTTAGTTTATCTTTATCTACGAAATACATTCGCTTGTCACCTCTTCATACATCTAATAAATTAATCATACCATAGTTTTGCAGTCATCATCATTTGTCGTTATACTTAAATATAATAGTTTTCGCAATGTAAAGGAGCGTCAGAGATATGATAGATATGTATTTATATGATGATGAAGAACAAAGCCAAGTACAGTTCGTCGGCTTTGTTGGTGAGCATAGTCGCTACGACTTAATGCTTGTACAAACAGATAGACACTACGGTAAAACTTTAGTTTTAAATATGCAGACTAATCAATTTGGCATTATAGGTTCAGATGATATAGAAGAAGAAGGTTACATTTCTCATATATTAGGAGTATCAAAGGAAGAAGCGGATGAAATTATTGAATATTTAAATGAGGTTATTCAATAGAAGCGTTATGTTATAAAAGTCCACTTAAATTGAGATGACGCTCTCAACTTAGTGGACTTTTATTGATCTATAGCTCGGGTATGTTTTTCTGTGTCTTGAATAGTAGGTTGAATCTTAACATCATGTAATTTATCAATGATATCTTCTTTATCATCCATTTCTTCAATAAATTCATTTGGTGACAAACGTCTGACAACAAAATAAGGACAACCAAAATTACAATATTCTAATATATAATCTTGAATACTTGAAAACCGTTTACTTATTTCTGCCTTTTTATTACTATCTTTATAAAATCCTTTTAAGCGTAATTGATCGTAACCATAATCACCTACGACATAATCATATTTATCTAATATATCCGAATACCTAGCAGAAAATATTTCCTCATCAAAACATTCTCTATATTCTTCTATCAATTCAAAATATTGTTGGTCGACTTTAATCATATTTTCACCTTACAAAAAATGAAATAGAGGCAATAAGCATCAAAAATGCCATAAATCACTCACCGATATCTTCAATACACACATTTATTAAAAATATAATGAAATTTTATGTATCACATAAATTATAGATACTCGATAAGCGAGGCACTTATGCCTCTATTTTTAATAGTTTAAAAAATTATTACTTAATTGAGTTGTTCTTCACCTTGGCGTTGTTTCTCTTTAGCCGCTTCATTCACTTGTTCATCAGCATGATACGAACTTCTTACTAAAGGTCCTGCTTGACAATGTTTAAATCCTTTTTCCATTGCAATCTTTCTCATTTTACCAAATTCTAATGGCGTATAATATTTCTCAACTTTCAAATGTTTTCGAGACGGTTGTAAATATTGACCTATAGTTAAGATATCAACATCATTAGCGCGTAAATCATCCATCGTTTCATAAATTTCTTCCATCGTTTCACCTAGACCAACCATCAAACTAGATTTTGTTGGAATATCAGGTTGCAATTCTTTAGAACGACGTAAAAATTGTAAAGTTCTATCGTAAGTTGCTCGAGCTCTAACTCTTGGTGTTAAGCGACGAACCGTTTCAATGTTGTGATTAAGAATGTCTGGTCTAGAAGCCATTAATGTTTCAAGGGCTTCATAATCGCCACCCATGTCAGATGGTAAAATTTCTATTGTTGTAAATGGATTTCTTTCTCTTACTTTGCGTACTGTTTCTGCATACACATTTGAACCTTGATCTCTTAAATCATCACGTGCAACAGCAGTAATTACAACATGTTTTAAATTCATTAATTCTACTGATTCTGCAACTCGTTCTGGTTCATTTAAATCTAATTCATTAGGCAAACCCGTTTTTACTGCGCAGAATCGACATGCTCTTGTACATACTGCCCCTAAAATCATAAATGTAGCTGTACGACGCGCACCCCAACATTCGTG
Source organism: Staphylococcus sp. HMSC065D05 (assembly GCF_001813195.1). Lineage (NCBI taxonomy): Bacteria > Bacillati > Bacillota > Bacilli > Caryophanales > Staphylococcaceae > Staphylococcus > Staphylococcus sp. HMSC065D05. The sequence goes on from NZ_KV811775.1 coordinate 9,775, forward strand.
AATATTCGGACATTTAGCTTCTTCACACACTGTGTGTAAATTTTTCTCACGCATCATTTTCTTAAGACCAGTATAATTATCGTTTGTGTTAAGCTTAATCTTTAACCAATCCGGTTTACGTAAAATTTCTTCATTTCTAGTCGCCATAACAACGCATACCCTCCTGTTTAATATATCTTCGTTTATTATAACATATCGGTATTAACATTAAATTAAAATTCAATATACGCTTTTTTATAATTTTAGTAATTTCTCTTTAAAAATATCACGTAAAAATTCAGGCATAATATAATCTATAGATAACCCCTTTAACAGTGGGAAATATCTTCCAAAAGTATACATATCAACAGTACCTAACGTATATTGTTTATCATTTTGAATCTCTTCATCGCCTATAAAATAACGCTCTTCTGACTCAATAAAGCCAAGATTATATAAAATATATCCTCCAAAGATATCCCCTCTAAAACCAAGACCTTGTGCATGTTCGTGCATATATTCTTGCTTTTGGCTTTTTTGAATCACTTGCTTTAATTGTTTGCCAGTTAATCGAACCCTTACAATATTGATTGGATGGGGTAACATGCGATGTATATCATATTCCGTCACTTTATCAGCTTCAATGCCTTTTACTATAAGTCCAGCATTTACGATTGCACAATCAGCGCTTGAAAACTCATATACACTCTCAGCCAGTAAATAGGATGTTCTAGTAATAACATCTGTTCTTTTGACTAAGTTCACATGATGATTAACTACTGGTTTACTTAGAAGTGCTCTTCCTTGTTCTTCAAAATGTGTCTCGACTAAAGGAAGTGTTTCAATAGGATGAATTTTGGCGATTTTATCAACGATTTTTCCATTTTCAATCGTGATATTAACTTCACCTAAATAATAGCCATATTTTCCTGCAGCTGCCATCAAAACACCATTATTTATTTCTCCATGTTCAAAATGATGGTGTGTATGACTACCAAAGATAACATCTATTTCCGGAATCTCTTGGCATAACTTTTCATCAAAAAAGATACCGACATGGCTCATAACCATCAAAAGATCATATTCACCTTGATGTGCATTGATTTCATCTTTGATTGCCGCTAGTGGATCAGTAACAATCCAATCCAGTGCTCGATAAAAAGGTGTGAACGGCGCCGTTGCTGCAACAAATAAAATACGCGTTCCTTTTATTTCTTTGATATACGAAGAGGCAATATGATGTGGAAGATGTCCCTCTTCATCTATGACATTCGTGCAAATCACTTTAAAATTCGCATCGTTATATAGATTTTGTAAAGCATCATGAGAAATTGTCATTCCTTCATTATTTCCAATGGTTGCAATATCACAATGTGCTTCATTTAAAAGTTCTATATTTTTATGTCCTACCGTAGCTTCTGTCACAGGTGCTGATAAATCAACATGATCACCTATATCTATATAGAGTGAGGGATGTTCAAGTTGCGGTCTATGTTTTGCCATATAAGCTTGAATACGAGCATATTCATTTAAATGACTATGAATATCATTCGTGTGATATATTGTTAATTCCATAACATGATCCCCCTCTTTAAAATTTATATACTTAATTGTACTTTAGCATTAAAGAACAAAGTCTCAAAGCATAACTACTTCACTTTTAAATAAAAGATTTAATGATTAAATATACCCCCATGATAAGCATTACTGTTCTCAATAACATCACAACTGTGTCGGATTTCATAGATCGATTGACCCTTACACCTATTTGTGCACCTATCACACTTGAAATAATGAGAATGATGGAATATCCCCAAGCCACATGTCCTTGAAGGATATGCCCTATCGAACTCATCACACTTGAAAAGAAAATCATCATCATACTTGTGCCTACTGCAACATGTGGTGGAAATCTAAAGACGATGAGCATAAGAGGGGTCATCAATGCACCTCCACCTATGCCAAACAGCCCTGTTAATATCCCAATAAATAACGTTGTTATAAAAGCAAACAGAGGAGGGACACTATAACGGTATGTTTTCCCTTCAGCATCAACATATGTACGCGCATACTTAGGTTTGTCAAAAATTTTAAAAGGTTTTATTTTGTGACGAATCATCAGTAATATCGACACAAATATCATAAACACGCCAAAGTATAAGTTAAATGAATCAAGTGTAAGGTATCTACTTAAAAAAGAACCAACCAAAGATCCAGGTAGTAGCCCAAATAGAAATATCGAGCCGTTTTTTATATCTACTTGTTTGGTTTTTAAATATCCTAATGAGGAAGATAGTCCAGTAACAATCAGAATAACTGAAGAAGTACCTATTGCAATTTGCGTCGTAATACCATGTAGAAGATGATGGTTTACGCCTAAATAAACAAGTGTGGGGACGATGATGATTCCACCACCAATACCAACGATAGATCCTAAAATCGCTGAAAATCCCCCTATTAATATTAATAGAATAATTGTTAATAACATGACATTCGCCTCTTAAAATAGTTTTAATTGTTGTGGTGCTAAACCTTCATAATCAATGTCTAAAATATTTTGATACTTTTTAGCATTATTAGCTGCATGACCGCCAGAATTATTATTAAAAATAACGTATACTTTCTTAGCCTTTTGATTAAGTATTTCGACTTTACGAGCCAAGTCAGCTAACTCTTCCTCGCTATAATCATATAAATATCTTACATCTCGCCATTCTTGATCAGTCATATCTTTTTTAGTCCAACCATAATGATTACGTCCATGATAACGTACAAAAGCAATATCACTAGTAATCCTATTTACTAAAGGAATGCTCCCCTCTTTAATTTGAGGTTCATCTACCACTGCATGAATGATTTGATGTTGTGTTAAGAAAGATAAAGTTTGCTCTTTATATTGATTGTCAAACCATGATTGATGTCTAAATTCAATGCTCATCGGAATATCACTTAATTGTTTTCTCACATATAAGATGTAATTTATATTTTGAACGTTACAATCAAACCAGGGTGGGAATTGTACGAGCACCATCGCCAATTTATTATGCTCTTTTAACGGATTAATCATTTCTTTAAACTGTTTAAATAATACATCTCTCGACTCTGCATAATCTCTATAGTCAGCATGTAATGTTAATGCTTGATGAATTTTAACGACGAATTGAAATCTATTCGGCGTTTCATTTATCCATTTAATTATATTTCGTTCTGGCTGTATCGCATAATACGAAGCATCCAATTCTACTATCGGGAAATGACTAGCATAAGTTTTTAACTTATCTGTTTTACGCTCTAAATCCTCATATAATGTATCATGGTCACCCCAACCAGTAAGACCTATTTCTATCATATTTATCACCAACAACATGATACCACATTACAATTCATTGATTCACTTGAGTTAAATTAAATTTACATATTCTTTAATATACACATATCTGAAAGTTAAACAAAAACACCTCTTATGGTAAGAGGAAGATACAACCACTTTCAAATATCTTGTATAACCTTAGCAATAAAAACTAAGGTTAATAAAAATTATATTTATCGAGTTTTTCATTCTATTATTGCCTACTAAAATAAAAAAACACCTGGAACATTGTATCATGTCCCAGGTTTTCTATCTTTACAATTTATATCACAGCTAAATTATACAACATCTTAATTGCCCCGCAACTTGTTTGACATTCATAGCCACTATCATTTTTACAACAAAATTAACGATGCATCATGCTTTGCGGAAATTTTTGATGTTTTAATTTATTTTCTTCTTCACGATCCATTTCATCCTCAATATCCATACCAAGTAGCTCTTCTATTAAATCTTCGTGCGATACAATAGCATCCGTACCGCCATATTCATCTAATACAATCGCTAGATGTTTTCGTGAAACGGTCATTTTACGCAATACCCATTCTGCCCTATTATGTTCATTTACAAATAAAGGGCTTGATGCATAATTTGTAATTACGTCCTCTTTATGTTTACTCCAAGCTAATAAATATTTTGAGTGGAATACACCGATGATATCATCTATATCTTCATCATATACTGGATATCTAGTATATGGATTATTCATCACTGTATCATAAGCTTCGTCATATTTTACATCCTTTGAAAAAGCTACAACATTAATACGGGGCGTAGTATCAACATCCTTAACTTTCAATTGTTCAAAGTCCATAACGTTTTGAAGTCGAGTATTTTCTATCTCATTAAATGCACCTTCTCTACCCGCAATATTTAATAATGTGCGAATTTCTTCTTTAGAAAATCTTTTTTCAACAGGTTGGCCTCGAGATAGTAAATGATTAATACCATCTGTCATCTTGTTTAATAAAATTGTAATGGGCTTGAGTACAATGACACATATATGAATGATAGGATACACAAGTTTTGAAATTTTATCAGGAAATGTTGCAGCAATTGATTTAGGAATCACTTCAGAAATAAGTATAATCACAATTGTTACAATTGCTGATGCTATTCCCACGTTCACTCCAATATCAATCGCTAAGATTGTCACGAGTGTAGGTAAAATAATATTCGCTACATTGTTACCGATTAATATAGCAGTGATAAACTCACTTGGTTTATCTAATAACTTTGTTAAACCTTGCGCTTTACGATCACCCTTTTTAGCTTCAGTTTGAAACTTAGTGCGATTCGCGGCTGTTAATGCTGTCTCACTACCTGAAAAGAAAAATGAAACAAATATTAATAGTATAATTGCAATAATCATGATGCATTTCTCCTTAAGATTTAGTCCTTATTAATACACTATTTCCCGAGAAATGAGTTATCAAACTTATCATTCATATTGGATTACCACAACGCACGAATATGAAAGAACTAATGTAAAACATTTTTATAGTTTATCGTGGCTTACTCTCGTAAAGTATATCAGTAACTTAACTATTCCTTTTGTTAAAAATTAAACGATTAGCTATGATAATTCATTTCATTTATTGAAGTAAAGAGTTCAGACTTCTAAAAACTACCACTTTAAATACTTTGTAAAAATATAAGAAGTAAAAATCAGCTAAATATATTGTAAAATGAAATTCATGTCGTAATTATCATTAAAATGTTAAATAACACAATGATAAAAAGTGGTTTAATAGTTCTTAAAGAAAATTTTTCCTTTTAATCCATAAAATGAAATCGATGATAAAGTAAGCAATAGAGACTAGCATAACAATTATGATAATAGTTTCTATTCCTTGCAATTCTTTACTTTTAATTTCTGGCACTCTTATAAATATATATGCTAGAAATAACATGATCAAGACAACTATTGATATGTACGACTTGACCCTGGATAATTGAATATTTACTGACATACTCTCGTATTGGTCAAGCGTCAATTTTTCATGTGGGTTATCTATAATCTTTTCTAACTTTTTCATTGTATTGATAATTTTATTACTCATCTTAATATCTTTTTTAGTTATCAGGAATGTAGTAGCTTTACCACCACCCTATAAAGCATCGCTATATCCATCTAATTCTTTTTTCAACTGAACGAATTGTTTAGTTTTCGAATAAGCAGTGTATAACTGCTTTATAAGACCGAGTTTCCTGCTATTAGTGAGCAATCACCCGGTATACCTTTCACTTCTTTTGAAACCATAGTATCTACAGGTGCAATCATATCCAATAAATTTGCATCATCCAAATCATGTTTAGCTTGAAAATCTTTGAAGTCACCCAAAGTAATTTTGATATGCTTATTCAAATCTTTACCATTAACTTCATTATTTGCAATAGCTAGTGTTTCTGTAATATCTTCAATGTTTTTACAGTAGAATCCATTTTATTTAATGAATTGAAATATTAAATGAGATACTAAAAAAAATTTCATAAAAAAGACTCATGATTGATACTCTTATATAAGATGTTATTAACCAATAAAAATAAATATTAGAGCCAATATGAGCTAAAACAATCATAAATTAACTACTCATGCAAGTATAAAGTATTATTAGAAAAGAAAATTATTCTTTTAGAGTTTTTACGAATCAGTTAAACCGTTTGCTTTCAACTATTTATCATAAAATCAAAAGAAATATCATAATTATATTGTTTAAAAAGCTTAAATAAATTATGGAACTCGTAAAAAGAATTATGTTCACTTTTCTAAATTAACTAATTTGAAATAAGCGGATAAGGTATTAACTTCTATTTAATTTTTTCAATGCCACCAACTGAGTTTGACATAAAAATAAAACAACCAGCGAATCACAAACGATTCGTTGGTTGTTAATCATATTATAGTTGATTTAGTATTAACCAATTGAGCCTTCCATTTCAAACTTAATTAAACGGTTCATTTCTACTGCGTATTCCATTGGTAATTCTTTAGTGAACGGTTCAATGAATCCCATAACAATCATTTCTGTCGCTTCTTCCTCAGAAATACCACGACTCATAAGATAGAATAATTGCTCTTCTGATACTTTAGAAACTTTAGCTTCATGTTCTAGAGAAATATTGTCATTGAACACTTCATTATAAGGGATAGTATCTGAAGTTGATTCATTATCTAAAATTAATGTATCACATTCGATGTTTGAACGTGCACCCTTAGCTTTACGTCCAAAATGAACGATACCACGATAAATGACTTTACCGCCATTTTTGGAGATAGATTTAGAAACAATAGTTGAAGATGTATTAGGTGCTTTATGAATCATTTTAGCACCAGCATCTTGAACTTGGCCTTTACCAGCAAATGCAATGGATAGCGTGCTACCTTTAGCACCCTCACCTAAAAGTACACAGTTAGGATATTTCATCGTCAACTTAGAACCTAAGTTTCCATCTACCCATTCCATATTACCATTCTCATGTACAAAGGTACGTTTAGTTACTAAATTATATACGTTGTTGGCCCAGTTTTGGATAGTAGTATATCTTACATGTGCATCTTTGTGTACAATAATTTCAACAACTGCCGAATGTAGTGAACTTGTGGAGTATACAGGTGCAGTACAACCTTCTACATAGTTTACTGATGCACCTTCATCAGCAATAATTAATGTACGTTCGAATTGTCCCATATTCTCAGAGTTAATACGGAAATATGCTTGTAGTGGTGTATCTAATTTAACATTCTTAGGAACATAAATGAATGAACCACCAGACCATACTGCTGAATTTAATGCAGCAAATTTATTATCTGCAGCAGGTACTACAGACGCAAAATATTCTCTGAATAACTCTTCATTTTCACGTAATGCACTATCAGTATCTTTGAAAATAATACCCTTTTCTTCCAATTCTTTCTCCATATTATGATAAACAACTTCTGATTCATATTGAGCAGAAACTCCAGCTAAGTATTTCTGCTCAGCTTCTGGAATACCTAATTTATCAAAAGTACGTTTGATTTCTTCAGGCACTTCATCCCATGAACGTTCAGTATGTTCAGAAGGTTTAACATAATACGTAATATCATCAAAATCTAATTCAGATAAATCTCCACCCCATTGTGGCATTGGCATTTTATAGAATAATTTCAATGCTTTCAAACGGAAATCTAACATCCATTGTGGCTCTTCTTTCATTTTAGAGATTTCTGTTACTATATTTTCCGTTAAACCACGCTCTGATCTAAAAATGGAAATATCTTCGTCATGGAATCCGTATTTATAATCCCCAACATCAGGTGCTTGTTTTGCCATTTTAATCACTCCTTGATTTTATAATTAATAAACGGCATGCGTATAAAAAATTTATTTATATTTATGTTTACTCTATTTTGTTATGCTCTATCATTATGATTTAAACTTTTATGATGTAATACAATCACTGAATTAAACATATGAGGATGTTGATTCAGTATAACAATATATTTACATCATCAAAAGGTATTATAATGTATTAGTTTTAATCTTCTTCAGTTGTACCTTCTGATTTACCTTCTTTTTCGACTGTCCCTTTTTCTAATGCTTTCCATGCAAGCGTTGCACATTTAATTCGAGCTGGGAATTGTGAGACACCTTGAAGTGCCTCAATATCTCCCATTTCTTCAGTAATCTCGTAGTCTTCACCGAGCATCATTTTAGTAAATTCTTGGCTCATTTGCATTGCTTCACCAAGTGAATGACCTTTAACTGCTTCAGTCATCATAGATGCACTAGACATTGAAATTGAACATCCTTCACCTTCAAACTTAGCATCGTTAATGATTCCGTCTTCAATATCAAATGTCAAACGTATGCGATCACCACATGTAGGATTATTCATATCAACAGTCATTGAGCCATTGTCTAAGACACCTTTGTTTCTAGGGTTTTTGTAATGATCCATAATTACAGATCGATATAATTGATCCAAATTATTAAAATTCATAAGAGAAAAACTCCTTCGTTTGTTTCAATGCTTGAACTAATTGATCTACATCTTCTTTCGTATTATAAACGTAAAAACTTGCACGTGCTGTTGAAGAGACACCCAACCATTTCATCAAAGGTTGCGCACAATGATGGCCTGCACGAACTGCAACACCTTCTGTATCAACGGCTGTAGCTACATCATGTGGATGTATATCTTCTAAATTAAAAGTAATGACCCCTGCACGTCTATCTTTTGGTGGACCGTAAATTTCAAGACCATCTATACTTAACATTTGTTCATATGCATATTCTGTCAATTCTTTTTCATGTTGATGAATCGCATTAAAACTTAAATTCTCAATATAACGTATAGCTTCTGCTAGACCTATTGCTTGAGCAATAAGTGGTGTACCAGCCTCAAATTTAGTTGGTAGGTCAGCCCACGTGGCGTCATATTTACTTACGAAGTCTATCATATCTCCACCAAATTCAACGGGTTCCATATTTTGTAATAATTCTCTTTTTCCATATAAGACTCCAATGCCAGTAGGACCTAACATTTTATGTCCACTAAAACTATAAAAATCAGCATCAATATCTTGCATATCTAAAGCCATGTGTGGAGCTGATTGCGCACCATCCACACTTATAACTGCACCATGTTCGTGTGCAATTTTAGCGATAGTTTTAACATCATTAATTGTTCCTAAAACGTTGGAAACGTGAGCGATAGCAACAATTTTAGTTTTATCATTGATGGTTGCTTTTATATCATCTAATTGCAATTCACCATCTTTTGTCATAGGAATAAATTTTAGTGTTGCATTCTTACGTTTAGCTAATTGTTGCCATGGAACAATATTAGCATGATGTTCCATTTCTGTTACAACAATTTCGTCACCCTCACTAATATGAGCATCACCATAACTATGTGCTACGATATTTATTGATGCAGTTGTTCCTCGAGTGAAAATAATTTCTTCAAAGTACTTCGCATTGATAAAACGTCTTACTGTTTCTCTCGCATTTTCATAGCCATCTGTAGCTAATGACCCCAATGTGTGTACACCACGATGAACATTAGAATTATAACGCTTGTAATAATCATCTAGTACATTTAAAACTTGTACAGGTGTTTGACTAGTCGCAGTTGAATCAAGGTATGCTAAACGTTTATTATTTACCTTTTGCTCAAGTATCGGAAAGTCTTTAATGACTGCCTTAACATCAAGAGAATGTTCGGCCATTATAGTCACGACCTTTCTATATATGAGTTTCCCCTCTAGGAGGTATCAATTGAATTAATCTTTGACTTTATTTTGAAACTTTACGCTCAATTACTTCTCTTAGTTGACGTTTTACATCGTCAATCGGTAATTCACGTACTACTGGGTCTAAGAAACCATGTATAACTAAACGCTCTGCTTCAGCTCTTGAAATACCACGGCTCATTAAATAGTATAATTGCTCAGGATCGACACGACCAACTGAAGCTGCATGTCCTGCTTCAACATCATCTTCGTCTATTAAAAGAATAGGATTAGCATCACCACGTGCATTTTCAGATAACATCAAAACACGTGACTCTTGGTTCGCAATAGATTTTGTACCACCATGTTTAATGTAGCCAATTCCATTAAATACAGAAGATGCATTTTCTTTCATAACACCATGTTTCAATATATACCCGTCTGTTTCTTTACCGTATTGAACAATTTTGGAAGTTAAATTTATTTTTTGATCACCTGTACCAACAACAACTGATTTCAATGCACTTGTTGAACGATCACCGTTAAGATTTGTAGTATTATCTATAATTTGGCTACCTTCATTCATCAATCCTAATGCCCAATTGATAGAAGCATCTGCATCTGCAGAACCACGACGAATGATATGACCTGTAAATCCTTTATCTAAATAATCAACTGAACCATATGTGACGTTAGAGTTTGCGCCAGCGATAACCTCTGACACAATATTAAGTTGGTTATCTTCACCACTAGTAGTAGAAAGATAGTTCTCTACATAGGTAACCTCTGCACTTTCTTCTGTAACAATGATGACGTGATTGTAAAAGCTCGCTTGTTCATCATCATGTAAAACAACATACTGTATCGGATGTTCTACAACAGTATTTTTAGGTACATAAACAAAAATACCACCGTTCACTAATGCAGTATGTAATGCTGTTAAACGATGTTCATCAACATTTACTGCTTTAGTCATAAAGTACTTTTGAACTAAATCACTATGATTGACTAGTGCTTCAGATAGACCTTCAATAATCACACCATCATTTTTAGCTTGATCTGATACCTGTGTATATGCCAAATCATTATTATGTTGAATGATTAAATTTTCTGAGTTTTCAACATCAATGATTTCTTTAACAGATTTTGGTAAATCAGTTAATTGATGGTATGAATCTCCTGTTGTATGGTGTTGTTTAAACGTATCAAAATCCCATTTTCTTAATTTCGTTTTATCAGGTTTTGGCATTTCTAAAGTTTCTGTTAATTTCAACGCTTTTTTACGTAACTCTGTCATCCAAGAAGGTTCATTGTGCGCTTTAGAATAATCAACAAGTTGTTCTTCAGAAATGTTCAAAGTTTTAGTTGTCATCACTTTTTCCTCCTACTTGATGAAATAAATTTTACTTCGAATGTTCAGTTTCATCATTTTATGTGAACATCTCAATGCTAATTTTGGAATATGACTATTCAGCAGCACCAAATTCTTCTTTAACCCATTCATAGCCTTCTTCTTCAAGACGTTTAGCTAATTCTGGGCCTCCAGATTTCACAACTTTACCACCATACATCACATGTACTTGATCTGGTGTAATATAATTTAAAAGTCGTTGATAGTGCGTAATCATTAATGCACCAAACTCTTCACCACGCATTTGATTAATACCTTTAGAAACCACTTTTAAAGCATCGATATCCAAACCAGAGTCAATTTCATCTAAAATAGCGAATTTCGGTTCTAACATCATTAATTGTAAAATCTCATTTCGTTTTTTCTCTCCACCAGAGAAACCTTCATTTAAATAACGTTGAGCCATATCTTTATCGATATCTAAAAAGTCCATTTGTTTATCCAATTTCTTGATGAACTGCATTAAATTAATTTCTTGTCCCTCTTCACGTTTCGCATTGATTGCTGAGCGCATAAAATCTGCGTTTGTTACCCCTGTAATTTCTGATGGGTATTGCATAGCTAAAAATAAACCTGCTTTAGCTCTCTCATCAACGTCTAACTCTAAAATATTAACGCCATCTAATAATACTTCACCTTGTGTAACTTCATAACTTGGATGTCCCATAATTGCTGACGATAATGTTGATTTACCAGTACCATTAGGTCCCATAATTGCGTGTATTTCACCAGTATTAATTGTTAAGTTAACACCTTTTAAAATTTCTTTATCCTCGATAGACACATGTAGGTCCTTAATCTCTAATGTTGATGACATTTATATTCCCTCCGTAAAATATAAAGTTTTCTTAACTAGTTTATAATAATTTTAATCTATAGTCAAAAAGACTCATTGAATTTCAATCCACTTCATTATAACGTACTTAGTCGCTAATATAAACTTTTTAAAACACTTATTTAGATTTATTATTTAACAATAATTATTTTTATGTAATCGTTCTGAAATTTTTTAAATGATAATGGCAAGCTCACTTTCTCAATAGCCAATCTTTAGACAAAAAGAAAAATATCCCAAGAAGTTCAAATAATGTGATATTATGCACTTTAACCTTTAAAATTTTCTTGAAAGGAGTTTATTATGAAAAAATTCAAATGGATAAATATATTTAAAGGTTTTGGTATGGGCACAAGTGATCTCGTCCCAGGTGTAAGTGGAGGGACTATCGCTTTATTACTTGGAATTTATGAAGACTTTATTAGCTCAATTAGTGGTTTGTTTTCAAGACGATTTTGGCCTAGCTTAAAATTTTTACTACCTATTTTAATAGGAATGCTAATAGCTATAGGACTATTAAGTCAATTATTTAATTATTTGCTTAGTCAACATCATATTCCTACTATGTTATTTTTTACAGGTTTGATTCTCGGTATCATCCCTTATTTATTAACCGTCTCTAATTTCAAAAAAAATTTCAGTATAATACATTATTCTATTCTATTATTAGGTATTGCTATTATAGTCGTTTTCGCATTGCTTAATAATGGGGACAAGCATACAGGTGAAACACTTACTTTATCTTTCAGTCTTATCATTAAATATTTTATCGCAGGTGTTTTCGCTTCAAGTGCTATGTTATTACCGGGCATTTCTGGATCATTTATGTTACTTGTCTTCGGAGTATATGGGACGCTAATGTATGCCATCTCTGAACTACTTCATTTTAATTTAAATGCATTACCTATCATATTAATAGTAGGTTTCGGTATTGTCACTGGATTTATGATTTCAAGTCGATTAATTCAATATTGTCTACATCAACACCCTACAATGACCTTTGCTTTGATAATAGGCTTTGTGATTGGATCGTTGTATGCAGTTTTCCCTGGATTCCCGAAAGACTTAATCCAATGGATCATATCATTTTTCCTATTGGTCACTGGCTTCTTAGTAAGCTATGTTCTTGGTAAAATTACAGCAAAAAATGAAGCATCATTTTGATATATACACAAACAAGCCCTCATATACCTTAGAGTACATGAGGGCTAAATTATAAGGACTATTATTAGTCACCTTTATTACCTTTAAATTTATCAATAACGTCATTTGCTTTTTCTTTAACGTTTTCTACAGCTTCTTTTGCTTTACCAGAAGCTTTGTCACCTTTACCATCTTTTTCTAATTCTTTATTATCAGTAGCATTACCTACTGTTTCTTTAATATTACCTTTAGCTTGTTCAAATTTATCTTCAGCCATTTAAAATTCCTCCTTATGCTTAACTTATTAATATTGTTACCCTCTTATTTATGAGCTAAACATCTTTTATGAATTTTTTTCACATACAGATGATTTTACGAAAGAAACTATAAATTTACAGTAGATTATAGTATATTGAATATAAAATAATTATAAGTTGGGTTGGTATATTTTATGAAATTTATTACTATTAAAGCGATTACTGAAAAAGGGTTAGATAAAAAAAGTAAATCAATTTTTAAAATCACATCCACAAATTGAAATTATCAAATTTGATTACCAAATGGGATATAGCGGTGTAAGTGTTGGTATTTTATACCGTGATAATATTTAAATAATTATAGATATGTTGTGCGTATAAAGACCATTGGCTTTACCTCTTACAAAGCTTCCTATTCTAAAAATATGGCTAGTGAATAATAGTCATTGTTAGATAACTATAATCACAGAAAAATGTTTATGGAAGTTAAAATGTCTAACAAAAGTGAGTTAAAAATTAAAGGTTCAATAGCAAAAAACACGTAAATGATTTTATATTAAATCATCTACGTGTTTTTGTATAATCATGTGACAAACGATTAAATATTATTAATTGTTTGCTATTTACTTAGCAGGTACGACAGCTCCATCATACTTATCTTTAATATAATCTTGAATTTCTTTAGATTGTAGCACTTCCATTAATACTTTGATATTTTCATCATTTTTATGACCTTTTTTAACTGCAATTAAATTTGCATATGGGTTATCTTTAGGAGATTCTAAAGCAATCGAATCTTTTTTAGGACTTAATTTTTGGTCAATCGCATAGTTAGAATTAATGATTACTGCGTCAGCGTCTTGATTTTGATAGATTTTTGGTAAATATTCTGCTGATTGTTTGTTGTTAAATTTAATATCTTTTTTGTTTTCAGTTATGTCATCAAATTTAGCATTTTCAATTTTAACGCCTTTTTTAAGTTTAATAAGACCTTCATCTACAAAGAATTTTAAGAAACGACCTTGTTCAGCTGGGTTATTTGATACATATACTGTTGCACCTTTAGGTAGATCTTTTAAGCTTTTATATTTTTTTGAGTATACAGCCATAGGTTCTAATTCAACATTCCCAGCCGATTCAATTTTATACCCTTTTTCTTTACTTTCAGTATTTAAATATGGTGTATGTTGGAAGAAGTTCGCATCGATTTCACCTTTGTCTAATAATTTATTAGGCGTTGTGTAATCGTTAATTGGTTTGATTTTTAAATCATAACCTTTTTTCTTCAATAATGGTTTTGCTTTTTCTAAAATTTCAGCGTGTGGTGCTGGAGATGCACCTACTGTGATAGTTTTTTCCTTATCTTTACCTCCACCACATGCAGCTAAGGCAATCGTTAAAGCCAATACTAAAATAATTCCGAATAATTTTTTCATAGAATATAATCCCCTTTTCTTTAGCGTTTATCGATTTTATTTGTAAGCCAATCCCCTAGGAACTGGATTATAAATACAATAATTAAAATAAATACTGTTGAAACTAAAATGACATCATTTTGATTTCGAGTAAATCCTGTTAAATATGCTAAATTACCTAAACCACCTGCGCCAATAACACCTGCAATAGCTGTAGAACCTACCAAAGCAATTGCAGTAACGGTAATACCTGAGACTAATGCAGGCATTGCTTCAGGAAGTAGTACTTTTCTCACAACTATCCAAGTGTTCGCTCCCATTGACCAAGCAGCTTCTATAACACCTTTATCAATTTCTTTAAAAGCAATCTCGACCAATCTAGCGTAGAATGGCGCTGCACCAATAATAAGTGCTGGTAATGCACCAGTTGGACCACTGATTGTTCCGAGAAGTACACTTGTAAATGGAATTAACAGTAAAATTAATATGATAAATGGAATTGCTCTAAATAAATTAACAATGAATGACACAATCGTGTAGAAAATCTTAGCAGCCAATGAGTTACTTTTCGCAGATAAAAAGAGTAATACCCCTAATATAAGTCCAAAGACAAATGCAAAAAGTGTCGAAACAACAGTCATATATAGAGTTTCTAAAATTGCTTGCCAAACCTCTGGCCACTGAACATTCGGCATTGTCACCATTTCATGAAATATTTCACCGTAAGATTTACCCATGTCTTAGCACCTCCACATTAACGTGTTGTTCGTGAAGATTATGTTTAAATTGCTTGAAATGTTCCTCACTTATATGTGGTATGTGAATAACTAAAAATCCAAGCGAACCGTTTTTAGTATTCTTAATATCCGCTTCAAGAATATTCACATCTATGTTATGTGTCTTCGTCATATAAGATATGATAGGCTCAGTCGTATTATCACCAGTAAAGTTTAACCTCACAATATATGCATCATGATCTAATGGCTCCAAATACTCTAAAGAATCTTCAAAATCATCGTTTAAATCATCTTTCACAAAACGTTTCGTTACTTCATGTTGTGGATTCTCAAATACTTTACTTACCGCTCCTTGTTCAATAACTTTACCGTTTTCCATTACAGCAACTTCATCACAAATTCTTCGTATAACATGCATTTCATGTGTTATAAGTACAATAGTTAGATTTTGTTGTTCCCTTACCTTCAATAATAAATCTAGAATTTCATCTGTAGTTTGTGGATCTAATGCACTTGTCGCCTCATCACATAACAATACATCTGGATCATTAGCTAATGCTCTCGCAATACCCACTCTTTGTTTTTGTCCGCCTGATAATTCAGACGGATACGCACTTTCTCGACCTTTTAGACCGACAAGTTCAATAAGTTCCAATGCTTTTTGTTTAGCTCGACCACTTGGAACGCCAGCAATTTCTAATGGAAATGTTACATTTTTCAATACATTTCTTGACCATAGCAAGTTAAAATGTTGAAAAATCATACTCACCTTTTGTCGTTTTTTTCGTAACTGTGATTTAGATAATTGACTTATATTGTCTCCATCTATAATGATTTCACCTGACGTTGGAGATTCTAAGTTGTTAAACATTCTTATGAGCGTACTTTTACCAGCTCCTGAGAAACCAATCACACCAAAAATAGAGCCGGATTCAATGTTTAAATCAACGTGATCAACAGCAAGAACATCTTTGTCCTTGGTATGATAGCGTTTAACAATTTGGTTTAGCTTAATCACGTTAATAGCCTCCTTATGTTGCTTAGTAATCAAATTAAAAATGCTTTCTCAATTTTTAGAAAATTTGAGAAAGCATTTGTTGAAATGTTCTTTCTCTCATCTTCTAAAGTTATACTTTATGTGAATTGGCACCATTTCTATTTTAGACGGTTGCCGGGCTTCTTAGGGCACATCCCTCCACCTCTCTCGATAAGAGTTAAAGCATTATTTAATTTGTATTAATCCTACCATCGTACTAATGTTTCGTCAATAATTATTTTAAATTTTCTAACAAATAAGTAACTGACTGAAATGCATAGATTCTTTTTATCTCTTCATCTCTACGCATAAGCAGCAATACAGGAACAGACATAATTTGTTTCTCTTTACTCCATTCAGGATGAAAATTAAGATCTATTTTTTTTATTGGCAATTGTAAGATTTCATTAGAAATATCCAACATCCTTTCAGAAATCTTACATGTTCCACACATTGGTGTATAACCAAATATGAGATGTTTATCTTTATTAAAATTAACAGTTATGTCTTCAATATCCTTCAATTTATTCATTTACTAAAACTAGCCTTTCAGTTTTTAAATTATTCATAAGTTTCTTTTCTTTTTTTACATTAAAACCATATCTACTTAATACATGTGCTAAATAATTTTTGGGGCACTTAGCAACTTCACAAAACGTTTTATCAACATAAATATGTTCACTTTCGCTTAAATAACGTTTAAACCATTTTCTAATTTTTTCACCCTCATCATCAGAATCGGCAAGAACATAAACTTGTTTGTCATAAAGTGTTTCTATCATGTTGTCTATCTTATCTATACTCATAGTGCCATGTGTACAAATGATGTTTACAGGTTCAGCGATCACTTGTTGTACTCTCTTCTTATCCGATTTACCTTCGACAATAATAACCTTATTTACAATAGCCATGTCAATCCACCTTCTAAGCGTCAAAGTAACTGTCACTATCATCATTCACAAAATCCCCAAAACCTAAACATTTAGTGACACTACAATTTTCAATTGCTAGTGTCACTTATGCTTGAGCCTTGCTCAAACGTTCCTCTTTTTTACTGCAATTTTCAATTGTTAGTGTCACTCATGCATGAACCTTGGCTTACGTTTCTGATTAAAGTTATTTCTTCTAAAAAAACTCCTTGATTAAATCTAATCGAGGAGTTTGTAATCATTATTCACCAATCATTTCTGAGTATTGATCTGCTGATAATAATTCTTCTAATTGACTATCGTCACTAATTTCAATTTTAACCATCCATGCTTTTTCGTATGGTGATTCATTTACAAATTCTGGGCTATCTTCCAATTCTTCATTAACTTCAACAATTTTCCCAGAAATTGGCGCATACAACTCTGATACTGTTTTTACTGATTCAACACTACCGAATGTGTCACCTTCATTTAATTCATCTTCAGTTTCAGGTAGCTCAACAAATACGATATCACCTAATTCGTTTTGTGCGTATTCTGTAATACCAATTGTTGCTACATTATTTTCAATTTTAACCCACTCATGCTCTTTAGAATATTTAAATTCGCTCGGTACTGCCACGAAAATCCCCTCCTGATTAATTTAATTACAATTTAATGATGCCACACACATATTATTCATTCAACTATTATTACAAAGAATAAATGAATTAAAATTCGTTTTTAAATATACAAAACACCATTTTAATTTATATTTTTTTATTAATGTTCACTTTCTCTAATTTAATATCACACCTATAACCATTGGTGTTGATACTCATTTTCTTTAAATCCTAAAGTCAAATGGTTACCAGAGATAGCTAATGGACGTTTAACCAACATTCCATCTGAAGCAAGTAGTTCTAGTTTTTCATCATCAGACATATTTTTAAGTTTCTCTTTTAAATTTAATTCGCGATATTTGATACCATGTGTATTAAACAACTTATTAATATTCACACCCGTTTTATCTACGATATCTTTGAATTCTTTTTTAGTCGGTGTATGTTGAACAATATCAATAGATTCAAAATTCACATCGTGCTCATCTAAAAACTTTGCAGCTTTTTTGCACGTTGTACATTTGGGATACTGATAAAATTTAATCAATTACCTTTTACCTCCTTCTCTCTATTAACTTAAATATATCATGATATTTAATTGAACGCTTTAATTTTCAAGCTAATATTTTTGTTAATGTGCAGTCATTCGTTATAATAAGTTTACCAAATTACAAAAAGGAGTAGATAGTGATGAAAAATATTCATCAAACTGAAGAATTTAATTCTACTATTGATAGTACCGATCCAGTAATTATCAAGTTTGAAGCCGACTGGTGTCCAGATTGTAAAGCGATGGATATGTGGATAGATCCGATTGTTGAAAAATATAATAATTATCAATGGTATGTGGTCGATCGTGACGAATTAGAAGATGTAACAACTGAAAATGATGTTATGGGTATCCCAAGTATTTTAATATTCCAAAATGGTGAAAAATTAGCCCACTTGCATTCAGCAAATGCTAAATCACCTGAACAAGTTGAATCATTCTTGTCTGAACATTTAGATCAATAATATTTAACCAAAAAACCTGAGACATTATCAAACGTCTCAGGTTTTTCTTGTATTATTCGTCAGTAACTAAAGTAAATACTTCTGTTTTCAACTCTGTTACTCATTGTCACGGTGAAACGATAAACACAAATTACATCTCACCTATTTTTAATACACGCTCAATATCACGGATGATTTATTCAAATTCGGTAATAAGATTTTTATTTTTACGTTTAGCCTTAGTTGGTACTTCTTCTAAATCAGTAAGATACAAAAATCCTGCTAATATTTCATTATCTTTTACACCTAAGACTTTTCGTATTTTAGGATCAAAGATATATTGTGGCGACTTCCAACAAGTACCAATGCCCGCTTCGTATAAAAGTAACATTAAATTTTGAGCAAACGCTCCAAATGCAAAATAATTTTCACGACTTTGACGTTGTCTTGGATCATCTTTTAAAATCAACAACAACATGCCACCCAAATTTGTTACTGCATGAAAGTGATTCTCTCGCTTTTCAGGACTATCTGGAAAAGCAAATCTTGTGATATCCCTACTAAAATCACCGAGTTTATCTTTTGAAATATGAACCAATCTCCATGGTTCTCTCATACCATGATTTGGAGCGTCAGCAGCTTTATATATTGCATCGTAAACCGTTTGATCATCAACCACCATATCGTGTTTAAATTTTTTGACGCTTCTACGATTAGATATAGCTTCTTGTAATTCCAATGTATTTCGCTCCCTTTATTTTATACATGATAACCATTATCAATTATAAGATACATTGTTATTGAATTCAAACTTACAAGTTAATCCTCATAAAATGAAACCAAGGATTTTAACTTAGAGACATGTATCTGTCCCGGTGCTTGTGGTTCTTCTATGCAACCATAAGACAGCGTTCCACCAAATACGCCTTGAGCAATTCGGCTGACTTTACCCAAACTAGACATCGATATACCGACAATTCGGCATGATGTGTGCTTCGCTGTCAGTGACATGGCTTCTAATAAATGTAACACGTCCTCTTGACTTTTAGGCATAACCGCAAGCTTTAAATAATCAGGATTGAGCTTTTGCATTTTAAAGTAAATAAATTTAAGTTCATCTAAAGCCGGTGTTTCTTGAAAATTATGATGCGAAAGAACAACTTCAAGCCCTTTTTGTTGTGCACGTTGAACAAGAAGCATATATTTTTCAATATTGACGGCACTGCTCCACTCAATATCAATCATATCAAATTGTGGGCACTCGATTAATTCACCTAATATATTTAAATACTCTTGCTCATTTACAGCTCCTTTCCCCCCTTGAATTGAAGTTCTATATGTTACTAATATTTTCAAATGGAATATTTTTAATTGCTTAATCACTTCCTTTAATAATGCCTTATTAAAGGATGGCCATTGGTCAATGCGCAATTCAACGATATCTATTGATTTCTCGTTTATTTTTATATCATTGAGTAAAGTTTTAGAAAGCTTTTCTTCTGGTGCAATTGTCGCCGCGATATCTACATGGGTCATTCTATCCCTCATTTCGTACACTATAGTAATTTTATTTTATATGATTTTCTTTCATTCATACAAATATCTCTAAACTTATTATTAAAATTTCAAATGAATGATTAAGTTCACCTACTGTTGGGTATCAATAAAATACATACATTTTGAGGAGGTAATAATGATGGCAGTTCAATATGAAACTAAAGCAACTAACGTAGGTGGACGTAAAGGTCATGTCCATACTGACGATAACGCAATAAATGTAGATGTATTACCACCACAACAAGCTGACGGTAAAGCGACTAATCCAGAACAATTATTTGCTGCAGGTTACGCTTCATGCTTTAATGGTGCATTTGATTTAATTTTAAAACAAAATAAAGTGCGCGATGCTGAACCTGAAGTAACGTTAACAGTACGCTTGGAAGATGATCCAGATGCTGAAAGCCCAAAACTTAGCGTTGATATTCATGCAAAAGTTAAAAATGTTTTATCACAAGAAGATGCTGAAAAATATTTACAAGATGCGCACGACTTTTGTCCGTATTCTAAAGCTACACGTGGCAATATCGATGTAAACTTAAATGTTGAAGTAGTAGAATAATATTTTATCGATTAATTATATTCTTCACCCACAATTTGTGCTATCAAATTGTGGGTGTTTTTTATTACTTTTTAAATTTCTTATGTTATCAATCTTGCTTATTTAATTAGTATTTATAACATACTTTTCAATAATTTTTTGTAAAGATTCAAAATATACCTTTCGTTTTTTCAAAATATTGATAAAATAAAATGTGATAAATTCATTTCAAAGTTATCATTTCTCAATTGCCAAAAATATAAAATGGATTTTAAAAACGATTTTTAAATATATTGTTAATAATGTTTTTTATGGTAACAAAACGATTATTGCGTATTTTTAATAATTCTTTTATTATGTATTTAATAAGTCTTAATTTCAAAAATCATTTTTTATTTATGTTATTTCTTTTAATGGGAGGTCACCATGAACAATATCCGTTTATTGAATCAAAACGATTTGGATTCCTATATTGAATTAATGAAATTTGGTCACCATAACTATGAATGGGATCGTTACTATTTAGAAAATGTTGGCATTGATAGACTCAAAACTATCCTGTCTAATCATACTGATTATTGGAATATATTTGGTGCTTTTGAAGATGATGAACTTGTTGCAACATGTACTTTAAAACAAATGAATTATGTAGGTAAATGCCACAAAGCTATTCTTGAAAATAATTTTGTTAAAAATAATGATGAAATTGTTAACCGAGAATTAATTAATCATATTATTCAATACGCTAAAGAACATAACATTGAAACATTGATGATTGCTATTGCATCAAATAATATAAGTGCTAAAGTGTTTTTTAGTTCTATAGGTTTCGAAAATCTTGCTTTTGAAAAAAACGCTAGCAAAATTGGCGATGAATATTTTGACGAAAATTGGCTCATTTATTCAACAACTGAGTCATCAGAATAAAATACTTATATTTACCTTTTAAACATTTTCATTATTAAGTCCATACATGGAAATAGTACTTTTTGATGATGAGTTTATATGGATATTTAAAATGACTACTTCAAAAATCAGTAACTCAAAACATATATTATTTAAGTGATTCCCATATACAAAAAGTTTAAAAATTTAGCCTCCAATGAAATTACACAAATCATTTGAGGCTATGTTAATTTTTCTGTAGTTATTGAACAATTAACGTACGCATATTATTAAAACTATCTTGTAAATAAACTATTTTTTAATGGGATTAATTATATCTTTAAATATAAATTCTTCTCCATCGTATTCAAATTTTACAATGTTACAATTTCCTATTTCAAATTTACTTCCCCTATCATACCCTAATATATTTCTTACAAATAAACCAATTGTGCTACCATGACTCACTGCTAGAATCGTCTCTCCATCTGTTGTATCCATCATTTCATAGAGTGCTCGATTAACCCTTTGTTCAACTTCAGATCTTGATTCTCCTTCAAATGGTACAACAGCATCACCATACAAATATTTAGGTTGTTTAATAGCTCTTAATAACTCGATACTTTCCCCTTCAAATAATCCAAATCCCCACTCTTTAAGATCTTTTACACACCAATATTGTTGGTTTGGCACAGTGTTCTCTAACGTGTCACGTGCTCTTTGTTGTGGTGATGAATAAAGATAGTCAAAATGAATATTTTTCGTTTTAAAATATTGTTGTGCTGCATTCGCTTGTTGTACACCTAAAGCAGTCAAAGGTGAGTCACTAGCCCCTTGTATTTTACCTTTTAAGTTAAATACTGTTTGACCATGTCTCATTAGATATAATGTTTTAACCAACTGTAAACACCTCTACAATCATTATTTAATATATTCACCAAATTATACACCGATCATTTTTTATGACACTTTTATTTAATCACTGCCAAATTACAAAGTAAACCAATGATTTAAAAAGTTAGAAATCTTACAATTTAAAAGCTGATTGTTTAATAAAATTTGTTTAGGGTATAACTTAACATTAGATTTACATGTAATAAAGGAGGATTAATAATGTCTGCTCATAGTCAATGTAACTATGTCAATCCTAATTCAATTTCTTTAGATTGGGAATGTTTAATTATAAGCAAAACAGATATGCTACTTGATGGTGTACCTAAAGAATTAATTAATACTTGGTTAGATCAAAATGTTATCGAGCCGTTTTGTGTTCGTAATAATGAAATAAACTTTAAAACTAAAGATGTTTGGAATGCGCTTAAGACCCATAACTGGTATTATTCAAATTAATTGATATAAACTAATTGCACGATTTGTACTTTCGATTAACTGACGATCATTATAATTAAGAAGCACATAAGTTCTTATAGAATTATTGTTTTTCTCTTCCTTTGGGAAACCAGCATCATTTAAAATGTATTGTGCTAAATGGCCTAGTGGTGTATCGTCATTGATAAATCCTAAAATAAAATCATAAAAAGACATTTGATTTCAGCCCCTTTTTAAAGTGTTAAAACACTTAAGTCACCTACTTATATACTTTCACCTATTAATCATACCAAATTACTCGATTTTTTTATGTGCAAAAAGTTCTTTTTTGCACTATTTACATAAACTTTTTTGTTAATAATGATAATTTTCATTTATTATGTCTCTTGTGATGAAATTACAATTGTTAAAGGTTTAAAAACAACTATAACATTATATCGATTCATATATATTATAAAGTATTACTAAATTTTTCACCATAAGAACGTCGATAATGTGTATGTCTCAAATAAAATATTTTTTATTAAAGGTAATATATTTACCTGTATGAAATAAATGATATTATAGTATATAAATAACTTAGTTCTATCAAGCAGTATCTAATGAGGTGTAACACCCATGAAATTAAACAAAGCAAATGTATTCAACTTGATATTCACCATTTTATTTTTTACATTTAACATTCTCATAACCTATAACGCAAATATTGATTATAAGTTATGGTTAATACCTGGTTTAGCAATTTGTGGCTTTGCTCTTTTTTCAAGCTTGACCTTAGTAATTATCTATAGTGATTTATTCAGTGAAATATTATTTTTTATCAACATTATCTTAGCACTATATTATATTTATCCGATTTTTTATGAATTTGTCTAAATTTTTGATTAGGGAGGGGTATCAATGAGCTTACATTTCCAAATTTTGCTGTGGCTTTCTATCTTATTTATCATCGCAGGAACGATATTATTGGTAACAATGCTTAAAACTAAAAGAGAAGAACGAAAAGAATCTTATCTAGGTTTTACTGTAATTTTCTTAATCTTTGGTTTTGCCATCTTAATTTATACTTTTATATTCGGAATTTTATAATATGTAGAAATAGAATCACTTCTAGTGAAAAGGCATTATACTATATTATGCATCTCAAAAAGATAAACAATGTATTCTTTTTGAGATGCTTTTTAATAGCGTGATTATGATTTACTAAATTATATTTGATGTAAATCAATTATTTTTGTAACTAGCTTTATGAAACATTTAAGGAGCTTCTATAAATATATGAAATTAACATCTAAAAGCATATACTTAACATTTATATTTTTTATTTTTAGTCTCATGTTATTTACCAACCAAAGTTTTGCAAATGATAATAAAAGTTTTCAGCTAAAACCAGGTGATATTATTATTACAAAAGGTCCTGTTTTAAATGGTTTTTTTGGTCACTGTAGTTTGGCAATTGATCATGACACTGTACTTCAAATTGAAGGCCCCGGGGATAAACCATTAACGGAAGATTTTGAATCTTATCGTGACAGATATGGAAAAGGTAAAAATGAATGGATAAAAGTCTATAGATGTTCACACCCTAACGCTGGATCAAAAGCAGCTCAATGGGCAAAGAATCATTATGAGAACAGTGATAGCGAATATCTTGTTACACTCAACTTAAAAAGCAAAACATTTACATATTGCACTAAAATTATATATCAAGCATATAAATACGGGGTAGACAAAAATTCCGTAAGTGATCACGGTTTATATATTATTTCACCCTATGCGCTAACAGATAATTTTACAGATGAATATAAATTAAAATTAGTAAAAACATATTAAAAATCCCGATGGTAACGTGAACTTATTCCGTTTTCACATTACCATTGGGATTTATAGTCATCCTTCTTTAAAAAAGTTAATAAATTGGTCTTGCTTATCAATAAGTTCTAAATAGGAAATTGAACTAAACGGTATAATACGTGTACAATTTTTACATGGATAAATAATAACTTCGTTTTCATAATCAACATGAATATCATTCTCTAATACAATTCTCTTATTCCCAATAACAACGACAACTGCTTTGAAACTATCATCATTCAAGTATTTTTTTAATAGATTTTTATTCATCACACCATCACATCCCTTTACTATAAATTACCACATTATTGTTAAAACAATGTGAAGATTTTGAATTCTTTTATTTTATTAATTAGTATCCATTCAAAATGGGTATAGAAAATATATAGTAAAAATTTAGTATATAATAATTAAATGGAATTAAATTTATAACCTTATTAAATATTTAAGAATATTTATTGTTTATATAAAAAAGGAGTTACTATGAGAAACAAAGACAATCAGCATTCGAGATTATATTATATTATTTTGACAATCGTTATTATCGCAATTTGTGTTGTTGTTGTAATACTTTTTAATACTTTAAAGACAAACCGTTCTCATTCTACGGATAGATACGCAGATTTTACTGAATTAAAAAAAGATACGATAAAAAATAAAGATTGGCGTATTAAAACAAAACACCGTAAAAATAAGGATATTTTAGTCACTGCAATTCACGGTGGAGGTATCGAACCTGGTACGACTGAAATTGCACGACGTATTTCCAATGTTGGAAAATATAATTTTTATACCTTTGAAGGTCTTCGAAAATCTAATAACGATCAACTACATGTAACATCCACTCATTTTAACGAACCTATATTAGATAAGTTACTTAAAAACACTAAAGAAACATTATCTATACATGGATTCTCTGGAGATGACCCTATTGTTTATATCGGAGGTAAAGATAAAGAGATGTCTCACTCTATCGCAAAAGAATTGCGTAAAAAAGACTTTACTGTAAAAGAAAGTCCTAACAGAATCGATGCAAAGTCATCAGATAATATAGCTAATAAAAATGAATCTAATTCAGGTGTCCAATTAGAACTCACGACTGCATTGCGAAAACAGTTTTTCAAACATTATAAATTAGATCGACATACACGTAGTGATTCAGATAAATATACTAAAGATTTTTACAAATTTGCGAACGCAGTGCAAAAAGGTATCGAAAAGGTAAATTAAATTTTAAAATAAATATTGTAATGCTTAAAAAAATTGCACTTACTTAAAATCTAATAAGTGGAATAATATTTATTTAATATAGTCGGAGGCAGATTTTGATGGAAAACCTTACAAAAGAACAAAAATATACAATAGCTAAATTTTATAAATTATATATGGAAAGGTCTAATGCGGGGCAACCAGAAGAAGAAGCTAATCATTTTAAAGATTCTGTAACGGCACAAGATGATTATTTTTGTGATAGAAAATATGAAGATTTCATTCATAACTGTAAAGTCTTAATAAATGAAGGTTACTTAGATGGCGAGGTTGAAGATAACAAAATATATAATATTCAGGTTACAACAAAAGCTTTTACAGAAATTGAGCGTAGCTTTGGTTAAAAAATTACAAGTAAGGTGATGAATATGAAAGACTGGACAATTAACAATCACTCCAAACGACAATTGATTATTCAAAACAATCATGATGATATTTCGATTATAGAACCATTGCGAAATGGTTCTTTTAAAATACTTGCTGAATTTAATGCCTTAAATACAGATTACATTCAAATTTATGACCACACACTTGTTGTTTCTATACATGAGAAAGAGATTAGTGTGTTTGATCGATCGTCACAGTCAATTTAAAGTAAGTAACTATTTAATTTATAATTGTTTCAATTATTATTTAGAAGATTTTTAAAAAGCACATCACTTTAGAGCAATTTAGTTAGATATAAATATATTTTTGTGATAACCTATACATGTTACACTCTGTGAGTGTTTAACATTACTTCTTGTTATCGCCGTGCAGACTTTAATTTTCGTCATTATTAAAGTAACTGCATTGGCGTTTTTTTATTTCAAAAAGGTTTTTACTACAAATATAATAGAATTAACATTTAAAATATAGTAATCGTTATAAAACAACTACACTTTTCATTGCTATCTTTTATTTAATTTTATGATCTTATGGTATACATCAATCATCATCATAGATAAACTTGCTCTAAAACAAAACCAAAAAAAGTATATTAATAAGTATAAATCAACAATAAAAAAAGAATTACACACAAGAAATTCTATAAAATGCAACGTGGAAAGCTATATAGAGAATTTTAATAGAGATGTTTTATAGACATAACAAATTGATATTCGAACTACCAGTTGAAGATCTGACTAAAGGACTGAATATTAATTTAATTATCAACAAAAAAAGCCTAAGACAGTTATTTCTGTCCTAGACTTAGTAAAGATATATAATTATTACATCTTAACAACGTTTGCAGCTTGTTCTCCACGTTCTCCTTCGACAATATCGAATTCAACGCTTTGGCCTTCTTCTAAAGATTTATAACCATCCTCAACGATTGCTGAGAAATGCACGAATACATCTCCGCCATTTTCTCTTTCGATGAAACCAAACCCTTTTTCTGCATTAAACCATTTAACTGTACCGTTATTCATATAGAATACCTCCACGTGCTTTTGCACTAAATATTTGTAACAAATCCATTAATTAAAAGAGAATATTCTATAAAAATAATTCCACAATCAACTTCACGTACTTTATTACTTAATCACTACTATACGCTTATTTTTGGAAAAGTAAAGTATTTTCTATATTTTATAAATTTTAGAACTCTCAATAATGTCAAAAGCTATATAAATAAGGTATTGTACAGATTAATAGTTTATTAAAACTCAGAATCAAAATGAGCTTTTCATAAAATCATAAATACATTTAACGATTAAGAACTATATTATTTTCTTACATTTATTTTTTTAACAGCGTGGCAATTAATATTACTATTTACGCAAACTTAAACTTTTAATCAAATAAATCAAATACAATGTAACTGTAATCAATTGAATTGGAGGTGTACTTCATGTTTATTTTTGATTTATTAAATAAAGGTGTTCAATTTTTTAAAGATGTTTTTAAAACTGATGAAAAATAATCAAAGCCTTTAAGAGAACAATTAATAATTAAACCTTTAGGCATTTTATCTCACACGACTACATTACAAACACATTTATATCAATCATTTTCAACTGTTAGGACATAACGTATTGAATTTTACTTGAATGTTCTACATGTTAAAAAGTTAGGGAAAGAAATACAATTCTTCAAGAATTTTTTCTTTCCCTACTTTTAAAACATTAATCCTTATCAAACATATAATAATTATAAAATACATAAATTATATCATATTTTTCGAAACAGAAAAGAATTCAAAGTTATTTTGTTTTTGAAATTATTTTACACTTAAGAATATTTTTTGATTACTTTAGAACTAGAAACCCAATTACTTTAGTTCAATACTATAATTTAGTTAACAAATACATAGGAGGTGAGTCACATGTTCATCATTAACTTAGTTAAAAAAGTTATCTCTTTCATCAAAGGTTTATTCGGTAATAACGAAAACGAATAATATTAAACTATTCTCTACTCCGCCCCTCCTGTTAGAGGGGTTTTTTACGTTAATGATTGTCTGACGCTGAACATAGCTCAATCAATACTATTCAAAATTCAACTTCAAAAAAGCACACTGAAAAATGAAGTAGAACTATAGTCATAACGGCAGAATTATTAATAGAATTAGTGAAAATATTTCTACAAACGTTATCAAGTTTCATCACAAAAAGACATAAAGATAAAACTTGAATAATAAAATTTAGTATCCAATGGCTATAAAATAATGCTCATCAAACTTTATTTGGGAGTCCTTTTAATTCATTAAGATAAAGTTATATAACTAGAGTGTAAGTAACTTTTTCATACACATTATTTATGCAAAAAAACTCTTAATCAGTAAAATACTACTCCCCTATTCTTGAAGTTGTTTGAAATAATCCTCATCTAAATGATTGAGGTTTATATTTTCAATTTGAAGTGTTACATGTTCTAAACCGTATTGTGTTTTTAACAAATCCGAAACTTTATTTATTGTAGCATAAGGCGATTTAATGTAGTCATCACTTAGTACAACATGTGCACTTAAAGAACTTTGATTCGTTGTAACACTCCATAAATGGAATTCATGAATATCTATCACGCCTTCAACATCTTTCATTGCTCCCATAATTTCATCTGCATCATATCGATCCGGCACACGCTCCATCAGAACTTTTGAAGCATTTTTAATAATTTTGTATCCTCCTCTTAAAATAATCAATGAAATGAGAATACTAATAATTGGGTCAACAATGTTCCATCCAGTAAAATGAATCAACACAAACGCCACAATAATACCTAAAGAATTTAATAAATCACCAATGAAATGCCATAATGCACTTTGAATATTAATATTATTCTCTTTTTTTAGAGAAATCATTAAAATGATGGTCAATACGATATTGGCAATTAAACCAATAAACGCAATTAGAATCATAATGCCACTTTCAACAGGTCTAGGGTGTATAATTCTCATGATACCCTCATACATAATTCCTAGTGAAATAACAATAAGTGCTAAGCCATTGAGAAAAGCTACGATAATTTCCAAGCGTAAAAAACCATATGTATAGTTCTTTGTAGGCGGCTTGCTCGAGAAATAAATCGCTACCATTGATAAACCTAATGCTAGAACATCACTTAGCATGTGAAATGAGTCAGAGAGTAACGCTAGTGAATTTGACACAATACCTCCTACAAACTCAACTACAGTGAATATCATAGTAATAACTAAAGATAACCATAATGTAATTTTTGAGCTACTTTGAAACTTTCTATGTTCAATGTGGTGAAAATAATCAGGTTTATTTTCCATGTTTTTCCTCCATCTTTTTACATCTGTTTAATTTTAAAGTTATTATACCCTTAATCTCATTTAAATAACTTAAATGAGTATTCGTTTGTAACTTCTCTAACTTTTTATAACTCAATTTTTTAATATGTTATAAAACTAACATTTCCTTTAAATTAAAGTTCATATTATTTAAACATTTAAAGGACATAAAAGTAATATAATTAGGTTGAATTCTATTAAAGTTTCTCTTTTTAACAACGCTAATGGTGTTTAAATATAAATGAGGAACATAAGGAGACATGCAAAATGAATCATCAAAAAAATCAGAGTAGGTTTAAACTACTAATAGCTGGCATAATAGCAGGACTTTTATCTGGTGTAGTCAAACTAGGTTGGGAGGTAATGTTCCCACCCCGAACACCTAGTAGAGATGCCACTAACCCACCTCAACAACTCTTACAATTACTAGGTATTCCGTCAGATATAACCCATCTCACATACAATTTTTCTGAGCATGCATTACCTTGGATAAGTTTTATCGTACACTATAGTTTTTCTATCGCTATTGCAATCATCTATATTTATATCGCAAAGAAATATACAAAAATCACATTAGGTTATGGTGCTTTATTTGGTATAGTTATTTGGATCGTTTTTCATTTAATCTTAATGCCGATGATGCATGTCGTACCTAATGCTTTTAATCAACCATTTTCAGAACACCTATCAGAATTTTTCGGACACATTGTTTGGATGATGGTTATAGAAATGGTCAGAAGGTATTTCTATAATATTCAACTAAATAATTAATTAATGAGACACAAAGTTCCAAAAGAATTGCATTTTTGTATTCATTTGGAACTTTTTTATTTCCTAACGTTATAGACAATATAGTATTGATACTTTCATGATTTCACATTCCCCTTATTACATATAGTAATAAACAATCATACTATTTTTTAAATCATATGTTAATGACAACATTTTATATTCTCTATAATACAGTAGCAATTAATCCTAATATTGTCGGTTATAAATTTACATTGTATACTGTGTTTTATATAAGAATAAATATGGAATACGTTTGTTATTTTCGTTTCGCTGTTCAAATTAATAGTTATATAAATTTAGTATTTGGAGAAATTACTAATGAAAGTTAAAGCATTAGTTGTTTTTCTTATCAATATCACTATTCTTAACGGCATGTGGTCTAAACTCCAAATATAGCTCAGAAAAAATATTGAAATGAGAAGTCAAAGTAAAAACAAAGCATCTCAAGCTTAAGAATTACAATGAATAAGTTCATTGAACATTACTACAGTGATTTATGATTCTTAAAAGCTCTCAAAATACAATTCAAACTCAAGAACAAGCTATTGATGAAAGTAATAATTCTAAAGATACTCAATATAATCAAAATTCAAATACCATTTCAACAATTTGCAATAACAACCTGAGTACACGCCAAATAACAAATATATGAACATGCCAAATCAAGAATGGATAAATAATACTAGGAATGGACTATCTTCTAGTAAGAGACAAATTCGTGACGAAATTCTCAATGGTAATTACGAAGGAGATGACGCACAGAAAGTTCTAGATGCAAATAATTATTACAAAAATTAAAAATTTACATTTAGTTCAACTAAATAGAAAGAGGTTTATATGTTATACGTAATTATAGGCTTTTTTATAATAGGAATCGGACTATATATTTTTAGTTTCTTTTTAGCACAAAATCAAGGATTATCTTATAAAAGTCATTGCAGAAATTTTTCTGCAGTTTTTATATCACTCGGTGTATTATGCTTAATGGGATATCTCGTTCATTATATATCTAAACACTATTTAGGCATATAGTTATCTCAACCAACTACACTTACCAACAAGCGTAATTTTTTTAATTGAGCGAAAGATAAGGGCCAACGTTTTATGTATAGACGGATAAAATCTATTATTTAATGTATAGCTCTTTTTTATTTAATCATCTCAACATACACGATATTATTTATTACTATTTTAGTCACTATATATGTCTTACCTTTAATACCAACTTTTAATGTTTAAAGATATAACCATCATGGTTTGCTCATAACTACATTTATTAAAATAATCGCATTGAAAATATCACTTAAGATACTTCAACAATGCCTTCTAGAATCAGACTAAAATTAACAGTTGATATTATCGACTTCATTTGTTTTATCGTCCTTGACATTGACGTTACGTTATAGATTAAAGTTGATCTTACCAATAAAGGAGGATTAACTATGGAATTATATAGTATGCCTATGTTTAATAAAATGTTAGTTAACGACATAGAGAAATCATCAGAATGGTATCAAGAGAATTTAGGTTTTAAAAGTATTTTTAAATTTAAAAATGAACAAAATCAAATTTTAATGGAACATTTACGATTAGCAAAATATCAAGATATAATGTTAATTTCTGGCAAGCAGTTTGAGGTCGGTAATGCAGTTTATACAAATATACTTGTACCAAATATACGAATTTTAAAACAACGAATATCTTCTCAATATATCGTGGAAGACCTTGAAGAAAAACCATGGAATTCTATTGAAATGACAATTAAAGATTTAGATAATCATTTAATTACGCTTACACAAAGTAACATAAGAAATGAAGAGTTTAATGCCTTGATGCAACATACTTCAAAAACTTTTTAAACTATAAGCTAAATCTCCTAGACAATAATTATTGTTTAGGGGATTTTATTTATAAACAGTCATTAATTAAGTTAAAAGTATAATAATATCACGCATTTTATTTCTAATTTAATGAGGTAATTCAAAAAATTTAATAATCACTCTCCATTACTGTATTATATTAAATCGTTAATACCATTGATTTGTATAACTTGGAATATCTATTCAGAAAACTATGATTATATCTTTTGTATTGTCGTTTTATCAGTATCTGATGAATATTTAAGTCTGAAACCCATAGTTCTATCCATACTAATATGAGCTAACCATATTAAAGCAATCTGTAAAAGTAACTTTTCATCAATGTATAAATATAATAGCGCGATAATTATAGGTATGATACACGTATGTCCAATATTGTAGACATAACTACCTGTTTTTCTATTAATCACATATCCTAACATAAAAATATCTGGAACTAATAGTAAAAGTAAAAACAGCCATATAGAAAATTCTAATTTAAAATAAACAGCGATTGTGATTATAAATATAAATGCATTTTCCAACTTAATTACACTACGCATATTAACCCCCACTTTACTTTGATGTATTTTAATTGAATACTTACTACTACAATTTTAAAAATTATCACTTATTCAGGCTAAGCATCTTTTTAAAGCTAATATCGTGCTTATGCTCACTGTAAATAGTAAATATTTAAAAACTTTAACAAGTTATTACACTTTAAAATTCACTTATGATATTATCATCTTTGTTATATAACTCATATAAAGAATGGTGGAAATTTATGAGCAAAGTAAATAAACCTTTATATTTCTATCTTATGTTATTTCTGTTGACAACTTTAATTGGTGCTTTTCTACTCTATTTGCCCTATACAGGAAGGAAACCCATTAACTTTATTGACGCATTGTTTGTAGCTTCTAGTGCATTCACAGTAACTGGTCTATCACCAGTTGATGTCGGAACACAATTTAATATTTTTGGGGAAATCATTATCTTATTACTTATACAAATTGGTGGATTAGGTATTGTTACAGTAGCAATGCTAACTCTCATCTTTTTAAATAAGAAAATATCAATTAACAATAGAATTTTATTTATGATTACTTGGAATATTGACGAACCCGGTGGTGTAATTAAACTTATTAAACATCTAGCCATATACAGCATCGCCACTGAATTATTTGGTACACTTTGTCTATGTTTATCGTTTATTCCAAAATTTGGTATAGGTAAAGGTCTATTTTTAAGTCTATTCACTTCAGTTTCCGCATTTAACAACGCAGGATTCGCCCTTTTTAAAAACAACTTAATCGACTTTTCAAATGATCCGGTAATCATTATCACTATTCCAATACTTATCATTTTGGGAGGCTTGGGGCATTTAGTTGTGGTTGATTTGTGGAACGCCAAAAGTTTTAGAAAATTATCCCTACACTCTAAACTCGTGTTAACGACCACTGGTTTATTAATTTTGATAGGCACAGTTTTCTTCTTTTTACTAGAAAATCAAAACTCTATGTTACACATGGGATTAATTGAAAAAATAGGAAATGCATTTTTCCAATCAGTGACAACAAGGACTGCAGGATTTAACACAATTGACGTTGGAAACATTAAAACACCTACAGCTTTATTACTTATGGCTCTCATGTTTATTGGAGGTGCACCATTGAGTGCTGCAGGTGGTATAAAAGTTACAACTTTTGTTGTTGCAACAATCGCTATTTTTAATACAATACGCAAAGAAAAAAATAACTCTATATTTAATCGAGAAATATCAGAAAGATACATACAGTTGTCTTTCGTAACTATTCTCATTTCTATTGCATTTATCGGTATGGTTACGTTTATACTTACCATAATCAATTCCAATATACCTTTAATCAAAATACTCTTCGAAGTCGTATCAGCATTCGGTACAGTCGGTCTCACTATGGATTTAACTTCCGAATACTATAATTGGACTGAGTTTATTATTATTATCGTAATGTTATGTGGTAAAATTGGATTACTGAATATTAGTAGAGCCCTTGTTCCACCTAAAGACCCTAAAAATTATAGATATACAAAAGGACACATTCACCTATAATGAGTTCCAATTACTGTAGAGTTAATATTCAAGGGTTAAAAAATATGTACATAATTTCTAAGTTATTTAAAGCGTAATTGAAAGGATTTTAAGTTCTAAAATTTTAACTGTGAAAGGATATAGAAGCGCATTTGTTAAGTATAAACCTACAAAAGCGCTTCTTTTTTATTATATAAAGAAGCCAGTAAATGAATTTATAAAAACTCATTTACTGGCTATTTTGCTAGGAATTATGTCCCAGCCTCTGTATAGTGGAGACGGCGGGAGTTCATTAAACCGTTTATCTATTGATATGATAATCGCTATAAGTATTGTCATATCAACGTTTACATTGACTAATCAGTTGTGTGTAAAATGGTAAAATTGAAAAAACAAAAGTAATTTGGGGCAAAGAATAGCAATAATTTTACATCAACTTAAATTTCTTTTATCCTATACCACTTCGTTGCATTTTTATAAAATATATTCTCACACTCTTCGTTAGTGAAATTATTTTCTATAATTTGAATATCATTCTCGTTAAACCTGTATGGTGCTCTGGTCGATGGTAAATCTGTACCAAACATTAGTGCTTCTGGATTAATATTATATATAGATCTCAAAGTATTGGGAATATCTAAATCAGTCCTGCTAAAGCCAGTAGCCTTTACTTTCACACCTTGTTCAACTAAATCAAGCATATGTGGTAATCCCTCTTTTGACAGCCCTAAGTGATCTATTGAAACTGCAGGTAACTTTTTAATAGTTGTTTTAATATCAGACAATTTCTTCGAATCAATATATAATTCTGTATGCCAGCCAACAACTTCATTTACTCTTTTTGCAAAATATTCAAGCTTTGATAAGTCTTCTGAACCACCACGTTTTACATTGAACCTCAAGCCAGAAACACCTTGATTATTTAAAAAAATCAATTCATCATCAGTAACAGAATGAGGCAATTGTGTTACTCCTACATAATTACCATTTAATTTATTTAATGTATCAATTAAGTATGACTGGTCAAAACCTTGAAAAGATCCTGAAACAATAGCGCCACCTATAATATTTAAAGAATTAACTTCGCTTTTATATTCAAGTGGCATATAACCGTTATTTTCATTTATTTGATATTCATAATCTATTATATGTAAATGAGCATCAAATTTTTTCATTTTTCTTCTCCTTTTTTAGAGTTACTTAATTAAAACTCTATCATATTAATAGAAAAAAAAATTATTTAATATACAAATAAAAATCTAAATGTTGTTTACACCTTACTTCATCCACTTCTAAAACTCTGCAAAATGTTGCTTAAATTGATGTTTGTAGGAATATTACAGAGCGTTTATCAATCACTTAAAACACATAGTTACACAAGAATAAAACTCGATGCAACACAGTACGTTTCTCAGCGTAAAAAACGCCACAATTAAGTGGTGTTATCTATCTTGCTGTAAATGATCAATTAGAATTTTAGGGCACTTCTTTTTAAAATGACATACTCTCTCATTTAATGGTAGTGTTTTTTACATTAGACTACTAGGCATAGAACATAGACACTTACAAATTATTAAACTTTTTATGTTTGCTTAGTCTTATACTTATATTGCAAAGTTTTGTTTTTGCAAATTCACTATTAAAGGAGATCACTGTATAATGAAAATCACAAAAACTGTTGGATCACTAGTCTTAAGTGCTGTTTTATTAACATGTGTTTCACCTTTAGCAAGTGCAGAAGAACAAGTTCAAACGCAAAATAGCAATGTTCAACAACCTCTAGATAACAAGACAAATCAACAAACTAATGAAAACAAAAAAGATGTACAAACCTATGTAGGTGGGACATATCTTACTAAAAAAGCTATTAAGGGTATATTAAATAATAAAGGTAAATTAGTAGGTGTAGTTAAAACTTTTACTGGCAATCAAAAAGCAACAAATGCTGTTTCAAAAAATTTCGACGCAATTGATGCAAAACTACGACCTTTGTTAAAATTATCTAAAGTCCCAGCTAACTCAGTTGCTGATGCAGTGTATAGAGGATTAGTAGAAGCTGGCGTTAAAAAAGGCCTCGCTGGTCAAGTTAAAGTTGCAGTAAAAGAAGGTATTAAATTACTTGTTTAGGAGTGAAAATAATGTTTGAAAATAAAGATGATATAAGGTTACTATATCAAGCAGTTTCAGAACTAGCTGAAATCGTAGGACATCATCCTTACAATACAAAATCAATAAGTCTTTTATGTTTAGATTTAGGTATCACTCTAGATGAATTTGAAAAAGTATTTATGGCATTTATAAGGTTGTCTAATAACAAAAGTACTGATGATATGAACATTGAAGAATTTAAATCTATATTAATTGAAAATGTGGGTAAATATGACGAAATAACAGACTCTCAAACTTTAAGATTTATAGAAGGCTACGCTAGAAATTATATACCTGAATTATTACCATATGCAGAAAAGTTATATCTTGATTTAAGAGTATAAAAATAAGTGCTTAGCATTGATTTGCTAGGCTCTTTTAATTTTAACCCTCTAATAGAACATCATTTATAATTTTAGTTCTATTAGGATACTTTTTTCGTTTATTTCTCAGCATCTTCTATTTTCTTACGTGCGATTGATTCAGAGCGTTGTGCTTGTCCCACTTGTGATTGGAGTTGAGCATTTTGTTCATCTCGTTGTTTAAGTTGTTTCTTTAACTCTCGCAATTCTCGAACAGTCATCTCGTCTGGTGTTTTAGTTTCTCAATTTGACGTTATGTGTTCTTTGGTGCGTTCTGGTTCGGGGAGAGTTGTAATAAGATATAAAGCACTTGAACCTAAATTGTGGTACGTATCAGAATTTGGTAATTCTGATGAAACCTTCATAAATCTGTTATCAGTATTCCAATCTAAATTTAAATTTTTAACCACTTGCTAAATTCTCCATGTGCTAAATCATTTTCTTTAACATGTTTCAATCTGCGACCTATTTCAAATATCGATTGACCAGCAATGTTGTTCGTATTTCATGCAGTTATATTTACACTTTAAACATAGGTTACACAAGAATAAAACTCGATGCATCACAATACGTTTCTCAGCGTAGAAAACACCACTATGAGAAGTGGTGTAATCAATTTTTATTCGTTCAATTTTTAGATTGTTCTTTTTTGATTACTGAAACAGATTTTTCTTTAGACTTCATCATTGACTCCAATTCTGAACTTGTTGATAACACATCTTCAAATTGATAGTTATCAAATTGTCCTATGTGTGCAGTGAAAATTTTACCTTTATCGTTGTTTATGTAACCTATTATTGCATATCCATCCATTGGATTCTTCTTAATTTCTGTGAATTTAATAGCTTTGAAGTCTTTTACGTTATACTTCATATAAAGAGTAATTCTTTCTTTTTGTTTATCATAGTATTTCTCTTCTTGTTCTTTTTGTTTGTCATTCTTCATTTTTAAATAACCACTTGAACCTATAATTACAATTACTAGTATTAATAAAACTAGAGTTTTAATTTTCATTTTCTTTATTTTTCTCTTCTTTTTTTATTTCTGAAACTGTTTTAGGATTTTTAATAATTATTTTATCAAATTCTTCAGTACTTGAGTAATCTCCTTCAAATTGATTTTTTTCATCTAAATAAGCAGACGCAGTAAAGCTTAATTTTTTATTATTATTAATATAACCTTTAATTGCGTAACCTCCCATTGGATCTCTTTCGCAACTTGTAAAATCAATACTTTTGAAATCTTTAACATTATATTTCATATATAATGTTATCCTTTCTTTTTGTTCATCATAGTATTGTTGCTCTTTTTCTTTTTGTTTGTCATTCTTCATTTTTAAATAGACGCCTCCTATAATTAATACTATACTAATTAATACAATGAATATTAAAATTATTTTTTTATTCAAACAATCATTCCTTTGAAGTGAAATAACATACAATCTTCATACTAAGAGGGCCTGTACCAGCGTAACCCATCACAATATTATTCGTGTCTGGCTTTCCATTAACAACTGGTGCAAATGCATAAGATCTTAAACCATTTTGGGTATCATCTCGTTTTTCCATAATTTCAAAAGTCTTACCATCATGTTTTACTGTATCTCCAATTTCATAATTTTCATAACTTTCTTCTGACAGGTTTCTAAAGTCTTGATCAGTATGTACCATAATTTGCTCCTTACTATTTTTGAAAAGAGGGTACTTGTATGAATAAAAAAATTGTATTCCTATTTGTATGTATAATAACATTAATCTTAGGGGGATTGTATATGTATAATAAAAACACAGAAAAACACTATATTGATACTCAAAAAAAAAAGGATAGATCTTTTTTTTCAAAATAATTTAAGTAATTACGAAAATTCTTCAATTGATTCAATACAAAAAACTCCAATGGGAAGCATTGAATTAAAAGGACACATCAATAATAAAAAAAATTTATATTTTAACGTAAAGCTAAATAAAGAAACAAATTATCAATTTAATGGAGATTTAGGCCAGTCTAAGGATTTGACTGAAAAATATATAAAAACCTTTTCTGATAAACAGAAAACTCCTTCCGAATTAATTAAAGAGAAAAAACTTAATAAAAAAGACTACGAAGCAGATCCACCTCTAATTTTGGGGTTTTAACATCAGAAAAGCACTAACTACTCAAGCTAATGAATAGTTAGTGCTTTTAAATTTCATTATTAGTCCTCCAACGATACATCATCAACAAATACCGGTCTGGTTGGATGTTCGTCTGCTACTTTATTTACCTCATTGTCTAATTCTTCATCTTCCTCATTCCACTCACCTATATTAATGAAAATTGGTGTGTCCGTAGCTTATTTATGTTATTGACCTCTATTTAATGTAAAAACACCCACCAACACTTCTGCTGATGGGTGGGCTTTGCTTAATATACTTCAAATGAGTCGACTAAGAATTCAAAATCTGTATTCATATCAATATTCTTACTTTTTAATTTCGTTACATTTGTTTGTGCAGCTTCACTTGCTTCGCCCTCAAATACTTCATCTAATTCTTGCCCTGCACTGTTGATGACTTCAATGATTTGTTGAATGTCGTTTTTACGTGTTTCTACATCTGATTTGGCTTGCTCTACCATACTTTCTGTTTCTGATCGCATAGCTTGTTTTAATTGTTCCAGTCTCGCCAATTCTCTTTGTTTCTTTTCTGCATCTTTCGAACTCATCTATGTCACCCCTAACTAAATAGTCCAAATACATCGCTTTCCTCTAAATCTTTTTCTTCAAATTTATCTGCTGCATATTCTAGTTTTTCTGCAAATTGTAGTAACGCTTTTTTATTTTGATGTATATCTTGCGTTACTTGTTCCATTAAATGATTATCATAAAATTCTAAGTTCCCTACAGACCCTCCTTGTGCTAGGGCTTCCATATACTCGGCCAAATCATTCGGACTTATAAATTTATGGGAACCACTCAACAATTCAGATTCATATTTGTCTAGGATGCGTTGGGAGCTTTTCTTTGTCTCCCTTTCATATTCCTCAATGGTTCTTAGTACATCATCATATTTATGTATTCGATCACGTAGA
>NZ_KV811775.1:50279-50685 GCF_001813195.1 Staphylococcus sp. HMSC065D05
ATGTATTCGATCACGTAGATTACTTACAATAGCACGTACAGCTTCCGGTTGTATCTTTATCTTCTTGCCCGAACCTCCAGAGCCACCATGTCCTTTTTTGGCAGAAGCATCTGAATCCCCTTTAACACTTTTCGATGATTTACTAGTAGATTTAGAGCCTTTTTTCGCTTTTGATGCTTTATCAGCTTTAGCTTTTTTATTAAGTTTTTTGATAAAAGCACTTATCGTATCATCAAGTCCTGTTAGATCTTTATCAGTAGTGAATATATTGAATTGATTAAACATCTTCTTCGCTTTTTTATATGCAGCCAACTCACCTTTTGA
Organism: Staphylococcus sp. HMSC065D05; assembly: GCF_001813195.1. Classification (NCBI taxonomy): domain Bacteria; kingdom Bacillati; phylum Bacillota; class Bacilli; order Caryophanales; family Staphylococcaceae; genus Staphylococcus; species Staphylococcus sp. HMSC065D05. The sequence goes on from NZ_KV811775.1 coordinate 50,604, forward strand.
CATTTCTTTTGCATTGCCCTTTTTATCAAAACTATCATAAGTTCCTATAAAATGTTGTCCTACAAAAGGTAACGATGTTAAA
>NZ_KV811775.1:50785-51852 GCF_001813195.1 Staphylococcus sp. HMSC065D05
GATAGCCTCCTAAACTATGTGCCCCACTATGAAATTTACTATTAGGATATTTATCTTTCACAGCTTGGGTGAAGGCTGCACTTTCATCTATTTGGCTCGGAGCACCTTTTGTATAGATATCATTAGGAACATTTGAATGCGTTACTTTTTTAATAATTGTTTCGCCAATCGTATCCATTGTATTTAGTACATCATTGTCGTCAGTCGGCTTGTTGTATTTTTCAGTTATAGTAATATTTTTTAGATCTTTATAACGTTCATCAATTTTTAAATCATCTGTGTTATTATGGTAAGGAAGAGATAAGTTTGTTTTCCAATCCTTCATACTAAGAGGGTCTGTACCAGCGTAACCCATAACAATATTACTTGTATCAGGTTTTCCATTAACAATTGGTGCATAAGCATAAGCCTTTAAACCATTTCTTGTGTCCTCTCTTTTTTCAAGGACTTTAAATTTACTCGCTGGCGTAGTTATTACACTATTCACATTGTGGTCGTTGTAACTTTCGGCAGAAAGTTTTCTTTTTGTTTCATCTGTTATTTTCATGCATCTCACCATTCTGTATAAATATTTGTGGAGGCAATTATGTTTAAAAAAAATATAATGTTAATTACATCTATAATTATAGTATCACTTATAATTGGAGGCTTCTATATGTTACATGAAAATAAACGCAATTATTACTTAGATATTCAAAAAAAGCGAATCGATTTATTTTTCAATGAAAACGTAAATCATTATAAACACTTTACGATTGTAAAAACCGAAAAAAACCCAATGGGAGATTATTTAATTAAAGGGTATGTAAATAATAATAAGGAATTATATTTTACAGCTACTATGAATGAAACAAGTGATTACCAATTTGATAATCAAATGAGTATGTCAGAAAATTTATCAAATATGTTCAAAACACAAAATGATCTTGATAAATTCCCTAGCCAAATCATCAAAGAAAAAAACTTAAATGAAAAAGACTACGAAGCAGATCCACCTCTAATTTGGGGCTTTTAATATCAGAAAAGCACTAATTACTCAACCTAATGAATAGTTAGTGCTTTTAAAT
>NZ_KV811775.1:51952-52357 GCF_001813195.1 Staphylococcus sp. HMSC065D05
ATGTATTCGATCACGTAGATTACTTACAATAGCATGTACAGCTTACGTTTGTATCTTTATCTTTTTGCCCGAACCACCAGAGCCACCATTTCCTTTTTTGGCAGAAGCATCCGAATCCGCTTTAACACTTTTCGATGATTTACTTGTAGATTTAGAGCCTTTTTTCGTTTTGGACGCTTTATCAGCTTTAGCTTTTTTATTAAGTTTTTTAATAAAAGCACTTTTCGTATCATCAAGCCCTACTGGGTCTTTATCAGTATTAAATATATTGAATTGATTAAACATCTTCTTCGCTTTTTTATATGCAGCCAATTCACCTTTTGACATTTCTTTTGCATTACCTTTTTTTCAAAACTATCATAAGTGCCTACAAAATGTTGTCCTACAAAAGGTAACGATGTTAAA
>NZ_KV811775.1:52457-52877 GCF_001813195.1 Staphylococcus sp. HMSC065D05
GATAGCCTCCTAAACTATGTGCCCCACTATGAAAATTACTATTAGGGTATTTATCTTTCACAGCTTGGGTGAAGGCTACACTTTCATCTATTTGGCTCGGAGTACCTTTTGTATAGATATCATTAGGAACATTTGAATGCGTTACTTTTTTAATAATTGTTTCGCCAATCGTATCCATTGTATTTAGTACATCATTGTCGTCAGTTGGCTTGTTGTATTTTTCAGTTATAGTAGTATTTTTTAGATCTTTATAACGTTCATCAATTTTCAAATTAGTTGTGTTATTATGAAAGGGAAGATTTGCATTGGTTTTCCAGTCTTTCATACTGGTAAGTTCTGTACCAGCATAGCCCATATAAATGTGACTAGTGTCTACTTTACCATTCACAACTGGTGCAAATGCATAAGATCTTAAACCAT
>NZ_KV811775.1:52977-55556 GCF_001813195.1 Staphylococcus sp. HMSC065D05
CAAATGCATAAGATCTTAAACCATTTTGGGTATCGTCTCGTTTTTCAATGACTCTATAATTTTTACCTTGCACTTTAATGTTATTATTTTTTTCTAGATCCCTATAAGACTCTGAAGCTATTTTGTGGGAAATTTCATCTGTTTGTTGCATATTAAAAGACTCCTTAAAATAAAATTGAAAGTGGGTAAGCAATGAAAAAAAACAAAGTTACATTTTACGCAATATTAATAATTATATCACTATTTATATTAGGAGGCTATGTTTTGCATAAAAATGAGAAAGATAGATATATCGAAGTTCAAAAGAACAGAATTGATTTATATTTCAAATATAACCTTAAAAATTATCATTCCTTAACAATAAAGGATGTAGACAAAAATCCAATGGGAGATTATTTTATATCTGGCTATATTAATAATGATAAAAAATATGAATTTGAAGCGATGATGTCCTCTATAGACCGCTTTCAATTTAATGGGGATATGTCTTATAATCCAAAAGTTTTTGGCAAACTATTTAAAAATGAGGATCATATAAATGAATTAACTCCGAATGATATTATAAAAAAAGAAAACCTTAATAAAAAAGACTACGAAGCAGACCCACCTCTAATTTGGGGATTTTAACATCAGAAAAGCACTAACTACTCAACCTAATGAATAGTTAGTGCTTTTAAATTTCATTATTAGTCCTCCAACGATACATCATCAACAAATACCGGTCTGGTTGGATGTTCGTCTGCTACTTTATTTACCTCATTGTCTAATTCTTCATCTTCCCCATTCTATTCACCTATATTAATGAATATAGGCACGTCTCCTAAAATTTCTTGCTTATCAGTAAATAACTTATGGTATTTCCCCAACATATCACGAGCTTTTAAACGGTCACTTGGCTTGATTGGTACATCAACGGTTTCTACATGCTCGTTATATACAAGGTTCATGCATCCAGTATCTCAGCATAAGAGTCTCCATTAAAATAGCACTAATCAATTACCCATCCTTTTATCTCTTTTATTAGATTGTTCTTTTTTATTTCTGAAACTGTTTTTGGGTTTTTTATCATCATTCTATCCAGTTTATCACTATATGATGAGAGATATTCAAATTGATAATCATCTTTAGACCACATATGTGCTGAAAAAGTATTAGTATTGTCATTATTTATATAACCTGTAATAACAAATCCATCTAAAGGATTTTCTTTATGTTCCTCAAACTTTATTTCTTTATAACCTTTAACATTGTACTTCATATAAATTACTATTTTTTCTTTTTATTTGTCATAATATTTTATTTTTTCATGTTTCATCTTTAAATAGACGTCTCCAACAATTAATATAATAAATATTAAAATTATTTTTATTTAAAAAATCATTCCTTTGAGGTGAAATAACGGACAATCTTCATACTAAAAATAACACATATCACGAACTAGCTAATAGTGTTTATAATATACATCCATCAGATAAAAAGATAGCAATTGAACCCAAAAGCTGATATTACCACTGATATATATTTAGGTACCAATGATATTGAAATTGAAACTAATCCAGATAAAATTTTAAATGCAGCTATTTACAGAGACACTACCTTAAAAAAAATTAACCCTAATACAGTTGGAAATAATAAATGGCTGAAAATGGTTGATCAAAATAATGCAAAAGAAGCTGATCAATTTAACGAATCTTATCTTCGGCCTCAGTCAGTTTTGAATAACTTGATGGAACAGGACAAGTTGAAGACTACAGGCTGAAGCTGCCCCCTAAGAAAGCGAGCCAACAATACTAAGTATTGTAAAATCAAAACCACCCGTATGAACGGGTGGTTTGTTCTACGGCTATAAGCCTTTCTTACTGGCCACCCCTAAAAGGGCACTGATAGGTCAGCCAACTGCACTACTTTCCCAGCACCCCTAAAGGGGTACTATTTTTTCGTCTTTTTTAATTTCTTCTCCTGTAAAGGGATCTAGGTTTTCTTCCATTGAAATTTGATCTGCAACGATATCTTCTTGTAATTGATTACGAATGTAATCTTCAATTACCTTTTTATTTCTACCTACTGTATCTACATAACATCCTTTACACCAAAACTTTCTATTTCCATATCTATATTTTAAATTAGCATGTCTATCAAAAATCATTAAACTGCTTTTACCTTTTAAATATCCAACAAATGATGATACTCCTAATTTAGGTGGAATACTAACTAACATATGAATATGATCTTTACATGCTTCTGCTTCTATTATTTCTACGCCTTTTCTTTCACATAGTTGACGTAAAATAACTCCAATATCTCTTTTGATTTTTCCATAAATCACTTGTCTTCTATATTTTGGTGCAAAGACTATGTGATACTTACAATTCCATTTTGTATGTGCTAAACTGTTTGTGTCAGATGACATTAAAAAGCATCTCCTCGTGTTGAATATTTTGGTTGGCTGACCAATATATATTCTAGCATGATGAGATGTTTTTTTAGATAACGGTAAAACCTTTTCTGAACCATACGCATAGCGCATGGTTTTCTTTATACAAATAATAAAGAAGCCAGTAAATGAATTTATGAAAACT
>NZ_KV811776.1:0-273 GCF_001813195.1 Staphylococcus sp. HMSC065D05
TGTTTGTACCCAAAATGTACCCCTATAAATTGTGCTTGTACCCAAAATGTTCCCCTACATATTGTATCTGTACCCATTTTGTACCCATTCTTTTTTACGACTTTTCAATAACAAACACTAGCTTTTTTAGTTAAAGCTCCCTATTTTTTTAGAGATAATTTTGTTTTCGAAGTGCCCAATTTCTGTAATTGAATGTTTTTTTCTTTATCAATTGTTTGAATTAAATTACCATCTTCAGCGTTATCTAAATTTAAAAGTTTATGTTTTTATTTA
>NZ_KV811777.1:0-2721 GCF_001813195.1 Staphylococcus sp. HMSC065D05
CTGAGTCTGAGTCGCTGTCGGAATCTGAATCGCTGTCTGAGTCTGAGTCACTGTCGGAATCTGAGTCGCTGTCGGAATCTGAATCGCTATCTGAGTCTGAGTCACTATCGGAATCTGAATCGCTATCTGAGTCTGAGTCACTATCGGAATCTGAATCGCTATCTGAGTCTGAGTCGCTGTCATCATGGTCAACTACAGTAGTATCAGTAGGATTAGATTTATTGCCGCTATCATCAGTTGATATCGCAGTAATTTTATCTCCTTCATGTAAAGTAATTTCATCTGGAACTGTTACTGTCCAATCACCATTTCCATCGACTTTACCAGTTGTAGTACTACCATCAGGGAAAGTTACTGTTATTGTAGATCCTGGTTCACCCTTACCTGATATCGTTTTATCACCTACAGATGGTTGATTAATCGTCGGTGCATCAGGAGCAATAACATCTTTTTCTGGATTTGTCGTTACTGGTACTGTCACATGATCTTGCGTACCATCTGGATATGTTACCGTTACATCTACATTTGATGTTCCTGGTGTATTACCATCTGGTAATTTACTTGGATCATCAACTTTGATTGTTGGTTTTCCTTTTTCTGATGGATAATCTGGAATTGTTACTGCTCCTGTTACATCATCCTCAGTTGTTGGTGTTCCGTAATCTTTTGTAACTTCATCCGTTGTTGGTTGATAAGCATCGTTATCTGCTTGTTTGTTTGTTGTTACTGGTACTGTCACATGATCTTGCGTACCATCTGGATATGTTACTGTTACAGGCACATTTACTGTTCCTGGTGTATTACCTTCCGGTAATGTACTTGGATCATCTACTTTGATTGTTGGTTGTTCTTTATCTGATGGATAATCTGGAATTGTTACTGCTCCTGTTACATCATCCTCAGTTGTTGGGTCACCATACTCTTTTATAACCTTGTCTGTTTTTGGATGATAGGATTTCTCTTGAGTAGCAACTACGAATGAATCTGAACCTACATCTTTACCACCTGAAACTAAGTATACTGTATAAACATCGCCAGCTTTCGCAGCCTCAGGTACCACAAATGTACCTTTTTGTTCACCATCAGTATATGAAGTAATATCATCTGTTTTCTTAATTACCTTACCTTCTTGATCTCTCCATTCTATATGAGATGGAAGTGGTGATAATTGTGAGCCACTTAAATCAATGTTAATTGTGTCTCCAGGTTGTGCTGGTTGTGTAGTGTTATTGTACTTCACAATATCAATTTTAGTGTCCGTTGTCGGAATTAATGCAAAATTGACATTATACCATCCGCCCTTAGCCGGTTTAGAAACTGGTGCTGTTTGAGGCGTAAATGATAAATTTGAATTTGCCCCAGTAAAAATTGGTGAGGTAAATGAAGAATATCCTAGTACTTTTTCTCCATCAGGATTCATTACGTAACCATAGATATAATCATTATTAATTTTTTTATCTGTTGGGAAGTGAACAGTATAATATCCATCCGCATTTGTCTCACCATAAACCGTTGCTGATATATATTCGGGATGATCTTTTAATAATGTTTTTGTTGCGTCTGCTTGTTCTGCTTTAGGTAAACTTTCTACTTGATTTTTATATGCTTGAACGCCTTCATTAGTTAAAGATGAAAATACAACAGTATAACCATCTGCTATTCTATCACTTGCAGCTGGGTTATAACTTGGACCAGTTGCCGAGTTAGCTAAGTCTCCCCCAGTTCCTGTTTCTAACCATACACGACCTTGGATAGAATTTGTTGAAAGTGGAGCGTCAGCGCCTTGAGTGTCATGAATCCATTCAGATTGTGGGCGAGTCATATATTCACCATCAGGTTCAATCCCCATAAAGATACCTGTACGTTGCATATTTTTACCTGCTAATGGGAACTGGCCAATATTATTACTAGTACTTGAATCTACATATGAACCGGGTAAAAAACCGCCTGCGGTACGTAACATTGTTGCTGTATTACCATTATGTGTTTTAAAGTCTTCAATCCAAATTCTATAATATTGATTATTTGCAGCACGATACGTATGTTCTTTACCATTTGCATCTTTATATGGTTTTCTTAAGTCAAACGCATAGGCTCCGGGTCCAACTTGCGAACCACCTGATTTTTCTATTGATTTAGTTGCCGCTTTATATATTGGTGATACCACACCATCTTTATCAATCCATTGCATATAAACGGGTGTACCTTCAGGAACTGGTGTTAATCCATTTGCCATTGTTGCAGGTGTTCCTTTATCCACCATCCACGCACGTCCAGATAGTGTATTTGCAGCATTTGTAGCATCTGTAGTTGAGTTAATATAACCATTTTTAAGCGCGTCTGCTTCAATAATTCGATTGTTATCAGTATTGGATACATTATCATTGGTTGGCGTATCAGCAGCAAATAATCTTGGTCTTAGCGTATTTGTTGTTTCTTCATTACGTGCAGTAGCTAAATTTACGCTTAACGGCGTAGCAAGTGGTGTTTCATTATCATTATTAACATAACCATTCTGAATAAGCGCAGCGATGGCTTCTACTTCTGTTACATTAGATACATCTACCCCGGCATTTTCTAGAGCTTGAACAATATCATCACTTGATATATTTAACTCTTCAGAGATATTTTGAATTGAAGCACTAGCTTCAGGTTGCTCAATAATGTCACTACTTGTTGTTTTGTTCTCTGTTGATGGTTGATTTGTTTCTGTACCTTCAC
>NZ_KV811778.1:0-732 GCF_001813195.1 Staphylococcus sp. HMSC065D05
CGCTTTGTGAGTTCGCAGTACTTGTTGACGCACTAGTTGGATCTGTTACAGTCACTTTTTGACCATTAAAGAAGTTTGTCCCACCTGTCACAGATGTAGAGTATGGGGCAAATGTAAAAGAAGTGTCTCCACTAGAATTGATAGGAACTGTCCAAGTTGTGGTTAAACCATATCCTTGTTTAGCTTGGTATCCATTCATTTGGTAGCCGTTTGCCCAAGTATATCCACTACCCTGTTTGTTTATATTAGTTGTGTTTGCTTTTGGATTACTAAGTTGAGCACCTGTTGAATCGGTAATATAACTTGTCGCTGTTGAAGGTGTTCCATATGCACTACCTAGTGTAAACATCGTTTGATAAGTTGTTCCTGTGTTGTATATTGCGTAACTATTAGACAATGCTGTAGGCTTTTCAACCGTCGTAGTAGCAGGATTATCATAAGTAACTGTATACGTAAAAGTCATAGACGTTCCATTATTTACAGTTGTTAATTTATAATAAATTGGAATATTATAATTTGTATCAGTCCCTGCACCTGTATAAGTATTTGTAGTTGAAGTTGCTGCTGCTGCTGCGAATGTTGTTGTTGCCAATCTACTAAATGTTCTTAAATTAATTGCTGAGGTACTATTTGATGAAGAATTACTATCATTAGTAGCAACTGTTGAACCAAAATCCTCACTTGTTGCACTACGTTTACTTTCTGTACTTGCGGCACTATCCTTGCTTTCTG
>NZ_KV811779.1:0-219 GCF_001813195.1 Staphylococcus sp. HMSC065D05
CGACGGGAATCGAACCCGCGATCTCCTGCGTGACAGGCAGGCGTGTTAACCGCTACACTACGGGACCTAGAATGGTGACTCCTACGGGACTCGAACCCGTGTTACCGCCGTGAAAGGGCGGTGTCTTAACCGCTTGACCAAGGAGCCATGGCTCCACAGGTAGGATTCGAACCTACGACCGATCGGTTAACAGCCGATAGCTCTACCACTGAGCTACTG
>NZ_KV811780.1:0-239 GCF_001813195.1 Staphylococcus sp. HMSC065D05
ATCCGATGCGTTAACCACTTCGCCACAACCGCCATGGCAGGGGCAGTAGGAATCGAACCCACATCAAAGGTTTTGGAGACCTCTATTCTACCGTTGAACTATGCCCCTATATATGATGGTGGAGGGGGGCAGATTCGAACTGCCGAACCCGAAGGAGCGGATTTACAGTCCGCCGCGTTTAGCCACTTCGCTACCCCTCCTAAAAATGGTGCCGGCCAGAGGACTTGAACCCCCAACCT